>DASWCW010000024.1:0-36732 GCA_036395835.1 Xanthobacteraceae bacterium
CGCCAGCCGATCGAGAGCGGCGAAGTCCTGATCTCGCGCGCCAATCACCGCGTGACCTATCCGTCGCGCCTGATGCTGGTCGCCGCCATGAATCCGTGCCGCTGCGGGCGCGCCAACGAGCCGGGGTTCTCCTGCAACCGCGGACCGAACCCGCGCTGCGCGGCGGACTATCAGGCGCGCATTTCCGGGCCGCTGATGGACCGCATCGATCTGCACATCGAAGTCCCGGCCGTGAGCGCCGCCGACCTGATCCTGCCGCCGCCCGCCGAGGGCAGCCGCGAGGTCGCCGCGCGCGTCGCCGCCGCGCGCGAGATGCAGGTAAAACGCTACGCCGCGCTCGGGCTTGCGGGCGTGCGCACCAACGCGCAGGCGCAAGGCCCCGTGCTCGAGGAGATCGCCAAGTCGGACGCCGCCGGGCTGAAACTGTTGCGCGACGCCGCCGAGGCGATGCGGCTCTCCGCGCGCGGCTATCACCGCGTGCTGCGCGTCGCGCGCACGCTCGCCGACCTCGACGGCGCGGGAAACGTCGGCCGCATCCACCTCGCCGAGGCGCTGTCCTACCGCACGCTCATCGACGAGGTGCGCCGCGCGGCGTGAGCGGCCAAATTGCGGCCGAAGAGATGCCGGATCACTACGATGCCCCCGCCGACTTGATCCGCTTCGAGCACCGGCTCGTGCATCTGGACAAGGCGATCGACCGGGGCAGTGCCAAGATCGTCGCCATCGGTTCCTCTTCCACGCAAGGTGTCGGAGCGAGCTCGGCGGAGCGATCCTATCCGGCGCGCCTCGCGGTCGAGCTGACGACCCGATATCCCGGTGTGCCGATCACGGTGGAGAACAAGGGCGTCGGCGGCCAGGAGGCCGGCGACGAGCTGGCGCGTTTTCAGAAGGACGTGATCGATGAAGCGCCGAGCCTGGTGATCTGGCAGATAGGAACCAACGCGGTTTGGAAGCAGTACGATCTTTTGCAAGTGGCCGGCGATATTCGTACGGGATTGAAGAGGCTCGGGGACTTGCCCATGGACGTCGTTCTCATGGATCTCCAGTACGCCCCCGCGGTCCTGCAATATCCCAGCGAAGCCGAGCGTATGGTTGCGCTGATTGCCGAGGCCGCCCGGGAGGCGCGCGCCAACTTGCTCCGCCGGTTCGCCCTCATGGGTTATTGGAACGTGATCGAGCGGATTCCGTTCGATCAAACGATCGAAAGGGAGCCTGACGGATTACAGCTTCACCAGAATGATTGGAGCTATGCCGGTGTGGCGACAGCGCTCGCGAGGGCAATCACCGAGGCGGCTCCTCGCGTGGGCGCCACCTAGTCTAGGAAATGCGAGCTGCGTCCGGATCGCCCTAAGAACACAAGCGCTCAGAAGCTGTAGGCAACGCCCAATCGCAGCGTATGGAAGCTCGCGCTCACGTCGGCGACTGCCGCGGAAGAGCCGGCGTTCGGCAGCGCGCTGCCGGAAGTGGTGCGGATGAGCGGGATATTCTTGCTGGATCGGCCGAGATCGGTGAAGCGGTACTCGGCCCTGACCTTCCAATTGGGGCCGAGCGCAGTTTCGATGCCGGCGCCGGCGGTCCAGCCGATGCGCAGGTCGTTCCAGCTCCCGGCTCCGAACGTGGTATGGGTGACCGAGCCGCCGCCGATTTCGTTGTACACGCTCGTGGCCGAAAAGCTGAACGCGCTGTCGACCGACCCGAAGGCAACCCCGCCGGTGCCGTAGAGCAGGATCGAAGGCGTCAGCAGGCCGCCCAATCGCAGGCGGGCGGAAGCATCCCAATTCTGCCGAACCTGTCCGGTGAAGAACTCGGTGCGGCTGGCGGTGTCGGTCTGGCCCGGCGTATTGGTGTTGCCGTAAAACGCGTTGGTCATCACGATCGCGTTCGGCGCGCTCTCGGTCTTCTTCGCCGCGAAATCCGCCTCGGCGCCGACCACCATCCTGCCGAATTGGTAATTGTATCCGACGAAGCCGCCTCCGGTGAGGCTGGCCTTGTGGCCGTCGAAACCGAACGCGGGATCGGGGTCGCTCGTCGGGGACAGCAACTTTGCGCCGCCGGTCCCGGTCACGGCGAAGAATTGGTTGGCGCCATGCTCGTCGAATTTCTGGTGCCCGATCGTGGCACCGATGAAGCCGCCGAGATAAAATCCGCTCCAGGGCGAGCGCACCGGGTATGGGGTCGCGTAAGGCGGCGGCGCGTAGGCGGGACGACCGTAAAGATCGGCGGCTTGCGCCGTTAGCGGCGATATCAGCAGCACTGCGACCGCAACGATACCCAACGATGCGCGCATGGCGTCCTCCGCGTCCCAAAACCCCGGATCCAGACAACAACAGTGGGCTTAAGGCCGAACTAATAAACGCGGTTAACGATCCGGGACGAACGAGCGGTGGATCCGAATCGATGGCTCGGAGATCGCCTGGCCGCCATCGACGATGCTTATCGCGGGACCGATCGAAACCTGCGACGTTGCGGCACAGCGCTCGGGAGCATCAGGCGGGCTAAGAAGGCAGCATAACTGGACCATTCGACTAAAAACCGGCTTTGGCATCCGCCAGAGCCGGTTTTGTTTGGAATTCTCAACTGCATCCGCACGCATAGCGGCCCGCGATCTCGCCACCGGTGCGAAATGCTTCACCCGCGCAGGACAGCGACAAAAGGCGGGACCCCGCCGGCTGCTAATCAGCTCGCTGAGACGAAATTCCGATTGCCCATCGAAATCAAAGCCGCGGCGACTCCGATCCGCAGCGGCGGAATGGAATTCTGCAAACTTCAGACGCTCCGACCGGGCGTCAGATACGCAGGTACCCCCCGCGCCCGGGAAGGAATTCCGGACGCCCGCAACGGAGCAGTGTCAGAAGAGCCCTCGGCGAGCCGAGTGGCTCTTCTGTATCCGAGAGCTCGCCGGCACGCGACCGATCAGGCCTCGACCAGAGCAACCGGCCTCTCCGTGGCCTCGATTTCGGCCTGGGCGGAGGCGGGCAATTGCAGCACTTTCGCGCGCTGGCCTTCGCACAAACGCGTGAGCAGCACGATCTGACCGCCCGGGAATTCGAGCGCGTCATGATGCACATGCGGCTGGTCGTTATTGACCTTGCGGAACCGCGCCAGTTTTTCCCCGACCTTTCGGTTCGGAAGGAAAGAGCCGAGCGCAGGATCGTATTCCACATCGCTCTCGAACGCGAGCTCGGTGCCCGGAAGCAGGCACACCGCCACATTCGGATCGTCCCCGGCCGCAAAGCCGCGGGTAATCGAATTGTGGAATTTCGTCGATACGAGCTCGTCGCCGACCTTGGCGGGCCGAGACGCTACGTGTTGCAGACTGTAGTCACACATCGAAGGTTCTCCTCTGGCTGTGACCAGGGACGCGCCCCTTCGCTTTGAACAATCCGAAGTTCCTCCTGGTTCCCACCGGACTCGAATCCGGCCTAACGGCGCCGCCGGGTGATGCCCGCGCGACCGAGGTCGGAACCGTTACGGCGTCACGGACTTGCCCTGTCAGATCGCGCCCGCGGATCGAAAGAACCGGTGGCGGGCGCCGCTTTGCGCTCGCGGCACGGATCGCGAAAGCAGACGAATTTCGGCCACGGAGGCGAGGTTTGCGACGCGGACCGGCGCCGCCGCCGTTCTGGCGGAGAGCCGATTGCGGGCAATCCCTGCTTCTCAAGAAATAGACGAGTGCCCCGAGCGGGCCGCGCGATGCCGATGTGAAAATGCCGCAAGCCGGACCTCTCCGGCTCGCGGCATGTCAAGGTTTCCGCGTGGTAAACGCGACGGCGAAGGTCACGTCCTCGGCTGGGGAACGATGCGGATATAGGGCCTCGGCGCCTTCCAGCCTTGCGGATAGGTCTTCTTGGCCTCTTCGTCGGAGACCGAGCCCGCGATGATCACGTCGTCGCCCTGCTTCCAGTTCACCGGGGTCGCGACCTTGTGCTTGGCGGTGAGCTGCAGGGAATCCAGCACGCGCAGCACCTCGTCGAAATTGCGACCTGTGGTCATCGGATAGGCGATGATGAGCTTCACCTTCTTGTCGGGTCCGACGATGAACACGTTGCGCACGGTCTGATTGTCGGCCGGGGTGCGCCCCTGCGCGCTCGTCCCGGCGCTCGCCGGCAGCATGCCGTAGAGCTTGGAGATCTTCAGGTCGGGGTCGCCGATCATCGGATAGTTCGGCGCGTGGCCCTGGGTCTCCTTGATGTCGTTCGCCCATTTGGAGTGGCTGTCGACCGGATCGACGGAAAGGCCGATGATCTTCGTGTTGCGCCGGTCGAACTCCGGCTTGAGCTTGGCCATATAGCCGAGCTCCGTGGTGCAGACCGGCGTGAAATCCTTCGGGTGCGAAAACAGCACCGCCCAGGAATTGCCGATCCAATCGTGGAACCGAATGGAACCCTCGGTGGTCTGTGCCTCGAAATCCGGGGCCGTGTCGTTGATCGCCAGTGCCATGACATACCTCCCTCAATTGGCCGTAACGTAGCCTCAGGCGGCCTTGGATTTCAAAGAGAAAATATTTTTGAGGGTCAAGAGCGCGAGAGCATGAGGCGCCTGCCGCGGGCGCGCCGCGGGTCGTTGTGTTTTGCATGCGAGCGCAAGCCCCCGCGCTGGGTCCCCCGCTGCGACCTCGCCGGATTCGGGCCAGCGGCCTCGCGCGCTCGCGCATGGCAGGCAAGCGCCCGATCGATCGCGCCCCGCGCCCGCGCTGCGCACGGCCGGATCAGATGATCATCAGAAAAATCCCGCAGACACCGAGGGCGAGGATCCAGGCCAGATCGAGATTGATCCAGGCGGAGCGCAGGAAGGCGAGCCCCACCCATTCGTACACGATGAGCGAGACGACGCCGATCGTCCCCAGCATCACACCGGTATGGAGGGCAACGGCCGCCAGCGCAATGGAGCCGCTCGCGGCCGTCACGCCTGTGGCGCCGGATAGACATAACGGGATGAGCACCGGGATCAGCATCAGCCCGGCCCCATGCGCGCTCGCCATGAGGAACGACCACAGCGCCAGCCCGGCAAGGCCGGTCTGCATGCCGACGCGCAAGCGATGCCGGTGGCCATAGATCGCGTGCCAGAGCGCCCATGCAATCAGGATGGCGCCTGCGACATGGCTGAGCATGCCGTGATCGATCACGAGACCGAGCACCAGGACCGCAAACACCACGACGGCGATCGCCGTGGCGTGCCCGAGCGCGATCGGCAAGAGCGAAAGCAACACGACCGCGCCGCTGCGGCGATGCAATCCCAGCGCAACCGCGAACAGCCAGCCCATGGCCGGATTGATGCCGTGGAAAAAACCCAGCCCGGCGAGCGCCAGCCAGGGCCAGAGCTCTGCAGGCATGCGGCAGAAATCAGTTGGTCATTCCGGCCGAACGCGAAGCGTGAGAGCCGGAACCTATGGCCACCGCTTTATGAATATTCCTGAAGCCGGTGTTCATAGGTCCCGGCGCGCGCTCGCTGCGCTCGCTTGGCCGGGATGACGGTTTGAGCATCTGTTGATCCGCGCTGTGGTCCTCCGCCGCTGTCGTCCGCGCTCCGCCTCACGGATAGCAATAGGAATCCGAGGAGCAGTCGCCGCCGTCGAGCCGGACCTGATGCGGCCGGTGACTCTTCGGCCATTCGACGAAGAACTTCGGATCGAAGGCAATGCCGCCTTCGGGCTTGGCATCGAGCTTCACCATCCAGCCGTCGATGCCCGCAGGATAGAATTGCGGGTCGATCGCGCCGTAGAGCGAGTTGGTGAAATACACCCGCTTGCCGTCCCGGCTGATCTCGACCATTTGCGGGCCGCCGCTGAGTGCGCCGTTCTTGCCGCCCGGATGGCTCGCGCGCGAAACGATGCCGCCGATGCGCACCTTGCCGGTGAGCTTGGGCTTGAACGGATCGGAGACGTCGTATTGCTGGAGGTCGCCGGTGCCCCAGCAGGCGACATAGAGGTAGCGGTCGTCCATCGACAGATCGATGTCGGTGACGAGCGGCGGCACCGCCTTGAAGCCCTTGAGCACCGGCGGCAGGTCGTCGGGATCCGCCGGCTCGGCCGGAATGTCGATGATCTTCGTGACCGCCCATTTGTCGCCGTCGCGATGCCAGGTCCAGATCGAGGACGACAAATCCTTGAGGCTGATGACGCAATTCACGAAGCCGTAGGCCTTGGTGGGATCGTGCGCGGGACGCAGCTCGAACACGAGCTGGTACTCCGGGCCGAAGTCGATCTCCTGCAGGTGCTTGCGTTTGGTGAAATCCCAGAAATGCAGGCGTCGGCCGTATTTGGCGCCGAGCAGGATTTCCGGCACCAGCCCGTTCTCGAAGGTGTCGGGCGTGCCCCATTCGCTCGTCACCAGGGTGTCGTAGCCGAGATGCCACCAGCCGTCATAGCTGAGCTGCTGCGGCCCGCGGTCGACCTCCCAGCGGCCGAGCGGCTCGAAGCTCTCGTGATCGATCATGAAGATGCCGCCCGGCGCCTTGCCGTCCTTGTTGCCGAGCGCGACCACATAGATGCCGCCGGGACCGCAATGAACCGTGTGGGGCCGCGTGTAGCCGGTCTTCTCCGCGATCTCTTCGGGCTCGATGACCTTCACGATCTTCGGCTTGCGCGGATCGGGCTTGGTGTCGAGGATGTGAATGCGCGAGGAGCGCAAGCCCGGCACCACCAGATAGCGCCGCTCGACGTGGGGATGCGGCGCGTTCGGGCACAGGCACGACGAGCAGGCGTTCCAGCCGAAATGATGCAGTTCGTCGCCGGCGGTCGGCATATCGACGCTGCCGAGGATGCTCGCATAGCTTTTGGAACCGGGGTCGACGTCGACCACCGCGATTGCGTCCGGTTTCTTGCGCGCCGGATCGAAGGCGGCCACATAGGCGAATTTTTCCGGCGGCGCCTTCATGGCCATGCGCGGGGATGGATAAAAACTGGGATCGGGTCTCCAGGTCATGGCGTTCTCCCATCGGCTTCGCATTCCGCTGGGCGAGCTTAGCGCGTTCCAATTGCGCTGGCGATGGACCAAGACGTCGATTCCGTCGCCACATGCCCGATCCAATTCCAGTGGCTCTCCTTGCGCGGCTCGCGATCGATCGCCGCCATCAAGGTCGCGGACTCGGACGCGCGCTGTTTCGCGACGCCGCAATACGCGTTGCGCACGCTGCTGATGTGATCGGCATCCGCGGCATTCTCGTGCACGCGGTCTCGGCGAACGCCAAGGCATTTTATCTCGCCCTTGGGTTCGAACCCTCCCCGATGGAAGCGATGACGCTGATGGTCACCCTGGCCGATGTGCGCGGGAGCCTTGAATGAATTTCTCCCGATCGATTTTCATGCCGGGGCGCTCGGCGCTTTGACCCGATGCGATACCTTGGGGGCGAGGGCGAGATCTGCCGGGCGGACGCGGCGGCCCTCCTTGGTGCGCAGCTCGAGCCCGATCGCTTCCCCGCTGGTTCGGTCGACCAGCGCCTCCCGCTCATGCGCCTGGAACCGCCATTTGGCGCCCCACAGGCGCAGCGCGATCAGCACCATGCCGAGTTCCCGACCCTGATCGGTCAGAACGTATTGGTGCCGAGCGCCGTCCGCCGCCGGGATCTTTTCGAGAATGCCGCAGGCGACGAGCTTCTTCAGCCGGGCCGCGAGGATGTTCCGGGCAGCACCGAGGCTGCGCTGAAATTCGCCGAACCGGCGCTTGCCCATGAGCGCGTCGCGCACGATCAGCAGCGACCACCATTCGCCGATGCAATCGAGCGAGCGCGCGACCGGGCACGGCGCATGCGCCATATTCTTGCGTCTCATGAGTTCTTGCTCTCGGCCCGACCGACTGGGCCTTGGCTGTCGATGATTCGGGGAACCGGATCATAGCCCCGAGCACGAAAGTTTCAAATTGAAATCAATATGGTCTTGCTATTAAACTCCTTCGCCCTTGGTCGAGGAATGAACGGCTGGCAGCCTATCGCCGGCTCTGAGGATAGGGCCGGCGGACGCAAATCGCGGGGAGAGATCAATGGCCGAGGCGGCAAATTCCGTCGGCGCCGTGAATCCATTCCGATTTCTCGGCCGTAGCCTGTTCGTCGATGTCGCGCTGCCGTGGCTGACGGTCCGGATTCTGGAAACGTACGGCGTGCCGACGGTCTGGGCGCTCGCGGTAGCCGCGCTGTTCCCCGGGGCCTCGACGCTCCTCGCCTGGATTCATGGGCGGCGCGCTGATCAGCGACGAGATGCGGTTCGGCCTGCTTCGGGCGGCGCCCGCATTCGGCCTGTTCGGGGTCGCCTGCCTCGTCTCGCTCCTGATGCCGCGGCCGTTGATGTTCTTTGTCGCCCGCCATTTTCAGACCGCAGGCGACCCGGCCAAGGCGGCCGAATGGAACGCGCGCATGGAAGTCGCGGGCTTTCGCCAGGCCATGCGCTTCATCACCGCAGTGTGGGGCCTCGTGTGCGCGCTCGAAGCGGTGCTGGGTTTCGCCGTCGCGTTCCTGCTCCCGGTGCATACCGCGATCGTGGCGGAACCGACGATCGGCATCGCCAGCGTGGTCGGTCTCCTGCTCTGGACTGCGGCCTATGCCAGAGCCAGACAGGCACGCCGCCAGAGTTCGGCCGCGACGCCCTGAGCGCCGGACTTTTATCTCTCGGGCGAGCGAGGTGCGCCCGGGACGCGCGCCCGTATTTGGCCCGGATCTCGTCGATCTCGTCGTCGGCGAGATGCTCGATGCCGACGCGGGCCTTGTGCGCACCGCTTACCCGAACGAGCGCGCCGCCATTTTCCGGCGCAGCCAGTATGGCTGGGCGTACCACAGCCCGATCAGCACGATCATGACTGCGAGGGCGGCCGCAAGCCCCAGGATGGACGTTCCGGTGATCTTGCCGACCGCCACGTAGACGTCGCCGGCGATGCCGCCGGCGAGCGGGACGGTCGCGGCGACGATGAACCAGGAACCGATGCGGTGGAACTCCTCGGTATCCTCGCCGCTGAATGCGATGCGGTGAAAGGCAGCCGGAGCGATCAACAGAATGACCGCGAGCGCCACCAACATCAGCGCCGCGGCGTGCACGAGCTTCGATGAATACGGCAGCGCTTCGAAGGCGCGGGTCAGCGTCACCGCGAGCTGAAATCCCAGCAGCGCCTGCGCGCCCGGGAGCACCACGCGCGCCTCCGTCAGCATCTCCTCGATCTTGGTGGAAAGCGAGGTGTGCTCCTCTTTTTCGGATTCGGGCATCGGGGTCTCCTTGGCGCGCCTGACGAGATATTCGAGGCCGTACCAGAACACGAGGGCGAGAACGAAAAACCCCGCGCCGGCGATATAGCCGGCGGCGGGCCCGAACAGCCGCTCGACGACCGCGTAATGATCGATGCCGAGGCTGATCGCGAAGGGCAGCAATGCAGCGCCCGCCATATAGCCGGTGACGCGAAAAATCCGCTGGCTGGTGCGGCCTTCCTCCACGATCCGATGCTGCATCGACGGCGCGATCAAGAGACCGAGCGTGGTGACCATCAGCAGCAGCGCGACCGCATCGAGCCCGCGTGCGAGCGAGCTCAATTCGCCGAAGGATTCCTGAAACACGCCGTGGAACTGAAAACCCAACAGGATCTGGCCGCCGAGCAGGAGCAGGCGCGTCTCGTCGAGCGCGGTCTTGAGCTTTTTCTGCAGACTTCCGGACGACTGCGCCATGTCCGGATAATTGCTTGATCCTGCTGGCAGTTCCGACGGATACCCGCGCCGAGACCGCGACTGCATGAGCGACGCGGGTCCGCTGCGGGCAGACGACCGCTGCGTTCGACGCTTTCGGCAAGATCAATCCCGCTTCAAAATTCGCCGGTCCGGAATCGACCCGCCGTCCGGCGCTCCCGCGAGTGCTCCCGACAAGCACGCGAACGGATCGACCTCGGTCGCCATCCCCACGCCAAATCCTTCGAAACGATTGGGCAGCGGGCCGCCGCGATAGAGCTTGGGAAATTCACTGGGGTGAATGAACTCGTCACGGAACCAGGGAAATTGCTTCGGGTCGAAACATTCGACCAGCCAGTCGATCAGGTGGCGGACCCGGGGAATGCGCCCGGCATCGGCGTGATAGGTCAGCCAGATGTCGCGCGAGGAACGCAGGTCCAGATCGATCGGCACCATCTTGGTGCCGAGTGCCGCTCCATAAGTGACGAGCCAGCCGATGCCGGCCCCGTTGGCAATGGCAGCGGCATGGGCGCTGCTGGAATTGGTGCGAATCGCCAGAAAGCCCAGACGCGGCGCATCGGCGAACCAGCGCTCGTAGGCCTCGCTGCCGCCGCTTTGCTCGGAGTTTTGGAAAACGATGCGGTGCCGGGTCTTCAGCTCGGCCACGCTCGTGGGAACGCCGTAAGTCTCGATATAGGAGGCTGCCGCAAACGGCATCGTATGCAGGCGGCCCAGCCGAATCAGCTTCAGGTCCGCGGCCGTCGGTTTCGTCAGTTGCACCGCCACCTCGGCCTCGAGCCGCAACAAATCGACCGAGCGCATGCCGCAGTGAAGATCGACGAGCAGCAGCGGATACGCCCGCTGGAATTCCGATAGCCGCGGCGTCAGCCAGAAAGTGCCGAGACCCTCGGTCACCGCCAGCCGGATCTCGCCGGCAAGGGAGGGGACCGCGCGCTGCCGCGCCCGCACCAGATCGAAATATGCGCCTTCCATGCGTTGCGCCGCGGCGAAAATCTGCTCGCCCTCGCTGGTGACGCGGAGGCCGTCGACATGCCGCGTAAACAATGTCACCCCGAGCTGCGCCTCGAGCTCGTTGATGCGGCGGCGCAGGGCATTCATCGATTGCCCGAGGTTGCACGCCGCAGACCGGAAGCTGCCGCACTGGGCGACTTCGAGAAAGGTCCGGACGTTTTCCCAGTCCGGCAGATCCCGGCCGGCCGCGGAGGCGGGATGTGCATTTAACGGAACACCCCTGTGCTGCCGAAGGTACATACAGAATCTCCCCATTCACCTACGGTTTTGCCGGACTGACGGCGCTCGCGAGCTTTCATCCGGGTATTTTGCCATATGCGGATCTTTCTGCTGACCGGAGTCGTCACCGCATTGAGCCCGGGCATTCCCAAGGCGGACCGCGTAACCTTCGATTTCGTCGAGATCACGAAAACGGCCGGCATGCGCATTCGCCTGGAAAACATCTCGGTCTCGACCCAGGTGGCGAAAATATTCGAGCTGGATTCGATCGGGAAATTCTATTTTCTGGGCGACGGCCCCCGCCATTATCTGCTCGGCATCGAGCGCGCCGACGGGGTGCAGGCGTTCGATCCGCGCGACATCAGTCTCGAGGACCTGCGGCATTTGATCGAGGGAGACTGAGTGGGACGGCCGCACGGAATGGCTCCTAGATCATCGGATCGGGCCGCCGACCGCGCCTTGGAGGATCGGACCGAACAGCTCCCAGCTCTCGCCGCTGAATCGCATCATCTGCATCTGCTCGAGCGGAGCATAATGGTCCGGGCGGGTGTTGATCGTGATGCCCGGCAGCAGCATGGGCAGCCGCAGATCCCGCAGGCTCGCCGCCTGCTTCATGACGTTTGCGCGGGTGAGATCATGCCCACAGCGCTCCAGCACCTCGACCAACGTCTGCGCGACGCTGTAGCCATACACCGTGAAAAAGTTGGTCCTGTCGCCGTCCGGATAATAGCGATCCATGAAGGTGAGCCATTGCTGCAATCCGGGATCGGCCGCCCAGATCGGATCGGCCGGATCTTTCAGGAAGCTGGTGGACAGGATGCCTCTGGCGTTCTCCGGGCCGGCAGGCCTGAGAACCGAGCC
The DNA here is from genome assembly GCA_036395835.1 of Xanthobacteraceae bacterium. GTDB lineage: Bacteria > Pseudomonadota > Alphaproteobacteria > Rhizobiales > Xanthobacteraceae > AP-16. The sequence continues at coordinate 11,749 of DASWCW010000024.1, forward strand.
GATCGCGGTCGAGACGTTGTTGAGCACGTGCACGGGCCGCCAGTCGAGCTCGGCGAGCTTGCGGATGATCTGAATGACGAATTTCGGCCCGGACACGTCGAAGAGGATGTCCACGCCCGCGGCCTTGAGGCTCACCAGCTCGGAATCCAGCATCGTCGCCGTTGCCTCGTACGGCACTTCGATGATCGGCATGCGGCCGGCGATGCCGTCCTTCAGTCCGTTGAGATAATCCTTGCCGTAGTCGTCGTTCTGATAGAGGACGCCGATCTTTCCGCCGGGGTGATGCTCCAGCAGATAGTGCGCGTAAATGCGCGCCTCGCTCTGGTAGCTCGGCTGCCAACCCATCGTCCAGGGGAAGCGATTCGGGTCGTTCCATTTGCTGGCGCCGCTGGCGACGAACAGCTGCGGCACCTTTTTGCTGTTCATGTATTTCTGGATCGCGGTGTTGGTCGGCGTTCCCAGGCTGTTGAAGATGAGCAGGACCTCGTCGCTCTCGACGAGTTTCCTGGCCTGCTCCATGGTCTTGGCCGGGTTGTAGCCGTCGTCATAGGAAATGAAGCGGATCTTGCGGCCGTTGACGCCGCCCTCGGCATTGACCTCGTCGAAATAGGCGGCTTCGGTCTTGCCGATGATGCTGTAGGGCGAGGCCAGCCCGCTATACGGAATGATGTGGCCGACGCGGATCTCGGTATCGCTGGCACCCGCGTCGTAGCGCTCCTGCGCGAGCGCGGGATCCGCCAATACCAGTCCGAGCGCAATTGCGGCCGTCAGTCCCCGGCGGTCGCACCCCATCTTCTCCCCTCCAGGCGAACCGTCGTCACGACGGGGTCCGCTGCAGCAAACCCCGCGCGCGGGCATTTCTTCATCGATTTTTCACTAAACCCGACTTTCGCGGTCCGGTGGAACGGTTCGGGTGAGACAAATCACACAAGTGCCGTTTTTTCCAAAGCATTTTCCGGCTGGCGGTACTTTGGTGGGGTATCCGGAATTCGGAGCACCCCCTGTCCACCACGGAAACCAAATCAAGTCACAGACAATTCAAGGTTTTGCCATAGTATAGGCGCAACCTGCCGTTCTTCGCCCCGAGGCGCACGACATGGCGATATTCATGCTGAACGGGATGATCACGGGACAAAGCGCGGCCGTGGCGGGTGCCGACTGCCTGGCCCTCGATTATGTCGAGATTCAAGAGCGCGGCGGCAGCAGCACCCGCCTGAGCAACGTCTGCGCGGCGCCGGAAGTCGCCAGCATTCTCAAGATCGGCGCTACCGGCCGATTCTTCTTTCGCGACATCGGCCCGACCAATCGCCTGTTGGGAATCGAGCGCGCGGATGGGGTGCAGGCCTTCGACCTGCAGGACGCGACCGTCTCCAGCCTGCAGAAATATGTCGAGCACAGGTCGGGCGGCGGCCCGACCGGCCGGGCTTGACGGAGTTCTCAGCCCGCCTGCTCGCGTCCACCCGGGATGAGCACGAGGCCCGGGAATTCGATGAACGGGATCTCGTCTTCGGCGAAACGTCCGGAGACGTTGAACAATGGTTCGCCGCGATAGATTTCGGCAAATTCGCTAGGATGGACGAACTCATCGCGGAACCAGGGGAATCTGCGCGGCTCGAAGCAATCGATGACCCAATCGATCACGGCCCGCACGCGCGGGATGCGCGCCACGTCGGGATGGTAGGTCAGCCAAATGTCGAACATGCGGCGGGCATCGAGGTCGATCGCAACAAGCCCGTCGGCAATCGCCGACGCGTAGGTCGCGAGCCAGCCGATGCCGGCGCCGCTGCCGACGGCGAGCGCATGCGCGCTGCTGGAGTTGGTGCGGACGGAAACCAGGCCTGCCTGCGGCCGGTCGCCGAAGACGGAAGCATAGAGTTCCTGCGCGGCAGTCTGCTCGGTAATCTGGACCACGAGGCGGTGCCTGGAAAGCGCCTCGAGGCTGTTCGGCACGCCGTGCGCCTCCACGTACGAAGACGCCGCGTACGGAATCAGGTGCAGGCGGCCGAGCTTGACGGCTTTGAGGTCCGGCTCGGCGGGCCTGATCAGCTGCACGGCGGCATCCGCTTCGAGCCGCAGCATGTCCGCCGGACGCATGGCGCAGCGCAGCTCGACCAGCAGATTCGGATGAGCCCGGTGGAATTCGCTGAGCCGCGGCGCGAGCCAGAACGTTCCGAGGCCCTCGGTGACGGCGAGCTTCACCTCGGCGCCCGAAGGCAGCGCGATCTCCTTGGCGCGCATCAGGTCGAAATACGCCGCCTCCATGCTGCGCGCGGCCGCCAGGACCTGCTCGCCCTCGGCGGTGGCGCGTACGCCGTCGACGTGGCGAGTCAAAAGCGTGACGCGCAGCTGCTGCTCGAGCTTGGCGACGCGCTGGCGCAGCCGATTGATCGATAGCCCGAGCTGCAAGGCAGCCGAGCGAAAACTGCCGTGCTCGATCACCTGCAGGAAGGCGTGGACGTTTTCCCAGCTGGGCTGCCGGCGGCGCGGCCCGGTACCTCGCCGTCCCCCGGGCGGATCACCCCCATGCCGCCGCGTTTGCATACCTGACCAGAGCCCCCAATTTAGAGCGATGGTGTCGAGTACTTGAAGACGCCGCACTCCACCGATTTACGTTCGGCCGATCCTCAGCATCACTTGGTCGCGAGATACGTCGTCCTCAGGAGGCCGTGTTACGAATGGACGCTCTCTTCTGAGGTCCACGCGAGCTGGGCTGTTGTAAGGCTTTTTGAGATCATTGGGATGAATGAAATCATCGCCGAACCAGGGGTATTGCTTCGCGTCGAAGAGTGAACGCAGCCAATCGATGAATACCGCCACGCGCCTGACGCTCCTGATATCAGGGTGGTAGGTCATCCAGATATCGATCTGATGGCGGTATCCAACGTCCACAGGTATGAGGTCGGCGCCGAGCGGCAGAGCGTAAGTCGCTAGTACGCCAATGCCGAGACCCAACTCGACTGCATAAAAATGCGCAGCGCTCGCGTTGGTTCGTACGATGACCATTCCCTCCACATCAGGCAGACCAAGGAACCGTAGCCAGGTGTGTTCATCGATTTGCGGGCCTGTTTGATCAACGATGCGATGACGGATCATTTCCTGAGCATCTCTGGGCAGGCCATACGTCTCGGCATACCGCGCACTTGCAAACGGGTAAATGTGCAGGCGTCCCAATCGCGTCACCACTTGGTCCGGCCGATCTGGGCGAGTCAGTTGAATGGCAACGTCCGCTTCCATCCGAAGCACGTCGGCTGGTTGGGTCGAACAGCGCAGATCTACAAGCGTGGCAGGGTTGGCGCGGCCGAACTCTGCAAGATGCGGCACGATCCAAAACGTGCCGAGGCCCTCAGTAACGGCGCATCGGACCACCCCTCGTCTTGTCAGCTCATGGTCCAGCTGAGCCCGTACGGAAAGGCTAGCGCGCTGCATTTCCTGGGCGGCCGCGAAGACGGATCGCCCTTCGTTGGTGAGCGCGACGCCGTCCGGCAATCGATCCAATAGTCGCACGGCCAGAATTTTTTCCAGGCGCTCGATCCGCCGCACCACCGTCGAGGAGCTCGTTCGCAACACCGCTGCCGCTTTCCTCAGGCTCAGCTCTCGCCCGGCAATGGCGAACACCCTGAGATCGTCCCAGGACACCCTGTCCAGCAAAGACGGGCCGATGGGGCGCGGCATTTTTGCAGCGGGCCGCTGCAACATTTTGGCCATCTCAGCCACCCCGGTTTCGGGTTTACTCACCTAAGGCATTCTCTACGAAAAATCGGAGCCTGGCTATGGCACCGGTCGCGGCCTTCGTCGCGAACGCACTGGATTGTGCACCGCAGCAAATAAGGCCGTCGAGGGAACTTGACTTGGCCACCGTCCCTGCTTGCGCCGCCACCAAAGTACGAAGGGCAAGTCCGCAGGACGTCCGCCCGCTATTAGAGCGGGCCCAGACTCTCATCGGGGGTCAACTGGCAGCGGAAGATGTCGTCAGGGCAATGGCGGCTCGGCACCCCGATACGCTCTGGACCTTCGTGCGTGATAGCCGCGTTGTCGGCGGACTTGCCATGCTGATTCTCAATGCGGGGGGTCTAAGAGCGCTCCTTACTGGGACCATCGATGCCCATGATCCGGAAGAGGATTTCCTCGCAACGCCGGCCGAAACTCCTGCTGCGATCTATCTCTGGGGGTTTGGTCAGGCCTCTGGGTCCGAGGGTATCCTCAACGTCTTCGCGCGACTTCAATCCGCCCCGTACGCGTCGGCCAATCTCTATGCGGTCCCGGTTACGGCTACCGGCTTGCGCTTCCTAAAAAGCTGGGGGTTCCGATCGATCGCCGGGCATCCTCGGGACCTTCACGAATACGTCCGGCTAACGAATCGGCCACATTAGCTTGGGGGCTAAAATGCATTCAACACTGCATGGCATGCCACCACGATCCGGCGACGGCTTGGATAGCTGGCGGCGTTCGCCGCGTGTCAGTGCCCATGGAAAGACGATCTCGATCCGTGTGGCCGCTTCGTTGTCGGATCTGATGCAGGTCGTCGCGATTCGAGCGGCCGTTTATCTCAGCGAGCAGTGTTGCCCCTATGACGAAGAGTTCGACAGCAACGACTTTTGCGCAATGCATCTCATCGGCGCGATCGGCGGTGAACCGGCCGCAGCCATGAGAATCCGTTTCTTCGCCGATTTTGCAAAGCTCGAGCGTTTAGCGGTCCGGCATGAGTTCCGTCGCACGCCTCTGGCCTTTGAAATTTGCCGTGCCGCGACAGAACTATGTCGGCTGAAAGGATACACGCGTCTCTACGGTCACGTGCAAGAGAAGCTGATCCCATTCTGGAAGCGGTTCGGGGGACGTCCACTGGAGCCGCGCCGTCCGCTCGTGTTCTCGGATTATGACTATACGGAAATGGTGCTGGACACCGATCGGCATCCCGAAGCTCTGTCGCTCGACTCCGATCCCTATGTGCTGATCCGTCCCGAGGGTGAATGGGACAAACCCGGGCCCCTGGAAATATCGGCCCAGCGGCCCGTCACGTCGCCGGTTCACAACAAGCAGGCGGCATGAGGAAGCGTTCGCATGTCGCTCACAATCGAAACGGACTCTCATCTTCCCGGTCCAAGGAACATCGCGTGACCCTCGCTCCCGCCGGCGCTTCGATCATCGACCTGCGCGCCTACGTCGACCCATCCGTGGTGCCGACGCTGGTGCTGGTCGACCTGCAGCAGGAATACGTGGCGACGTCGCGGGCGCTCGCGGTGCCCGGGGCCGCCGCGGCGCTCGCCAATTGTCGCGCCGCGCTGGCGCATGCGCGCGCCAAGGGGTTCCCGGTTGCGTTCGTTCGCTGGCTGGCTCGCTCGGCGTTCTTCAATCCGGCGACGCGGTTCTCGCGCTGGATCGAAGGCTTCGAGCCGTTCGGTTCCGACATGGTGTTCGAGCGCGACCAGCCGTCGTGTTACGCCAGCACGAGCTTCGGCCAGGTCATGACCGAGTGCGGCGGCGGCGGATTCGTGCTGGCGGGGTTTGCGGGGGAAGCGGCGTGTCTCGCCACTGCGGTCGATGCATTCAATCGCGGCCATCGGATCACGTTTCTGGCCGATGCCTCGGCCTCGCACGCGCTCGAGGAAGTCGCCGCGGGCGATGTTCACCGGATCATTTCGAAAGTCATCGGCGTTTACGGAGAGACGATCCTGACCCGCAATTGGGTCGCAGCCACGTCCCGCAAACCGACCTGGAGGGAACAGTCAGATGCCAATGGACAGGACCGAACGGCTTAACGGCATCGTCGCCGCGCTGAACGATTACATCGACGTCGTGCGCGCCTACGATCTGGAGCAAACGGCCGCCTTGCTGCGCATGGTCAAGCTCGACCTCCAGATGCACATCCACGACATCTCCCACGAGGAGCTCCAGGCGCTGTGCGAGGCGTTGGAAGAAGGCCAGGCGCCTCCGGCTCCCGCCGCGGCTCGCCGCGGCGGCAACGGCTTGGGCCATAGCCACGCCAGCCTGGTTCTGCCGACCTCGCCGGTCTCGGATCGCATTCTGCTGGATGGGTCGCGGTCGCCCAAGCGATGCAAGTGAATGTGATCAAGGCTGGATTCGCGCGGCGGCTCTTGGCGTGCGCGTCAGCCACCGAGAAACCGCGGCGCAGAGAAATCGAATGGCGTCCCGCTCGGCTTTGACCGCGATCATCGCTCCACGGCAGCCCTGGTGATGTCGCGGAGATTCGTTGCTTTGGCCGGGATCCTCCCATCGACCCCAGCTGACCCACTCGCAGCTTTTTCAATCTTCTCAGAATCACTTTGCGCAAGCCGCACTGCTCGTCGCGTGCGCGGCGCTCTTAATCCTCCGTCAACCTTGTCGAGCCGTGCCGCTGCCATGCCGCGAGCCATGAAGGGATTGGCAATCCTCGCCCCGCAGATTCGATCGCGCCAATGCGCAACGTTGCGGCGAGGATGCCCATGGGGCCATTCGACGGGGACGAAAACGCCAGCGTGAACGTGCGGCCCCGAGGCCGACGTGCGCGCGCGCTCTCCATTTGGGCGGCTGCCGGCGTCGCGGCGCTGCTCGTTGGGGCAACCCTGTTTGCGGGGCTAGGCGACCTCGGCCTCGAAATCGGCGCCGGCTTGCGATCCGCGCCGACCCCGCTTCTGGCTTCGTTTTCCGCCGTTTGCGGCGCGCTGGTGCTGCTCGCCTGGCGCGTCCATGCGCTCAAATCCGCCAATCGCCGGCTCGAAGCGCGCGCGGAAGAGCTTTCCGACCGCAATTGGGAGCTCAGGGACGCCGAGGAGCGCGCCAGGAGTTTCGTCGATGCCCAAGGCGACGTCATCATCCGCCGCGACGTCGAGGGTGCGATCACCTACGCGAATGACGCATTCTGCGCGCTCGCGGGCCAATCGCGCGAGACGCTGCTCGGAAGCCCGTTCCGGCTTGCGGTTGCCGAACAGGGCGAGCTCGCCGTGCTTGCCGACGGCACCCGCATCCACGACCAGCGGCTCGAGACCGCGCAGGGCCCGCGCTGGATCGCCTGGCGCGAGGTTGCGGTCCGCGGCGGCAGCGAGCGCCCAGAGATCCAGAGCGTCGGCCGCGATGTCACCGACCGCGCCCACGCCGAGCGCGCTCTCGCCGAAGCCCGCGACCAGGCGGAGGCGGCCAACCGGGCGAAATCGCGGTTCCTCGCCATGGTCTCGCACGAGATCCGCACGCCGCTCAACGGCATCCTCGGCATGGCCGACCTGATGCTCGACACGCCGCTCGCGCCCGAGCAGACGACCTATGTCCAGGCGGTGAAGACTTCCGCCGATACGCTGTTGTCGCTGATCGACGAGATCCTGGATTTTTCCAAAATCGAAGCCGGCAAGCTCGATCTCGCGGCCCGGCCGTTCGCGCTCGCGACCCTGGTGGAGGAAGTGGTCGAGCTGCTCGCCCCGCGCGTGCAGGCCAAAGGACTGGAGATCGCCTCGTATCTGGACGAGCGATTGCCGGAGCGGGTGATCGGAGATGCGGCACGGCTGCGGCAGGTGCTGCTCAATCTCGCCGGCAACGCCGTCAAATTCACCGAGACCGGCGGCATCGCCGTCCTCGTGGAGCCGGGCAGCTCACCGCAGCAGGTGCGGTTCTCGGTCCGCGACACCGGGATCGGCATCGCACCGGACGCGCAGGCCCGCATTTTTCTCGAATTCGAGCAGGCCGACGACGGCCCGACCCGCAGGTTCGGCGGCACCGGCCTCGGGCTCGCCATCACCCGGCGCATCATCGAGCGCATGGGCGGCCGCATCGACCTGGACAGCACGCCGGGAGCCGGATCCTCGTTTCATTTCACCGTGGCATTGCCGCCCGCGGCGGACGGCGCGCAGGACTTTCCGGCGCCGCGACTCGAGGGCGCCGCGGTCCTGATCGTGGCGCCGAGCGCGATCGAGGCGCCGCTCATCACGCGGCGGCTCGGGCGCTGGGGGGCTCGGACCTGCATGGTCCCGGACGAGAAGATCGCAGCCGCGCTCCTGCCGGAACGCCATTGGGACGCCGTGCTGGTGGATCGGGCGCTGGGGGCGGCCGCCGTGCAGGCGTTCGCAAGCGACATCGGCGCCGTGGCGCAGCGGCTCATCCTGATCACGCCGAGCGAGCGCCAGGAACTTCCGGCCCTCAAGGCGGCGGGATTTACCGGCTATCTGGTGAAGCCGGTGCGGGCGCACTCGCTCGCCGCCCGATTCCGCGGCGAGATCGATCCGTTCGAGCGCGACGCCGCCGGCGACGGGGGAGCCGCCAAGGCCGGCGAGGCCGGAGAAACGCCCGCAAAGAACGGTCTTGCCATCCTGGTCGCCGAGGACAATCCCATCAACGCGCTGCTCGCCCGCGCGCTGCTGGCCAGATTGGGCCATCGCCCGACCCTTGCCGGCAATGGCGCGATCGCAGTCGAGTCCTGGCTCGCCGCGCGGGCCGCCGGCACGCCCTATGACGTCGTGCTGATGGACGTGAACATGCCGGAACTGGACGGGCTCGAGGCTTCCCGGCGGATCCGGGCGGCCGAGCACGAACGCGAGTGCAGACGCACGCCGATCATTGCCCTGACCGCGAACACGTTCGCCGAGGACCGCGAGGCGTGCCTTGCCGCCGGAATGGACAGCTTCCTCGCCAAGCCGCTCGACCGCGAGCGGCTAGCGGCGGCACTCGCCGCTGCGCGCGCACTCAATCCTTTGGCCGCCTGACGATCGCCGCAGCAAACCAACGTTTGCTCGATTGAGCGGCAACGGCCCCTCACAGGCGCCGCAGCGATACTTCGGTCACCGTGTGGCTGGCATCCTTGGTGAGGATGAGGTGCGCGCGGCGGCGCGTCGGCAGGATGTTCTCCCGCAAATTGAGCAGATTGATCCGGGTCCAGATCGAGGTCGCGGTCTCGACCGCTTCCGCGTCGGCGAGCCGGGAGTAGCGGTGGAAATACGATTTCGGATCGCGGAACGCAGTCTCCCGGAGCATCAGGAAACGGTCGACGTACCAGTGCCGCAACACGTCCTCGTCGGCGTCGAGATAGATCGAGAAATCGAAGAAATCCGAGACGAACGGGATCGCCTTGCCGTCGCGGGGCGGGCGGCCGACCTGGAACACGTTGAGACCTTCGACGATGAGGATGTCCGGATGATCGATCTCAATGGATTCGTTGGGAACCACGTCGTAGACGAGGTGCGAGTAGACCGGCGCCCGGGCCGGACGCTGGCCGGCCTTGACCTCGTTGAGGAAGCGAAGCAGGCCGGGCAAATCGTAGCTCTCGGGAAAGCCCTTCTTCTCCATCAGGCTTTCGCGCTCGAGCACCGCGTTGGGATAGAGGAAGCCGTCGGTCGTGACGAGCTCGACCTTCGGCGTATTGGGCCAGCGCGCGAGCAGTGCCTTCAGCACGCGCGCGGTGGTCGATTTGCCGACCGCAACCGAGCCGGCGATGCCGATCAGATACGGCATCTTGACGTCCTCGGTGCCGAGGAAGCGCTGCTGGGCCCGGAACAGCCGCTGCGTCGCCGCGACATAGAGCGAGAGCAGCCGGGAAATCGGCAGGTAGATCGCTTCGACCTCCTCCATGTCGAGCCGATCGTTGAGCGAACGCAGCTCCGACACTTCGCCGGGCGTCAGCGTCATGGGCGTGTCTTCGCGCAACGCCGCCCATTCGGCCCGCGAGAAGCTGCGGTACGGCGAAAGCTTGGTCTCGGCGCGTTCGTCCATGGGGATCGTTCCGGGAGCCGGCGGCTCAATCGCGCGGCCGCGATGCCTTCTCCTCGAGCCCCGATCTCGCCATCCGGCGCGCCAGCGCGGCCTCGACTTCGGCCAGGGCGACGCCGCGGGATTCGAGAACGACCAGGAGATGGTAGAGCAGATCCGCAGCTTCCGCGATCAAGGCCTCGCGATCCTCATTGACGGCGGCGAGCGCGGTTTCGATTGCCTCCTCGCCGAGTTTCTTGGCGCAATGCGCCACGCCCTTGTCGAGGAGCTTGCGCGTGTAAGAGACGTCCGCGCTGGCGGCGGCGCGTTCTTTGACGCGCTCAGCGAGCTCTTGCAGGGTGAAGGCTTTCATCGCGCGGCTCCCGGCTCGCCATAGCATCTCTGTGCCGCGCTGGGGAATGGAATCCGACTCACGGGTCGCGCCGCATCGGCAGGCCGGCGCGCGCCATATAGTCCTTGGCCTCGCGAATCGTGTGCTCGCCGAAATGGAAGATCGAAGCCGCGAGCACCGCGGTCGCGTGCCCGTCGCGGATGCCCTCGACCAGATGCTCGAGCGTGCCCACGCCGCCGGAGGCGATGACCGGCACCGAAACCCGGTCGGCGACCGCACGGGTCAGCGCGATGTCGAAACCCTGCCGCGTGCCGTCGCGATCCATCGAGGTCAGGAGAATCTCGCCGGCGCCGAGCGCCACCACTTCCTCCGCATAGGCGAGCGCGTCGAGCCCGGTCGGGTTGCGGCCGCCGTGGGTAAAAATCTGCCATTCTGGCGGCTCGCCGGGCTTCGATACCTTCTTGGCATCGATGGCAACCACGACGCACTGATCGCCGAATTTTTCCGCGGCTTCCTTGACGAACTCGCGGTCCTTGACCGCGGCAGTGTTGATCGAAACCTTGTCGGCCCCGGAGGCCAGCAGGCTGCGGATGTCCTCGATGCTCCGCACGCCGCCGCCGACCGTGAGCGGCATGAAGCAGGCTTCCGCGGTCCGCCGCACCACCTCGAGCATGATGCCGCGGTTCTCGTGGCTCGCGGTGATGTCGAGGAAGCACAATTCGTCGGCGCCAGTGGCATCATAGGCCATCCCGGCCGCGACGGGGTCGCCGGCATCGCGCAGATCGACGAACTTGACGCCCTTGACGACGCGGCCGTCCTTCACGTCGAGGCAGGGAATGACGCGAACCTTGAACATGGTCAGGCCGCGGCCCGCGCCGCCCGGATGAGCGCGAGCGCCGCCGCCGGATCGAGACGGCCGTCATAGAGCGCGCGGCCGACGATGGCGCCGGCGAGCCTCTTCGCGCGCGGCGCGGTGAGCGCCCGAACGTCATCGAGGGAAGCGAGCCCGCCCGAGGCGATCACCGGAATTTTCACCGCCTCGGCAAGCGCAATCGTGCCCTCCAGGTTCAATCCCCGCAGCAGCCCGTCGCGGGCGATATCGGTGAAAATGATCGCGGCCACGCCCGCGTCCTCGAAACGCCGCGCGATGTCGAGCGCGCAGAGCTGCGAAGTCTCGGCCCAGCCTTCGACCGCGATCTTGCCTTCGCGGGCATCGAGCCCGACCGCGACCCGACCGGGAAAGCGACGCGCGGCCTCCCGCACCAATCCCGGGTCGCGCACCGCCGCGGTGCCGATGATCACCCGCGTCACGCCCTTGCCGAGCCAGGCCTCGACCGTCACGAGATCGCGGATGCCGCCGCCGAGCTGCACCGGGATTCCCACCGCGTCGAGGATGCGGTCGACCGCGCCGGCATTCATCGGCCGGCCCGCAAAGGCGCCGTCGAGATCGACCACGTGCAGGTATTCGAAGCCTTGAACCTCGAACGCATGGGCCTGGGCGGCCGGATCCCGATTGAAAATGGTGGCGCGCGCGCGATCGCCCTGCTCCAGGCGCACGCACAGGCCGTCCTTGAGATCGATCGCCGGAAACAGGATCACGTCAGGTCTCGGTGGTGTTCCTCGGTCACGGCGCCCATTGCAGAAAATTGGCGATCAGCGCCAATCCGAGCCGCTGGCTCTTTTCCGGATGGAACTGGGTGCCCGCGTACGTGTCGCGCGCTACGATCGCCGTAACGGGTCCGCCGTAGTCGGCTTCGGCCACGAGATCATACCGGTCCGCGACATTGAGATGATAGGAGTGCACGAAATAGCCGTGCAGGCCCTGCGGCCCGACCGCGATGCCCGCGAGCAGCGGGTGCGGCTGCAGCGGGCTGAGCGTGTTCCAGCCCATGTGGGGAATCTTCAGGCCCGGATCCTTCGGGGCGATGCGGTCGACCTCGCCGGCGATCCAGCCCAGGCCCGCGGTCACCCGATATTCGCGCCCGCGCTCCGCCATGAGCTGCATGCCAACGCAAATGCCCAGGAACGGGCGGCCTTTGCGGCGCACACTTTCCTCGAGCGCCTCGATCATGCCCTCGACCGCATCCAGACCGCGGCGGCAATCGGCAAACGCGCCGACGCCCGGCAGCACGATGCGATCGGCGCGCCGCACCGCGTCGGGATCGCTGGTCACCACGATCGGCTGATCGCGTCCGGATTCGCGCGCGGCACGCTCGAACGCCTTGGCGGCCGAATGCAGATTGCCCGAGCCATAATCGACGATCGCCACGGTCACGGCCGCCCTCCGGGCTGGGGAAACAGGCCGATCACGTCGTTCTGCGCCGGCGAGCGCATGCTCGGGGCTGCGCCCGGCTGCGCGCTGCGCGATGGCAGCTCGTGGCGCATCCAGGCGTCGAAGAACCGGCGTTCGGCGAGCTCGAGATCGTCGCCGACCACGACGCCGACATTCGTCCATCTGCGCCGGGCGAGCGCCCAGCGTCGCAAAGTCGAAGCCTCGAACCCGATCAGCAGCGATAGCAGCAATGCGATCGCGGCGAAGATCCCGGCGGGCAGTCGGAAGTACTGCGCGCCCGCCCCGATCGCGACCACGACGGCCACATACAGCAGGAGCGCGAACCACAGCCGATGCCGCAGCATCCACAGCGGCGCCAGCAGGAACGCGCTCCAGAAAAATCCGTCGCGAACGAAAACAAATCGATCGGTTTGCGGCGCATCTGCACCGCGCAGCGGCGGCTCATAGACCGTATAGATTGCCATCGGCTCTCTCCGAAATTTTCACTTGCGTGCACCCGCGGCGAGACGGCCGCAAGCGCAAATCGCGATCCCGAGCGAAAGCTCACGTCCGTCGCGCCGCCGTGAACGGCTCAGCCGCCCAGGCGACCTTTGGTCGAGGGCACCTCGCCGGCCGCCCGCGGGTCGATCGCAAGGGCCGAGCGCAGCGCCCGGGCGAGACCCTTGAAGCAGGATTCGGCGATGTGATGGTCGTTGCTGCCGTGCAGGGTTTCCACATGGAGCGTAATCCCGGCATTGGTCGCAAACGCCCGGAACCATTCCTCGACGAGCTCGGTGTCGAACGCGCCGACCTTATCGCGGACGAACTCGGCCTTGAACACCAGGAACGGCCGGCCGGAAACGTCGATCGCCACTCGGGTGAGGGCCTCGTCCATCGGTACGTGGACATCGGCATAGCGGGCGATGCCCCGCATGTCGCCGAGCGCCTGCTTGAGCGCCTGTCCGAGCGCGATGCCGACGTCCTCGGTGGTGTGATGGTGATCGATGTGGAGGTCGCCTCGCGCCGTGACATTGACGTCGATGCGCGAATGCCGCGCCAAGAGATCCAGCATGTGGTCGAGAAAGCCGATGCCGGTCGAGATCGCGGCACTGCCGGTGCCGTCGAGGTCGACGGCAACTTCGACGTCGGTCTCCTTGGTGGTTCGACGCAGCGAGGCCTTGCGCATGGAGCGCCCTTTCGTCCGAGCGGCGCTCTTCTATCAGGCGTGCCCGAGCCGCGCCACCGCCGCACGGCACTATCGTTGAGGATTGCCGGCATGGGGCTCGGGCCGAGCGGTGCCCGCTCGGCGGGTGCCAAGGCTTTGCATCCGCCGGGCGGCATGCATACATCTCGTTCGCCCGGCCGCCGCCATCCCATGCAGAACCTCCAACCCGATCCCTGGCATGCGACCACCATCCTGACCGTCCGCAAGGGCGGCGTCGTCGCCATCGGCGGCGACGGCCAGGTCAGCGTCGGGCAGACCATCGTCAAATCCAATGCCAAGAAGGTGCGCCGGCTCGGCAAAGGCGACGTCATCGGCGGGTTTGCGGGGGCCACCGCCGACGCCTTCACCTTGTTCGAACGGCTCGAGGCCAAGCTCGAGCAATATCCCGGGCAATTGACCCGCGCGGCGGTCGAGCTCGCCAAGGACTGGCGGACCGATCGCTACTTGCGCCGGCTCGAAGCGATGATGATCGTCGCCGACCGGCAGGTATCATTGGTGCTCACCGGCACCGGCGACGTGCTCGAGCCGGAAGCCGGACTCATGGGCATCGGGTCCGGCGGCAATTTCGCGCTTGCGGCGGCGCGGGCGCTGATCGAGACCGAGCAGGACGCGGAGACCATCGTCAAGAAGGCGCTGGCGATCGCCGCGGAAATCTGCGTCTACACCAACCGCAACGTCAGTATCGAGACATTGAGCACATGAGTGTTTCCTTCAGCGCGGCCAAGCCGGCGGATCAATCGGATTCGCTGTTGACCGCCTTTTCCCCGCGCGAGATCGTTTCCGAGCTCGACCGCTTCATCGTCGGCCAGAACGACGCCAAACGCGCGGTCGCCATCGCGCTGCGCAATCGCTGGCGGCGGCTGCACCTCGACGAGAAGTTGCGCGAGGAGGTGCTGCCGAAGAACATCCTGATGATCGGTCCGACCGGAGTGGGCAAGACCGAGATCTCGCGGCGGCTCGCCAAGCTCGCCGGCGCGCCCTTCCTGAAGGTCGAGGCGACGAAATTCACCGAAGTCGGCTACGTCGGCCGCGACGTCGAGCAGATCGTGCGCGATCTCGTCGAGATCGCGATCCTGCAGACGCGCGAGAGGAAGCGCAAGGACGTGCAGGCGCGGGCGCAGCTCGCCGCGGAGGACCGGGTGCTCGCCGCGCTCGTGGGTGCCAACGCCAGCCCCGCCACCAAGGACGCGTTCCGCAAGAAATTGCGCGCCGGCGAGCTCGACGACAAGGAGATCGAGATCGAAGTCCAATCGTCCAGCGGCGCCATGCCGCTGTTCGAAATTCCGGGAATGCCGGGCGCGCAAATGGGCGCGATCTCCATCGGCGATCTGTTCGGCAAGACGTTCGGCGGCCGCACGAAGAGCCGCCGCGTCAACGTGCAGGATTCCTACGAGATCCTCGTGAACGAGGAATCCGACAAGCTGCTCGATCAGGAGCAGCTGGTCGGCGAAGCCATCAAGGCGGTCGAGAACAACGGCATCGTGTTTCTCGATGAGCTCGACAAGATCTGCGCGCGCGAGGGACGGATCGGGGCCGATGTCTCGCGCGAGGGCGTGCAGCGCGATCTGTTGCCGTTGATCGAAGGCACGACGGTCGCGACCAAGCACGGATCGGTCAAGACCGACCACATTCTGTTCATCGCTTCGGGCGCCTTCCACGTCTCCAAGCCTTCGGATCTGTTGCCCGAACTGCAGGGCCGGCTGCCGATCCGGGTCGAGCTCCAACCGCTGAGCCGGGATGATTTCCGGAAAATTCTGACCGAGCCCGAAGCCTCGCTGATCAAGCAGACCGTCGCGCTCTTGGCGACCGAGGGCGTCATTCTGCAGTTCACCGAGGATGCCGTCGACGCCATCGCCGACATCGCGGTCGAGGTCAATTCGAACGTGGAGAACATCGGCGCGCGCCGGCTGCAGACCGTGATGGAGCGCGTGCTCGATGAAATCTCGTTCACGGCGCCCGACCGCTCCGGCGAGTCGGTGAGGATCGACGGCGATTACGTGCGCGACCACGTCGGGGATCTCGCCAAGAACGCCGATCTCTCCCGGTTCATCTTGTGAGCTTGCATGGATGAAGGCCGACGCTTTTGCGGATGCTTCGAGCTTCTGAACTTATTGACAAACTACGGGTAATCCGTAGTAATGAGAGACGATGCATTCGAATGGACGAGACCAAAGCCGTCGCGAACTACGCCCATCACGGCGTGAGTTTCGAGACGGCCCGCGAGGTTTTCAAGGACCCCTTTGCGATTGAGCGGCTCGACGATCGCGGGAACTACGGCGAGGAACGGTTCATCCTCATTGGCATGGCTGAGGGCGCCGTTCTGACAATAGTTCACACCCAGCGAGCCGGGTGCTTCCGGCTCATCTCGGCACGACGTGCCACGAAGCATGAGCAAGATGACTACTTCGCCCAAAATGTATAAGCGCCCCCTGCGTGCCATGGAACGGCGGAAGGTCGAGGCTGCTGCCAACAAGGATCCCGATAATCGGCCACTAACGACCCAAGATCTCCGCCGCATGAAGCGTACGCCGCAAGTAAAGATCATCCGGCGTGCCCTGGGCCTCAGCCAGGATGAGTTTGCGGCGCGCTACCAAATTCCGATCGGTACGTTGCGCGATTGGGAACAGGGTCGCGCTACGCCCGATCAAGCTGCACGCGCTTACCTCACCGTGATCGCCCGCGATCCCGAGGCCGTACGCAAAGCCCTCAGTCCATCCCGCCAGCCGAGCCCCTAGGCGCGCCATCAGGACGACCGAACTCCCCTGCACGCAATGGGCGGCGGCTTCTGATTATCCTCACGTTATCCTCACGGATTCCGCGCGCGCCGCAGCCGCACGTAGAACGCGCCCGCGCCGCCGTGCGCCGGCCCCGCCGGCTCGAACCCGACCACGGTCTCGCGCAACTTCGGCGATCGCAGCCAGAACGGGACCTGGCGGCGCAGCACACCGCGCTCTTCATCGGAAAGACCGCGCAACCCTTTCCCGGTGATCACCAGCACGATGCGCGCGCCCTCGGCGCGAGAAATCCGCAGGAACCGTACGAGCGCATCGTGAGCCTCGGCCTGGGTGAGGC
Source organism: Xanthobacteraceae bacterium (assembly GCA_036395835.1). Lineage (GTDB taxonomy): Bacteria > Pseudomonadota > Alphaproteobacteria > Rhizobiales > Xanthobacteraceae > AP-16. The sequence goes on from DASWCW010000024.1 coordinate 28,333, forward strand.
CGTGCAGATCGATGCGAGCATCGATTCCCGCACGCCCGCGGGCGAGCCGCTGCCGCAGGCGGCGATCGAGACCGGTAAGCGGGGGAACGGGTTGTTCGCGCGGTTTTGACTGCACGGTCGCAGGCAGGGCGTTGGCAGCAGCGGGAGCGGGTTCCGGAATCTCTTCCGCCGGCATCCCCGGCTGCGCTGGACGCAAGGGGGCGATCGCGCGCGTGAAGCTCGCCCACAGCTCGCGCTCGTTCCGATCGAGTCTGCGTCCGGACCGGCGGGATTTCTCGCGGTTCATCGCACGCTGGGCGGTCGGGGCAGACCGGGATCGGGCGCGGCACGCGGCTTTCCGGCCTCCGGCTCGGAATGCCGAACCGCGCCGGCTGCTACGCTTGGAGCGCTCTCGAGCGCGGGTCTCGGCCGCGGCAGCGGCACCGGCTGGTCCAGGATATGCGGCCGTGGGGGCGGCAACGACAGGCGCGCGGCCGCGAGGCCCGGATCGATCTCGCGGGGAACGAGCATCGCGAACCGGCCCATCTGCTTGATGCGGCCGGCGACGCGCCCCGCATCATCGCCCGCCCCGAAAAAAAGATCGGCCCGCGCCGGCCCGACGATTGCGGACCCGGTGTCCTGGGCAATCATCAGGCGCCGGAACCGGGTGCTCGGCCGTTCGCTCGTGATCGGCAGATCGGCCTGAATGAAGAACGGCGTGCCATAGGCGTGCAGCGATTTATCTACTGCGATCGAGCGGCCCGGCGTGAGCCGGACGCCCTGGCCGCCGGCCGGCTCGCCCTCATCGCCCAGCCCCGTGATGCGGAAAAACACGAAGGACCGGTTGCTCTGTCTCACCTCCCGCGCCTCTTCCGGGTTCGCCAGCATCCATTTGCGGATCCTGGCCATCGACATCTCTTCCCGAGGGATGATGTTGCGTTCGATCAGCGGGCGGCCGACGGGCGTGAACGGCAACCCATTGTGGGAATCATAATTGACGCGCAACAGCAGCCCGTCCTCGAGCCGGATCCGGGCCGAGCCCTGGATCTGAATGAAGAGCAAATCGATCGGGTCCTTGATCCAGCAGATCTCGAGGTGCCGGCCGTCGAGCGCGCCGTTCTCGATCTCCGCCCGATCGAAATAAGGCGTGACGACCTGGTCGCCGACCCGGCGCCCGACCTCGCCCTTGTTGGGGAACCCCTCGCCGTCACGGCGCGCGGTCAACAATACGAGATCGTCCGGGCGCCGGTAGATCGGGACGGTGAACTCGCGGGTCGGGAAGCGCGATCCGTCGACGATCGGTTCGTAATAGCCGGTCAGAAGCCCGAGCGACTCGCTCAAGCGCGCGACATGGTTCGGACGGAAGTTGCGCTCGAAGAATTTTCGCGCTTGCTCGGCATTCAGCCGCCCCGCGACGCTCGCACGCCGGCATACCGCGGCGAGCGCTTCGGACATCGGCTTGGTCTCCGGAAGAGGCTTGGCGCCTTTGAGCAGAGGACGGCAGCTCGCCAGGAACACGGAGAACCCCGCGGCGTGATCGTCGGCACCCCAGCCGTCCAGCTCGCTCCAACCGAGCGGCTGCAGAGCCGAATCCGGGAGCTTCAGCGGATCCGGGCTGCTCGCCGCCACGGCGGCGCTGCCAGCAGCAACAATCACGAACGCGACGGTCGGGAGGCGCAGGCGGCCGAGGGCCGTCATCGCTACGCTCCGATCATTGACCGGCTTCGGTAGCGACCAGCTTCCAGTTCGGATCGCGCGAGGAAAGATCCCGCGCGAACGTCCACACATCGGTCACGTCCGTCACCTTGTCGGGAGAGCCCTCGATCACGGCGCCGGAGCGATCGCGGGTCACGGAGACGAGCTGCGACACGAAACGTACCGTCACTTGCGCGACTCGGCTGCGCAGCTCCGCGGCGGCGATATCCGCCTTGTCGATGGCGATGAACCGGGTCTCGATCGTCTCCCCGCGCGACTCGCGCTCGCGAATTGCGGCTTCGAAGCCCTCGTAGACCTCGCGCGAAAGCAAGCTCTTCAGCGCGCGGCGGTCGCCCTGGGCAAAGGCCGACACGATCATTTCGTAGGCGGCGCGCGCCCCGGCCAGGAAGTGCTGAGCATCGAAGCTGGAATCCGCGGCGATGATCGCATCGAGACCGGCCGCCGCCGGCGAGCCTGGCTCCGCGATGCCCTTCCAGCGCTCCGCGCCGTCGCCTCCCGGCGCCGCGGCGGACGCAGGCTGCGCCACCCGGCCCGGCAGGGTGACGACTTTTTCACTCGGCGAGGTCCGCACCGCGTCGCGGGCGGAATAGGGATCATAGGGAGGCCGTTCGCGGCCGGTGCGTTGCCCGAGCACGCTGCGCAGCCGCAGAAAAATGAACACGGCGAGCGCCAGGAAGATGATGGTATAGATGTCGAACACGTCGTTCGCTTTGCTCTCGGCGGCAGTGCCCGGATCGACGGGCCGCCTGCGGCTTGGTCGCAGATTTGGACGCGAATTCCGTCGGTATTATGTAAGCGCACGGCGGCGTTGCGCCAGGGCCCGCACCGGCACATCTTCGGCCGGCGGCATTGCGGGATCAGCGAGCTTAGACGATCCCGCGGTCGGCGCCAACCTTGACCAAAGAGAATTGAATGATGTTCCGCGTCCATTGGGTTCTGGCCGGCCTTCTCATCCTGCCGATTGCGGAATTGGCGGTATTTTTCGCCATTGCGTCCGAGATCGGGGTGCTCGCAGCTTTGATCCTCATGCTGGCGACTTCGCTCGCCGGAGCGGCCGTGATCGGCGGGGCGGGGCGCGGTGCGCGGGCCCGGTTTCGCGCCGCCGCGGGCGCGGACACGCCCGAGGCCGGCATTCCGGGGGCTTTCACGGTGATCGCCGGCATCCTGCTGCTCGTTCCGGGATTTTTGACCGATATCGCCGGCATCCTGCTGCTCATCCCGGCCCTGCAGCGACGCATTCTCGCGAAGCTGTTGCGCAGTTTCGGAGACGTGCGGAGGAACGCGGCCCCGGTCGTCGAGCTCGATCCGGACGAATGGCAGCGGGTCGCCGAGGAGGACGGCAGTAAAGACCCGAAGCGGGCGGCCGCCGCCCATTCTTGTCGCCCCGCACCGGCTGTGTTAGCCACACCGCCCGAGAGCGGGAGCTCGGCGTCTCGCGGCAAGGAGGAACAATGACCATCATCGGCAACGGCGGGCCAGGCGAGCAGCCGCAGCTCAATGTTCTTGCGCAGTACACCAAGGATTTCTCCTTCGAGAATCCCAATGCGCCGCGATCGCTTTCGCCGGGACAGGGACAGCAGCAGCCCTCGATCAATATCCAGATCAATGTGAACGCCACGCCGCTGGCCGAGAGCGATGTCGAGGTCGAGCTCAAGCTCGATGGCAAAGCGGAGACCGAGGGCCAGGTGCTGTTCGCCTTCGAGCTGGTCTATGCGGGCGTGTTCCGGATCCAGAACATTGCGCAGGAGAACGTGCATGCGATCGTGATGATCGAATGCCCGCGACTGCTGTTCCCATTCGCGCGCGAGATCATTGCGGCGGCGGTGCGCAACGGCGGATATCCCCCGCTCATGATCGATCCGGTAGATTTCGTCGGGCTCTACCGGCAAAAAATGGGTGAAGTTCAGCCGCAGCAGCCGCAAGCTTTCGCCTGATCAGTCCCGCGAACTTCCGGACGTAGCGCAGCACGATGGCCGGCGCGTCATCGAATCGGGACCGACCGACGGCTTGAGATCAAGTCTCGTACCCGGCGTTCAGCCGGCGGCCGCGAGTTCTTCTGCGGCGCCGGTGTAATCGCGCCAGATCGCGTTGGCGCCGAGCGAGGCCACGAACGCAACATGCGCTTCGCGCTCCTCGGCGCTGATGCGCGGCAGCAGCGCGACGGGACGGATGCGAATCGCGCCGACCCGCACGTCCGCCGTTCCGATACCTCTCGCCTCCTCGAGCCCGAGCTCGGCCTGGCGCGCGCCGATCAGCTCGATATAGACCTCGGCAAGGATCTCGGCGTCGAGCAGCGCCCCGTGTTTGGTGCGTCGGGAGTTGTCGATGCCGTAGCGCACGCAAAGATCGTCGAGCCGATTCGGCCCCGCCGGGTGCTTGCGCCGTGCGAGCAGCAGGGTGTCGATCATCCGTTCGCTGCCGATCATCGGCTTGGCGGCGCGCTCGAGCTCGGCGTTGAGGAAGCCCAGATCGAACGCGGCGTTGTGCGCCACCAGCGGCGCTCCGCCGATAAAGGCGAGGAACTCGTCGGCAACTTCGGCAAACAGCGGCTTGTCTTTCAGAAAGTCGGCGGAGAGACCGTGAACCTCGAACGCCGACGTCGACATCTCGCGCTGGGGATTGACGTAACAATGGAAGCTCTGGCCGGTGGGAATCTTGTTGTCGAGCTCGACGCAGCCGATCTCGACCAGCCGGTCGCCCTGATAGGGATCGAGTCCCGTCGTCTCGGTGTCCAGCACGATTTCCCGCATCGGCCTTGCTCCCGGGCAACGCCGCCCGATCAGGCGATCCGGCCGGGCAATCCCGCGATGGCGCGCAAGATGCCATGAACCTGGGCCCGGGCGGAATCGAGCCCTCCGGAGCTATCCACCACGAAATGCGCGCGCCGGCGTTTTTCCACATCGGGCAGCTGCTTCGCAAGAATGGCCTCGAGCTTCGATTCGGTCATGCCCGGGCGGCCAAGCACACGGTCGCGCTGGGCCTGTGGCCCGGCCGAGACCACCACGACGGCATCGACGCGTTTTTCCGCGCTGGTCTCGAACAAAAGCGGGATATCGAGCACGACCACGGGCTCGCCGCGGCCGGCGGCTTCGGCCAGGAACTTGACCTCCGATTCGCGCACCAGCGGATGAATGATCGCCTCGAGCCGGCGAATCGCCGCCGGATCCTCGAGCACGCGCGCGGCGAGCTTCGTCCGGTCGACCTTGCCGGACCGCGTGGTCCCCGGGAACGCCGCCTCGATCGCGGAGGCCGCCTCGCCCTCGTAGAGGCGATGCACCGCGCCATCCGCATCGTGGACCGGGATGCCGGCCTCGGCAAAGAACCGCGCCGCCGTCGATTTGCCCATCCCGATCGAGCCGGTGAGACCGAGCACAAACATCATGCACCCGTATTTGCAGCTTTTTGGGCGCCGATGTCGGCCTCCAGCAGGGCACGCAATTCCGGCGTGATCTGCGGGGTTGCGCCGAACCAACGGGCGAAACCCGGGACCGCCTGATGCATCAGCATGCCGAGCCCGTCCGCGACACGATGGCCGCGCAGCTCGGCCGCGCGCAGCAGCGCGGTTTTCAGCGGGACGTAATTGATATCGCAGACGACCGCCTCAGGATGGAGCGCTTTAAGATCGATATCCAGGGTCGGCTGTCCCGTTGCTCCGAGCGAGCTGGCATTGGCGAGAAGCCGCGCTTGCGGCAACAGCCGCTCGATCTCGGACAGCGGGTGGGCGGTTGGTTTCTCGCCGAAATGCCTGACGAGCGCCCGCGCTTTTTCCGGCGTGCGGTTTACCACGGCGACGTCGAGGCCACGGTTGAGCAATCCATAGACAAGTGCGCGCGCCGCGCCGCCGGCCCCGATCACCAGCGCCAGCCCCCGATCGTCCCAGCCGGACGCGGATTGGTCGAGATGCGCCAAAAATCCGAGGAAATCGGTATTGCCGCCGACGAGCCGATCGCCTTCATACCACACGGTATTGACCGCGCCGATCGCCTCGGCCGGCCCCTCGCGATGATCGACCAGCCGAAATGCGGCGTCCTTGTGCGGCGTGGTGACATTGCCCCCGACGTATCCATGGCCGGCAAGGTTGCGGAAAAAGTCGGGAAACGCCTCGGGCGCAATGTCCATGAGCTCGTAAGCACCGCTCAGTCCCAAGCTTCGCAGCCAATAATTGTGAATCATCGGAGAGCGGGAATAGGCCACGCGATGCCCCATGACGCAGGCCTTGCGCGTGCGGAGCTCGGCCGATCCGGTCATGCGGCGAGCCAGCCTTCGCGGCGGAAAAACCCAAGGAGCGCAAGCAACGGCAGGCCGAGAATGCCGAAATGATCGCCTTCGATCCGTTCGAACAGCTGAATCCCGGCTCCCTCCACCTGATACCCGCCGACGCTCTTGGTCACCGCCGAGCCGGCGAGGTCGAGATAGGATTCCAGGAAAGGCGCCGAGAACGCGCGCATCGTCAGACGAGCGCGATCGACCGCCTCGAACAGGACGGCGTTGTCGCGCACCAGCGCTGCCGCGCAATTCAGCTCATGCGTGCGTCCGGAAAGCGCGAGCAGCTGCTCGCGTGCGCCAGCGCGGTCCCGCGGCTTGGAGAACCGTCGCCCGTCAAGCGCGAGGATCTGATCGGCACCCAGAACCACGCGCCCAGGGAGCTTGACGGCCACTTTGCGGGCCTTCTCGCGAGCGAGCAGAGCCGCAATCGCATTCGGCTCGGCATCGGCGGACTGCGCTTCGTGCGCGCGCTCATCGAGTTCGGCCGGGATCGGCTCTACCGGTATGCCGGCGGCTTCCAGCATCGTGCGCCGAATCCTGCTGCCCGAAGCAAGAACGAGCGCAGAGCCATGAAGCCACAATCCCATGGTTTTTAGGACACGGGCTGGCGCCGGCGCTCGACAAGGAGTGCCAGCACGGCCGCGGCAGTTTCCTCGATCGAGCGCCGGGTCACGTCGATCAGCGGCCAGTTGTGCTTGGCGCAAAGTCTCCGCGAAAACGCTACTTCTTCGGCAACGGCCTCCCGATCGACATAGAGATGATCATCCCGATGAGCTTTTATGCCGAGCAGCCGATTCTGCCGGATCTGGACGATGCGCTCGGGACTGGCAAACAGGCCGACCACCAACGGGCTCTGCAACGCCTCGAGCGAGAGTGCCACCGGCACGCCGGGCACGAGGGGCACGTTGGCAGTCTTCACGCCGCGATTGGCCAGATAGATCGAGGTCGGTGTCTTGGACGTGCGGGACACTCCCACCAGAACCACCTCGGCGTGTTCCAGGTCTTCGGTGTGCTGGCCGTCGTCGTGGAGCATGGTAAAATTCAGTGCGTCGATGCGCTTGAAATATTCGGCATTGAGTGTGTGCTGCGCGCCGATGCGGGCTGTCGTTTCGGTGCCGAGGTAGGATTGGAACAGGCTCAGCACCGGCCCGAGGATATTCAGATACGGCACGCCGAATTCCCGGCATTTCGTCTCCAGCCGCTCCAAGAGCTCACGGTCGAGCAACGTGTAGAGCACGATCCCGGGCGCGGCCTCCACTTCGTTCAGGACCCGGTCGAGCTGCCGCTGGCTGCGGACCAGCGGATAGATGTGCTCGATCGGAGTTACGGTGACGTACTGGGCGGCCGCCGCACGGGCGACCGTGATCAGCGTCTCGCCGGTAGCGTCCGAGACAAGATGGAGGTGGAAATAGCTTCCGGGACGGTTCGACATGCAAAGCCGGGTAAAACGTGTGGATAGTCGGGGAGGAGGCCACGCCTGAAGCGGCGGCGCAAGCGGTGCGGCTGCCAACGTGCCAGAAATGGGCTCGGCTCTTCACAGGGCAAGGGAGCGGGAGAACGCAGAACGGGAAAGCTCCGGCAGGTGGTGAAATCCTTTCAAGTCCGTCGCTGGTGCTCTATTCTCGTTATCGGGCAATAACTTAGTGAATATGGGCGATCTGTGGAGATCGTCGGATCATGTGCAGAACGCTTGGATGCAGTGTTGAAAGAAAGAAGTGAGTCAAATCAACCGCCTAAAAGCTAAAGAACAAGAGTCTTAAAAGATTTATTGCAGGAAGACGGCGTGAACGAGACCAGGCAGGTAAAACCCCTTCTCGAGGCGCTGGATGGCAGAGCACAGCCCATCCCACCGATCTGGCTGATGCGCCAGGCCGGAAGGTATTTGCCGGAATATCAGGCGCTGCGTAAACAGGCGGGCGGATTTCTGGAACTCTGTTTCCGGCCCAAGCTTGCGGCCGAGGCGACCTTGCAGCCGGTGCGTCGGTTCGGCTTCGATGCGGCGATCGTCTTCTCGGACATTCTGGTGATCCCGCATGCGCTCGGCCAGCGGGTTGAGTTCGACACCGGCGAGGGGCCGCGGCTTGAACCTCTCGGCGATTCCGCATCGGTCGAGCGATTGCGCGCGGAACTCGACCAAGACGCGCTAGAGCCGGTGTACGAGACCATTCGGCTCGTAAAACCGGCGCTGCCCCCGACCGTGGCGCTGATCGGATTTTGCGGCGCACCCTGGACGGTTGCCACCTACATGGTGGCCGGACGCGGCACCGAGGGCCAAGTACCTGCGCGACGCTTGGCGCTAGAGAATCCGGGGACCTTCGACAAGCTGATCGATCGGCTGATAGCCGGATCGATCGAGTATCTGGTGCGGCAGTTCCGGGCGGGCGTCGATGCGGTGCAGATCTTCGATACCTGGGCCGGAGTTCTCGGACCTCGTGAGTT
>DASWCW010000025.1:0-3010 GCA_036395835.1 Xanthobacteraceae bacterium
ACCACGGCGGGTCCATACATCTATAATGTCCATCCCCTCCCTCAACGTTGACAAAGAACCCCACCGATTTCTTGCTGTTACGAACACCGATCCTTATCAAGTCATTTTGGGCAGAGAGTTCCTGGAGAAATACACACTTACTTACGATGGACGCACCGGCTCGGTCATTATCAGCAATGATCCGAAGTCCCCCCTGAGCAGAGAGGCTACGGTCGCCAGAACAGAACCAGGACAAGACGGTGACTAACCTCCATGACTAACCTAGATACCCCCCTTGATATTGCTATGGAAATAACATCCGCCTCGGCTATTACGAGCATCCCTCGTATGTGCCGCTGCTGCGCCGCGCCTATGCGCTGTGGCGCGAGCTCGAGCATGCCGCCGGATGTCGACTCATGCAGATCACCGGGATCGCCGAAATCGGCCCGGCCGACGGCAGGCTCGTGAGCGGCACGCTCGCGGCGGCGCGCACGCATGACCTGCCCCATGCGGTGCTCGCCGCGCCGGAGTTCATGCGGCGGTTCTCCGCGTTCCGCATCCCGGCCGATTGCGTCGGCGTCCTGCAGCCGGACGGCGGCATTCTGGCGGCCGAGCGCGGCATCCTTGCGCACCTCGAGCTGGCAAAAACGGCGGGCGCCGAGCTGCGCACGCATGAGACCGTCACGACAATCGAGCCGCGCGGCGGCGGCGTACGAATTGTGACCGACCGCGGCACGATCGAGGCCGGCGCCGCGATCGTGGCCGCGGGGCCATGGCTCAACAAGCTGCTGCCCGATCTCGCCGCGCCGCTGCGGGTCACGCGCCAGGTCATGGCCTGGTTCGAGCCGCGCGACGCGACGCCGTTTGCGCGTGAAAAATTCCCGGTATTCATGATCGAAACCGCGCGCGGCATCCATTACGGTTTCCCGCTCGACGACGTCGGCGTGAAATTCGCCAAGCATCATCACGCCGACGAGGGCGTCGATCCCGATGCTTGCGACCGCGCCGCGGCGGCGGCCGATGAGGCCTTGATCCGCCCGGTGCTCGCCGAATGCCTGCCGGCCGCGAACGGCCGGCTGCTGCAGGCCAGGATCTGCCTCTACACCATGACGCCCGACGGCGATTTCTTGCTCGATCGCCTGCCGGGCGCCCCGCAGATCGTCGTGGCCTCGCCGTGCTCGGGCCACGGCTTCAAGTTCGCGCCGGTGATCGGCGAGATCCTCGCCGACTTCGCGACCGAGGGTGCGACCTCGCACGACATCTCGCGCTTCCGGCTGGGACGGTTCGGGTAAAGTTGTCGTCGTCATTGCCTGCGGAAAGGACCAAACATGACCATGAATCGCATTCTCATTACCGGAGCGGCGGGTCGGATCGGCCGGACCCTGCGCGAGGGTCTCGCCAAGCGCTACCGCCTGCTGCGTCTCCTCGACATCGCGCCGCTCGGCGAGCCCGCCGCAGGCGAAGAGGTCGTGCGCGCCGACATCGGCGACCTTGCCGCGATGGAAGCCGCGCTCGAGGGAATCGATTGCGTGGTGCATCTCGCCGGTGTTCCGGAGGAGAACTCCTGGGAAAAAATTCTGCCCGCCAACATCGTAGGGACCTACAACGTGTTCGAGGCGGCGCGGCGGCGCGGGGCGCGGCGGATCGTGTTCGCCAGCACCAATCACGTCGTCGGCTTTCATCCGCGCGATAAACGGCTCGACGAGACCGTGATGCCGCGGCCGGACACCCGCTACGGCGCCAGCAAGGCGTTCGGCGAGGCGCTCGGCCGGCTCTATGCGGACAAGCACGGGATGAGCGTCGCGTGCATGCGCATCGGCTCATTCCAGGTGAAGCCACAGGACGAGCGGCAGCTCGCGACCTGGATCAGCCCGCGCGATACCGTCGAGCTCGTCCGCCGCTGCATCGAGGCGGCCGAGTATCATTTCCTGATCGTCTACGGCGTATCGAACAACCGCGAGCGGCGCTGGTTCGACGCCGCATTGCGCCGGATCGGCTACGCGCCACAGGATGATGCCGAGGCTTTCGCAGCCGAGATTCGCGCCCGCGGCAAAACACCCGATCCGATCGCGGTGCGTTTCCACGGCGGCCCCTATTGCGCGATGGAATTCTCCGGGGACGTCGGCAAGATCGATTAGCGCCGTCGAGGCGCCCGCAATGGCCACATGGTCGCGTGCATCGCGGCCGGTGGCGTGAAGGGCTGCGGCGTGAAGAGCTGAAGCGTCACGACTCTTTTGATGCCGGCAGCTCGATGATCTTGTTTTCGCTTTTCACCGTATCGTACACCGTCACCTGAACGATCGGGTGGCGTTTCTTGATCGCCAATCCCACCGCCTCGGCGTCTTCAAATGTCGCAAAGGAATCTTTCGTTTGCCGGTCCACCTGGAGGCGGAATGGCCCTTTTTCCGGCCGCTTTTTCTGCCCGAACTGCTCCGGCGGGGATTCTTCCGGATCGGCCCTCTTGGTGATGGTCTTGGTTTGTGGGCGAACCGCCATGGCGGCATCTCCTTGGTTTGTCTCGTTTTCTGCGTGGGCTGTCTCCTGCATGTAATGACGGCAGAACCGAATTGCCAGCGGCGGGGCGGTAGGACTGGCATAGCGAAACGCACCTGCCAGATCGGTCGTGTGCCGTCTGCTTCACGCGGGCACGGCGCTACGCGCCTTTGCCCACGCTCCCTTTTTGTAGGCGCGGCCCCAAATCGATGATGTCGGCCTGCAGCGTGCCATCTGAAGCCATCAGCCTGCCTACGGATACCGGCAAATCGAAACGCCGCGGCCCTGCGCTTCCGGGATTGAAATAGATCACGCCATTCCTAAGCTCGATCTTGGGCCGATGCGAATGCCCGCAGACGACCGCGTGAAAACCTGCCGACGCCGGATCGAGATCGAGCTCGCCGAGATCGTGCAGGACATAAACCGAATGTTGCTCGAACTGCACGATAGCTCGTGCCGGCAGTTTGTTGGCCCACGCTCCCCGATCGGTATTGCCGCGGACGGCGAACACCGGCGCGATCTCCGCCAGCGCCTCGAG
>DASWCW010000026.1:0-23413 GCA_036395835.1 Xanthobacteraceae bacterium
GCGGTCATGATCAGCTTCGCGGCCGCTTCCACCGTAATGTCGAGCTCGATGACCTCCCGGCGCGGCACATAGAAGAAGAACCCGGTGGTCGGATTGGGCGTGCACGGCATGAACACCGAGACGTGCTCCTCCGGGGTCGGCAGCCGCGCGGTGATATCGGAGCCAGGCGGGGTCGACAAAAATACCAGCGACCACATGCCCGGTGAGGGAAATTCCACGAGCCCGACGGTGCGGAAGGTCGACGCCGATTTTGAGAACAGCGTCTCGAACACCTGTTTCAGGCCGCGGTAGACCGGACGGACCACCGGCATGCGCCCGAGCAGGTTCTCGCCGAGCTCGACGAACTTGCGCCCCACGAAATTGGCAGTGAAGAACCCGAGCAGGGTGAGCGCCACGAACGCGATGATGAGGCCGAGCCCGGGAATTTTCACCGGCAGATAGGTCTCCGGCCGCAACGCCACCGGAAACAACGGCCGCACCAGATCGTCGACCCAGGTCACGAACGACCACGTCAGATAGATCGTGATCGCGACCGGCCCGGCAACGACGAGCCCGGTCAGGAAATAATTGCGGATGCGGCCGGCAAGACCGTGGGACGCAGGCGCCTCGCCCGGATGCGCCGGCGCAAGCGCTTCCTCGACGTCCTTGAGCTCCGAATCGTTGGTCATTTCAAATCCCGATCGACGATTGGTCGGCGAGCGTCTCGCGTTCTTCACCCTACCCTGCAGGGGGAGGGTCGATGCCGAGCGAAATGCGAGGCATCGGGATGGGCGAGTCAGTTTCACCCCCACCCGGCTCGCGTCTGACCACGCTTCGCCGACCTCCTCCTCCAGGGGAGGTGGGAGATTTTGGCACGGCCGCCGGGCGCAGGCCCCGCTTAAATAGGGCCTGAACGGCCCGCCACTAGGGGCCGCTTATTCCACGGTCACGGATTTGGCAAGGTTGCGGGGCTGGTCGACGTCGGTGCCCATGACGACCGCCGTGTGGTAGGCGATGAGCTGCACCGGGATGGCATAGACCAGGGGCGTCACCGTCGAGGCCATTTCCGGCAGGATCAGCGTCGCCAACGTCTCGATCCCGGCTTCCTGCGCGCCCTTGGGATCGGTGACGAGGATGATTTTTCCACCCCGGGCCGCGACCTCCTGCATGTTGGAGGCCGTCTTTTCGAACACCCTGTCGTATGGCGCGATCACCACGACCGGCAAGGTCTCGTCGATCAGCGCGATCGGCCCGTGCTTGAGCTCGCCGGCCGCATAGCCTTCGGCGTGAATGTAGGAGATTTCCTTGAGCTTCAGCGCGCCTTCGAGCGCGACCGGAAAGCTGGTGCCGCGCCCGAGATAGAGCGCGTCGCGGCTCTTGGCGAGCTCGCGGGCGAGAAGCTCGATCTGCGGCTCGAGCGCCAGCGCCTGGATCATGTGTCCCGGGACCCGGATCAGCGCCTGGGCGAGCTTTTGCTCGTCCTCGGGAGAGAGCACGTCGCGCGCCCGGCCGGCCGCGATGGCGAGACAGGCGAGCGCCGCGAGCTGACAGGTGAACGCCTTGGTCGAGGCGACGCCGATTTCCGGGCCTGCCAGCGTCGGCATCACCACGTCGCTTTCGCGCGCCATGGTCGAGCCCGGCACGTTGAGCACCGAAACCACGTGCTGGCGCTGCTCGCGCGCGTGGCGCAGCGAAGCCAGCGTGTCGGCGGTCTCCCCGGACTGGGAGACGAAGAGGGCGAGATCGCCGGGGCGAAGCGGCGGCGCGCGGTAGCGAAACTCCGAGGCGACATCGACGTCCGCCGGCAGATGCGCAAAGCGCTCGAACCAATATTTGGCGATGAGCCCGGCGTAATACGCGGTGCCGCACGCCGAGATCGACAGCCGCTCGATGTTGCGGAAGTCGAACGGCAGCGGTTCGGGAAGCTCGATGCGCTCGGCGCCCATGTCGAGGTAGTGCGCCAGCGTGTGCCCGACGACCTCCGGCTGCTCGTGGATCTCCTTGGCCATGAAATGGCGATAATTGCCCTTGTCGAGCAGGAACGCCGAGGCCGCGGATTTGAGCACCGGCCGCTTCACCGCGCGGCCGGAGGCGTCGCGGATCTCGACGCCGTTGCGCCGTACCGCCGCCCAGTCGCCGTCCTCCAGATAGCTGATGGCATCCGTGAACGGCGCCAGCGCGATCGCGTCCGAGCCGAGATACATCTCGCCCTTGCCGTAGCCCACCGCGAGCGGCGGGCCCTTGCGGGCGCCGACCAAAAGGTCCTCCTCGCCGTCGAACAGGAACGCGAGCGCGAAGGCGCCGCGCAGCCGTGGCAGCGCCGCGGCGACCGCCTCGAGCGGCCCGCGGCCCCGCTTCATTTCCTCGCTCACCAGGTGGGCGACGACCTCGGTATCGGTGTCGGTCTTGAACTGCGCGCCCTTCGCGGCAAGCTCCTCGCGCAGCTCGCGGAAATTCTCGATGATGCCGTTGTGGACGACGGCGACGGTATCGGTCGCATGCGGATGGGCATTGGTCTCGTTCGGGCGGCCATGCGTCGCCCATCGGGTGTGGGCGATGCCGATGCGTCCCTTCAGCCCCTCGCGGGCAAGCCGCGCCTCGAGATTCTGCAGCTTGCCCTCGGCGCGGCACCGCTTGAGTCGACCGGCCTCCAGCGTCGCCACCCCGGCCGAGTCATAGCCGCGGTACTCGAGGCGCTTGAGCGCATCGAGGAGGTGCCCGGCGACCGGCTCGCGCCCCAAGATCCCGACGATCCCGCACATTCAGCGATCATCTCCGCTGGAACTTGCCCGGATTCATGCCCCGGCCGACGTTTAGATGGCGCTAATGCCGGCCGGGAAATCACAACGCGTGTCGGCGTGTGTCAGCCTTAACCTTAACGCCGATGTCAACGTCACCGAGGCTCAATCGCTCCGCCGCTTCTTGAGCAGCGAGCCGAGCTTGCGCATCCGCGCGGTCCAGCCCTCCTTGACGACCTGCTTGCCGCGCGCGAGCGCCAGCGCTCCGGCCGGCACGTCCCGGGTGATCACGGAGCCCGAGCCGATATAGGCCTCATCCCCGATCGTTACCGGCGCCACCAGGGCCGAATTCGAGCCGATGAAGGCGCCCTTGCCGATGTCGGTGCGGTGCTTGGCGATGCCGTCATAGTTGCAGGTGATGGTGCCGGCGCCGATGTTGGCGCCCTCGCCCACCCGCGTGTCGCCGAGATATGCGAGGTGGTTCGCCTTCGCGCCCGCCTCGATCTCCGACGCCTTGACCTCGACGAAATTGCCGATCTTCGCCTTGGCCCCAATCCGAGTGCCCGGCCGCAGCCGCGCGAACGGTCCGACCGACGCGCCCTTGCCCACATGGGCGCCCTCGAGATGCGAAAATGCATGGATGACGGCTTCGTCCTCGACCACGACGCCCGGGCCGAACACCACGTGAGGCTCGATGACCACATCGCGGCCGAGAATTGTGTCGGCGGCGAGGAACACCGTTTCGGGGGCCGCCATGCTCACTCCGGCCTCGAGCGCGGCCGCGCGCAGCCGTTGCTGCAGTGCGGCCTCGGCCTCTGCGAGCTGCGCCCGCGTGTTGATTCCGCGCACCTCGTCCTCCTCGGCTTCCAGCGCGACGGTCTTCAGCCCCATCTCGCGGGCGATCTTGACCGCGTCGCTCAAGTAATACTCGCGCTTGGCATTCCGGTCATCGATGGTCTCGAGAATCCGCAACGCAAGCTTGCCGTCGAGCGCCATCAGTCCGGCATTGCACAATGCAATCTCGCGTTCCCGTGGGCTCGCATCCTGGTCCTCGCGAATGGCGACCAGCGTTCCGGATGCGACCAATAGCCGACCGTAGCCGGCCGGATCCGCCGCGCGAAAGCCGAGCGCGGCAACGGCCGCGCCCTCGGCGATCGCGCCGCGCAGGCGCTCGAGGGTCTCGCCGCGAACCAACGGGGTGTCGGTGAAGACCACGAGAATATCGTCGAACCCTTTGGCGATCGTCTCGCGAGCGGCGAGCACGGCGTGCGCCGTTCCGCGGCGCTCGGTTTGCACGAAGATTCCCGCCGTCGGCGCGAGCCGGCCGATCTCGGTTGCGACCGCCGCCTGATCCGGACCGATCACGACGGCCGTCGCCGCGCCGGGCCCGGAATCAACGGCGGCAAGCACGTGCGCCAGCAGCGATCGGCCGGCGATCGCGTGCAACACCTTGGGGCGCGAGGAGCGCATGCGCGTGCCCTCGCCCGCCGCGAGCGCGATGGTCAGGCAAGTCCTGACCGGAGGCCGGCGGCAGGTCACCATCGTCGTCCCGGGTGCTTGTCGATCTCAATCATAGGTGGTAGTAACGTAAGGTCGAGGCTTCGGGGGCGCGAGCACCCCTCGTGCTGTTGTTCGCGGAGCTCACGCTGCGAACTCCGCGCCGCTGCGTGATTCGACAAGCCTTGCATGACGTCTCGGTTCGGCACGCGCGCGTGCTCCGCGCCGATATCTATCACATCGCAAACCGCAGGGGTTAAACATGAGAACCTTGGTCCCGAACCCTTCCTCGGGGGCGCCGCGTTTCTCGAAACAGCGCCGCCCGTTCCTCGAGCCGATCGCCTATCCAAAGGAGTATCCGCACTTCGAAAAGCCGCCGTTGACCAACAACGTCAATTTGACGTTGCCGCTTCGGGCGGTGTTACCCGAAGATGCCGACCGTGCGGAAGCAGAAGGCAGATTGGTATTTCATCTTTCCGGCGATACCGGCAGCATTCACGGCGACAACAGCCAAGTCGCCATTGCTGAGGCGATGGAACAGCAAGTGAAGTCGGCGACGGACGCCAAACGGCCGGCATTCTTGTATAATCTCGGCGACGTCGTCTATTTCAACGGACAGAGCGAATTGTACCCTTCGCAGTTTTACGAACCCTACCAATATTACCCCTCACCCATATTCGCCATTGCGGGCAACCACGACGGCGATACCAGGGTAAGGCCAGGAGACGAACCCGACACCGAGCCCTCGCTCTACGGATTCATGGAGAACTTCTGCTCGGTCCAGGCCCGTCACATCAGCCCGTATCGGCCGACCATGACCCAGCCGTACGTGTATTGGACTCTGGAAGCGCCGCTGATCACCATCATCGGGCTCTACTCCAATGTGGAAGGTACCCTGGACGCTCGCGGAACCTACGAGCAGCACCGGTGGCTCGAGGATCAACTCCACACGGCGGCTAAGAGCGATTGTTTCATCGTGGTTGCGGTCCACCATCCGCCCTATTCGCTCGACAGGACCCATGGCGGCTCGCCGGATATCGCTGCGGCGCTGGACGAGGCGATGCGGACCACCGGTGTCAAGCCCCACGCCGTTGTTTCGGGCCATGTCCACGATTACCAGAGGTTCACCCGCGCCTTGGACGGCCGTCAGATCCCCTACATCGTCGATGGCCGAGGCGGATATGCCAACGACGCGAGACTGGTCCACAAGCTTCAGAAGGGTGATAACGGCGATCCGCCGGAAAAAGGCGCGCAAACTCCGTCCGAGCAGGACCGGGAACTGGACCTGAAGATCGAGGGCTACGACCAGGCCAATCCCGGGTTTCTGCGGGCGACGGTGACCCGGGTAGAGCTGACGATCGAATCCTTCTCCATGCCGTTCGATGGCCGGTTCGACGATCGGCCGCAGGATGCGGTGGCGGTAACCAGAGATGGTCGGCTGGCTGGCAATGGCTCACGGGGCGCCGGCACCCCACGGCCTCGCGGCGGTCGGCGCCGCTGAAGCGTTCGTGAGCCCCGAAGACGGGCCCGCGAGGCGTCCACCGCCATCGCGGGCCCGCCCGGCCGCTCTCTTGGGGTAACGTTGCACGAGAGCGCGGCTCGAAAGTCCCGGGCCGCCTCATCGTCCAGATGCAAACCCGCGGTGCCGAAAGCGGGCACGTTGGACTTGCATTACGCAGGCTCTGGTACGAACCTCCGAAGGTCCGGAGCGTGCCATGATCTTCCGCCAGCTGTTCGACAGCGTGTCCTCGACCTACAGCTATCTCATCGCCAGCCGCCGCGGCGGCGAGGCGCTGATCCTCGACCCCGTGCTCGAAAAGGTCGACCGCTATATCCAGCTCGTCAACGAGCTCGATCTCAGACTCGTCAAGGCGGTCGACACCCATCTGCACGCCGACCACGTCACCGGGCTCGGCGCGTTGCGCGACCGCACCCATTGCATCACCGTCATGGGCGAGCAGAGCAAGGTCGACGTGGTCTCGATGCGGGTCGCCGACGGCGATCAGCTCCATGTCGAGGGCGTGAGCCTCGACGTGCTCTACACGCCGGGCCATACCGACGATTCCTACAGCTTCCTGATGGGAGACCGGGTGTTCACCGGCGATACCCTGCTGATCCGCGGCACCGGACGCACCGATTTCCAGAACGGCGACGCCAGAGCCCAGTACGAATCGATTTTCGGCCGCCTGCTCAAATTGCCGGATGAGACCCTGGTGTTCCCCGCCCACGATTACAAAGGCGATACCATGAGCACCATCGGCGAGGAGAAGGCCTTCAATCCGCGGCTCAAGGTGAAATCGGTCGACGAGTACGTCGACCTGATGAACAGCCTGCATTTGCCCAATCCGAAGATGATGGACGTCGCCGTTCCGGCCAACCTGCGGGTCGGGCTGGCGCAGGAAGAGATCGCCAAACGCGGCTGGGCGATGAGCGCCGAGCAGGCGATGGCGCTCTTGGGCCGCGCGGACGTGGCGTTGATCGATTTGCGCGAGCGGCGCGAGCGCGAGAAGCACGGCAGCATCCCGGGCTCGCTCCATGCGCCCTATCCGGATCTGGTCGAAAACATCCGGCCGGGCGGGATGCTCTACGAGCTTGCGGCGGCAACCGGCAAACGC
Organism: Xanthobacteraceae bacterium; assembly: GCA_036395835.1. Lineage (GTDB taxonomy): Bacteria > Pseudomonadota > Alphaproteobacteria > Rhizobiales > Xanthobacteraceae > AP-16. The sequence goes on from DASWCW010000026.1 coordinate 6,830, forward strand.
ATCGTGTTCTACTGCGCGTTCGGCGAGCGCTCGGCCATGGCGGTCGAAGCCGCGCGCCAGGCGGGCCTTGCCGCCACGCTGCACATCCAGGGCGGGCTCGACGCCTGGAAGAAGGCCAACGGCCCCCTCGCCCGCTAGGATCGTTCATGCCTCGATTGTTTTTCCCGACCGCGCGCCAATGGAACGTGCTGATTGCGATCGGGCTGTTGTCGCTCGGTTACGCGCTCTATCTGCGCTACATCGTCATCGAGCAGGCGTGGGTGGCGCTCTCCTGCCAGGACGGCGCAACCACCTGGATCTGCATTTCGCGCAATGCGGCCATCGCCCTGTTCAAGAACTGGGTGTTCGGAGCGACCGCCCTCGGCGTGGCGGCGCTCAATTTGATCCGCCCCTCGCTCGTGCTGTTCGCGATCGCCATGGTCGCGGCCGCGTTCGGCGTCGTGCTGTACAACATCGGCGCCTCGGGCCTGGCGGCCGCGCTGCTCATCCTCAGCTTTGCGCGTCCCGCAAGCGCCACAGGGTGAGCGCGAGCGCAACGAAAGCATCTTCAGGCGCGTTTGCGGGCCGGCGACTTGCGGCGCGAGGCCCGCGCCTCCTTCCGCCGAGCCGGCGGCTTCACGGCCTTCGCGCTCGCCTGCTTGGGGACGTCCAGGCGCGCGGCCTGTCGCAGGGCCGCGTTCATCCGCGATTGCCAACCCGGAGCGCTCGCCCGAAATGCTTTCACCACGTCAGGGTCGAGCCGCAGCTTGAGCGACACCTTTCGCGTCGGCGATCGCGGCCGGCCGCGTTGTACCTTCACGCCGCCGACGTGAAGCTCGGCGCCCTCAAACCAATCCTCGGTCAGCTCGGGGATTTCGTCGTATTGCCCGGGCGTGATCGGGCGCGCTTCAACCTTTTGCAAGTCGCTCCGCGAAACGCGCTTTTTCTCGGTCATTGGCCTTCCTCATTGAAAAGACGTGTCGCGCTTCGCCGCGCGGAGCCGTGATGATCCGTGGCTCGCCATAATCCTTGCGGTCGTCGATGCGGTCGAAGGTCGTGCCGCCGAACATTTCGGCCGCATCAGCGAAGTCCAGGCCTCGCTCTTCCAGAGTGCGGTCGCGCTTCTCCGGATCGAAAGTAATCTTCATCCGACAATTTGTGTACCCCCAGAAATGTCGCCGGTCAAATTATCCCGGCCAGGCGGTAGCCGGCGATGGCGGCGCGTTCGCAGAGGGGGTCGCCCAATCCGCAGGTTGCGCCAGGATCCTCAAGGCGGCCAAAGCGCACGGGCTTGGCGGCCGCGCTGCTCATCCTCAGCTTTGCGCGTCCCGCAAGCGCCACAGGGTGAGCGCGAGCGCAACGAATACCGCGCACAGCCAGAGCGATTGCCAGTTGGCGAAGCTCTCGTTGGGCACGATGTAGATCGTGGATCCGGCGAGCAGCGCCGCTGTGGTCGCCTCCGCCGGAGGGCGTCGACCGGACCGGCGGGGCCCGATGAACGACAGCGCCAGGAAGGGCACCAAGGCCGCGGTCATCGGCGCGAACGGGAAATCGCGGTAGCGCGGATCGAAGACGAGGCCCAGCGCCGATTGGATCGCGAAGACGCATAGCACGATGAGCAGTGCCCCAATCGTGAGCTTGAGCGGATCGGGCACTCTCGCGGCGGCCGGCCCGATCACCTGGACAAAGCTCGGCAGCGCGATCCTGCGCATCAGCGCCGCCGCACCGGCGACCGGACTCGCGATCGCCAGTGCCGCCAGCGCCACGGATCGAGCCCAGCCGCCGATCCCGAGGCTTTCGATCGGCACATTGGCCAGCACCCAGCCGACCAGGACGCCGCCGGCCAAACCCGTGACGGCGACGCCGATCCAGCGCCCGAGCATCGGCTCGTTCACCAGCGGCTCGCGCCGGTGCGCTGCGAAAGCCGTGCCGAACACCAGCCCCGCAAGCGCGATTCCCGCGGCCGCCTGCCAGCGCCAATAGGGATGATCGGAAACGGCAGCGCCCCAGGCGAACTTGAATTCGCGGGTCTTGCCGTCGAGCAGACCCCAGTGGCCGCCCACCGTGCCCTCGAGCTGCTCCTTCCAGGGCTGGTCGAACGCCTCGATGACGCTGACGCGGTAATGCTCGCGCTTTGCGGCCGCGAGTACGTCCTGGACCACCCGCGCCTGGTTGGCGGGAGACGGCAACGCGCCGTCGCGCATGCGCCCGGCGCTCGGCCAGCCGACTTCGCCGATCAAAATCTCCTTGTCCGGAAAGGCGGCCTTGAGCTTTTGGCGGATGCTCTCGACATGTGCGGCCGCCTCGAAGGCCGGGACCGGAAAATCTTCCCAATAGGGCAGGATGTGGATGGTGACGAAATCCACGGCCGCCTGGACCTCGGGATAGCGCAACCAAAATTCCCAGACATCCGCATAAGTGACGGGCACTGAAATCCGAGCATTGACGCTGCGGATCAGGTTGGCGAGCTCGGCCGGAGCGATCTCGCCGCGCAGCAGGGTTTCGTTGCCGACGACGACGGCGCGGATCGTCCCCGGGAAGCGCTGGGCGAGCGCGACCGCCGTTTCGACCTCGCGCCGGTTGCGCTCCGGATCCCAGCCGATCCAGGCCCCTTGGATCACCTGCATGCCGTGGTGCTGGGCAATCTCGGCAACCCGGTCGAGCCCGAAATCCGTGGAATAGGTTCGCACGCAGCCGGAGAGCCGCGCGAGGCGAGCGAGATCCTCCTCGATTTCGCTCGCGTCGATCCGGGTCGTAAGATCGAGCGGGGTCTCGCTACCGCGAAACGGGGTGTAGGAGACGCAAGAAAGCTTCTCGCCCGCCTCGAGCGGCGATGGCGGCATGGCGACGGGCGCGCCCAGCCACCACCAGCAGCCAAGGATCGCCGCCGCGACGGGGAGAAAAAGACCTACGGCAAGGCGCATTTTCCAGGGAGGAATCGCTACTCGTGGACATGGGACGCGCCGGCTGACTTACCCTGCCGCGGGCCGAGTGCCAAGGGCGGCGCTTCGCGGTAAGCATGGAAGCGAAGGACGCTGGACAAAAGCCCGCGGTTCGGCCATGCCAATGCATCCGACGCTAGCGAATACGCCGCAATGCTGACCTATTCCGGTGTTGGAGTTCGTCGAGCTTCATCTGGTCCTTCGGGATCACGCCATCCGGCCCGCCATGTCCGCCTCGCTCGTGCGTATCTTCACCGCGGCTGTTACAGCCGCGGTCATAAGTTCTGCCGTCTCGTTCGCAGCCGCTCAGCCGGCCGGCGAGCAGAAGCCCCAGGATCAAGGCCAGAAGCCCGCGCCACAGCAGAATGACGCGGCCAAGGAGGAGAAAAAGAAGATCGACGAGTTCGCCGAGGCTGCCCGCGTCCTCTCCGGTGGCGCCGGAAACCCGGAATGCGTCTGGCTCGGCCGACGAGTGGTCAACCTGCTCTGGCGCGACGACCTCGACACGGCGTTCCGCCATCTCGATCTCTACGACCGGTTCGGTTGCCCGGCCGGGCACATCCAGGCCACGTTCCGGTGCGTCGTGCGGCAAGGAAACATCGATCCCAAGGCGCCCGAGAGCCTCAGTTCCCGTGTCCACGCCTGCTGGATCAACCCGAGCATGCCGCCTGCCACCGCGTCGGCCGCGCCGCCCGCGGGCGCCGCGCAGGGAACTTCCAATCAATAGAAACGTTTTTTGCTGCGGTGGCTCGCCGGTGTCTTGAAATGGTCACCGCCACCCGTTAGTTCATAGACCGCCAACCCGAGGTCCGCTGTTTTTCAGCATGGCCGCGGTCGAGCCCAGGGGACGGGTTCGGGTCTCGGCATTCAGCCCCAACTGGTCGCGTCCATGCGCTTCGTCGCCGCCGTCGTTGCGCTCGTCTCGCTCGTGCACGTCGCCATCTGGGCTTTGTCTAGGGACCACATGGCCGCGCCCGACGTATCTGGGCCGCTCGCCAGCGTTTCCTATGCCCCCTTTGCCGATTCCGAGCATCCCGACCGCGGCCATCGCGCGACCGCCGAGCAGATCCGGGCGGACCTGAAAACCATCGCGCCCTACACCAAGGCGATCCGCACCTATGCCTCGACCGGCGGCGTCGAGCTCGTGCCCGCGATCGCCGACGAATTCGACCTCAAGGTCACGGTTGGGGCGTGGATCGACAAGGACGAGAACCGCAATGCGCGGGAGATGCGCTCGGCGGTCGAGCTTGCCCACAAGAACCGCAACGTCAACGGGTTGGTGGTAGGCAACGAGACCATCTACCGCGGCGAGCGGACGATCGACCAGCTGATCAAGCTGATCCAGCACGCGAAGCATGAGGTCCAAGTACCCGTCACCACAGGCGAAATCTGGCACGTCTGGATCGAGCATCCGGAGCTGGCATCGGCGGTCGATTTCATTGCGGCGCACATCCTGCCGTACTGGGAAGGCTTCTCCGAGGAGCAGACGGTCGATCAGGCAATCCTCATTTATTACAAGCTGCGTTCGGTATTTCCCGGCAAGCGCATCGTCATCGCCGAGTTCGGTTGGCCGAGCGCCGGCTACAACTTGAAGAACGGCAATCCGGGCCGGATGCAACAGGCGATCGTCGTACGGGACTTCGTCTCGCACGCGGAGGCGCTCGGCATCGATTACAACATCGTCGAAGCCGTCGATCAGCCCTGGAAAGTATTCGAAGGCAGCGTCGGGCCCTATTGGGGCCTGCTCGACGCCGCGCGCCACCCGAAATTCGCCTGGAGCGGGCCGATCGTCGATCCCGACCACTGGAAGGTCGCAGCCATCGCGGTCCTGACCGGCTTTCTGCTGTCGCTTCCGATCTTGGCCCTGACCGCGGTGACCATCCCCCAGGCGCTGCTCCTTGCCGGCGCCGTCCACGGCATCGGCGCGTGGATCGCCACGATCTTCGCCTATTGGAACGGCCATTATTTCGTGCCGGGCGCCGCATTCGCGCTCGGCTTTGGTTTGCTGCTGCTGGGGCCGCTCGTGGTGATTGCGCTCGCCCGGGTCGAAGAGATCGCGGCGATCGCCTTCGGTCGCAGGCCGAGCCGGCTGATTACGGCCGCTCCCGCGGCACCGGAGGACTTTGCGCCGAAAGTCTCGATCCATATCCCGGCCTGCAACGAACCGCCGGAAATGCTGAAACTCACCCTCGACGCAGTCGCGCGGCTGAACTATCCGAACTTCGAGTGCGTTCTCGTCGTCAACAACACGCCCGATCCGGCGTTGTGGCGTCCGGTCGAGGACCATTGCCGCGGGCTCGGGGAACGCTTCAAATTCGTCAATGCCGAGACCCTGCCCGGCTTCAAGGCCGGCGCGCTGCGCTTGGCCGGGGTCCACACCGCCGCCGACGCGGCAATCATCGGCGTGCTGGACGCCGATTACGCCGTGCATCCGGACTGGCTCAAGGATCTGGTTCCGGTATTCGCCGATCCGACCGTCGGACTGATCCAGGCGCCGCAGGACCACCGCGACGGCGACCGCAGCCTGATGCACCACGTGATGAACGGCGAATATGCCGGCTTTTTCGATATCGGCATGGTCCAGCGCAACGAGAACAACGCCATCATCGTGCACGGCACGATGTGCCTCCTCCGCCGCACCGCGATCGAGGCGGCGGGCGGCTGGTCGAGCGACACCATCGTCGAGGACACCGACCTCGGGCTTTCCGTCCTCGAGCACGGCTGGCGCGCGCTCTACACCAACCGCCGCTACGGCTGGGGCCTGCTACCCAATACCTTCGAGGCGTTCAAGAAACAGCGCTACCGGTGGGCCTCGGGCGGCGCGCAGATCATCAAGAAGCACTGGCGCCAGTTCTTGCCGGGTGCGCGCCTGCTGTCCCGCGACCAGAAACGCGAATTCGCCGTGGGCTGGCTCAATTGGCTCGGCGCCGAGACCGTCGGGGTCGCGGTCGCGCTGCTCAACCTGTTATGGGTGCCGGTCGTCGCCTTCGTGGGCATCGCGATCCCCGACAAGATCCTGACGTTGCCGATCATTGCGGCGTTCGTGGTTTCGATCGTGCACTTCGTCGCAGTCTACCGTCTGCGGGTCGCAATCTCGCTGGGCCACGCGATCGGCGCCATGTTCGCGGCGATGTCGGTGCAATGGACGGTCGCGCGCGCGGTCGGCGACGGCCTGATCAAGCAAAGCCTGCCGTTCGTGCGCACCGCAAAGGGCGCCGGCAAGAGCAAGGGCCGGGAGTTTCAGGCGTTCTGGGAAACAATCCTCGGCGTCGCATTGCTGGTCGGCGCGGCGATCCTGTTCCTCACCAATCGCCAGCAGATCCGCGAGATCTACATCTTCGCCGCGGTGCTGGTGCTGCAGAGCCTGCCGTTCCTCTCGGCGCTGGTCATTGCCGTGCTCGAGAGCTCGCGTATCAACGATTTCGCCTACTGGCGCCGGATCGAGGCGCGCATTGCCGAATTCATTCCGCGGCGCGCCCTCATCCCCAAGGCGCCTGCGCGCGCCGACAAACCGCTCGAACCGCTGCCGTGATCGGGGATCGGATTTCGTGAGATTTCGTAGGGTGGGTTGAGCGTTGAGATTTCGTAGGGTGGGTTGAGCGTCAGCGAAACCCATCAGCTCTCGCCGAAATTACCTGCCTCGTCTTGGACGTCGCCGCCCCAATCTTCCGGATAACGCGTCACGTAATAAATCGATGCCTTCTGTGAGAAGGCGCAACTGTCGATTCTCCAAGTTTACCGTGAAGAAATAACTCCCGCCGAGAACGAAGTTGCGCCGATACTCCACCATCCAACCTCCGCGCCGCAGCTCATGCGATGGGTTTCGCTCGCTACGCGCTACCCATCCTACGACCGTCACGCCGGCAACGCCGTCTCCACCAGCCGGACCCAGTACGACGCGCCGACCGGGATCGCCTCGTCGTTGAAATCGTAAGCCGGGTGATGCAGTCCGGCGGAAGCGCCGTTGCCGAGGAAGATGAAGGCGCCGGGCCGCGCCTGCAGCATGAAGGAAAAATCCTCGGCGCCCATCATGGGCGGCGCTCCGGCATCGACCCGCTCGCGCCCCGCGATCTCGGCAGCAACCGAGGCGGCGAACGCGGTCTGCCGCTCGTGGTTGCTGGTCACCGGGTAATCGCGCTTGTAGGTGAGCTTGGCCGTGGCGCCGTGGAGGCGGGCGGTCGCCTCGACGATCTCGTGAAGCCGCCGCTCGAGCAGATCCCGGACTTGCGGCGTCAGGCTGCGGGCGGTGCCGCACAGTCGCGCGGTTTGCGGAATCACATTGTCGGTGTGCCCGGCCTGGAACATGCAAATCGAAACGACCGCGGCATCGAGCGGATCGACGTTGCGGGATACGACCGACTGCATCTGATTGATCATCTGCGCGCCGACCAGGATCGGATCGACGGCGAGATGCGGCTTGGCCGCGTGACCGCCGAGGCCCTCGATGTTGATATAGAGCCGGTCGGCGGCGGCCATCATCGCGCCGGGGCGGATCGCGAATTGCCCAACCGGAAGCCCGGGAAAGTTGTGCATCCCGAACACCTCGTCGATGCCGAAGCGATCGACGAGGCCGTCCTCCAGCATGGCCTTGGCGCCTGCCCCGCCCTCCTCCGCCGGCTGAAAGATCACCACCGCGGTTCCGGCGAAATTGCGCGTCTCGGCGAGATATTTGCTGGCGCCCAACAGCATCGCCGTGTGCCCGTCATGGCCGCAGGCGTGCATCTTGCCGGGCACCGTGGATTTGTACGCAACGTCGGTGGCCTCTTCGATCGGCAGCGCATCCATGTCGGCGCGCAGGCCGATCGTCCGCCCCGCTTGCGTCCGCTTGCGCCCGCGGATCACGCCGACGACGCCGGTCCTGCCGAGCCCAGTCACCACCTCGTCGCAGCCGAACGCCTTGAGCTTGTCGGCAACGCTCGCCGCAGTGCGGTGCACTTCGTAGAGAAGCTCCGGATGCGCATGGAAATCATGGCGCCAGCCGGCGATCTCGTCCTGCATGGCGGCGATGCGATTGATGATCGGCATCTGGGCGGCTCCTCGGAAGACCGGTGCCGGGAGCGCCTAGGAGGTGGGGCTGCGGCCACGGCCCGGCCGCGCTCCAGCATGGGTCGGCGCCCACGCTAGCAATCGAGGGTCGCGATGTCGATCAAGAGGTAGATTCTTGTCCGGGGAAGGGAATCGCCCTTAGCATGCGAGCGGGCTGAAACGGGACGGGGTATGGCCGGCATCGACGCAGATCCCAAGCGACATTCTCAGCGCTGCCGTTTGCGCGCCCCCAACCCTTCCGAGAGGTTGGGGGCGTGCTCCCGCTTCGACAGATAGCCCAGGGGGAAAGCTCATGTGGAACCAAGTCTATAATCCGCTCGGCAACGCGGCGTTATCGACACTCGTGGCAGCGCTGCCGGTCGTGACGCTGCTGGTTCTGATCGCCTCGGGCAAGGTGAAGGCGCATGTTGCCGCCTTGATCGCCCTCCTGGTGGCGATTCTCGTCGCCGTCATTTTGTTCACGATGCCGGCGGGGCTGGCGATCCGCGCCAGCATTTTGGGCGCGGTGATCGGCTTCTTTCCGATCGGCTGGATCGTGCTCAACGTCATCTTCATGTATCGGCTGACCGTGGAGAAGGGCGCGTTCGAGACCCTGCAGCAGACGATCGGCGGCGTCACGAAGGACCGCCGTCTGCAGTTGCTCCTGATCGCATTTTCGTTCGGCGCCTTCTTCGAGGGCGCCTCGGGCTTCGGCACTCCGGTCGCGGTGACCGGCGCCATCCTCATCGGGCTCGGCTTCTCGCCGCTGGCCGCCTCCGGTCTCTCCCTGATCGCCAATACCGCGCCGGTCGCCTACGGGGCGCTGGGAACGCCGATCGTCGGCCTCGCCAGCGTGACCGGGCTCGACCCCTACGTGCTCGGCGCCATGGTGGGGCGGCAATTGCCGTTCTTCTCGCTGATCGTGCCGTTCTGGCTGATCTGGGCCTTTGCCGGCTTCCGCGGCATGATCGAGATCTGGCCGGCGATCCTCGTCTGCGGCGTGTCCTTCGCCATCCCGCAATTTTTGATCTCGAACTACATCAATCCCTGGATCGTCGACGTCGGCGCCTCGCTGGTCTCCATGGCCTGCCTGATCGGCTTCCTGGAGATCTGGCATCCCAAGACGCTGTGGACCTCCCCGGCCCTGCGCAGCCATGATGATTCCGCCGCGACGATGCCGCCGCCTCGCGCTGCCGGACCCGAGCCGAGCACCCGCCAGATCTGGCTGGGACTGATGCCGTGGATCATCGTCTGCGTCGTGCTGCTGGTCTGGGGCACCGGTTGGTTCAAGGCGCTGGTGAATCCGATCTTCAGCTGGAATTACGACGTCCCCGGCCTCGACAAGATGATCAACAAGGTGGCGCCGGTGGTGTCCCAGCCGACTCCGGAACGCGCGACCTTCGCGTTCACGTATCTGTCGTTCACCGGGACCGGCATGCTGATCGCCGCGATCATTTCCGGCTTCCTGATGGGATTCTCGCCGGCCAAGCTCGCGGTGGAATACGGCAAGACCATCAAAGTGTGCGCCTATTCACTCATCACCATCTCGGCCATGCTGGCGATCGGGACGCTCACCCGGCTGTCGGGGGTCGATGCGACGCTCGGGCTCGCGTTCGCCACCACGGGCATTCTCTATCCGTTCTTCGGAACCCTGCTCGGCTGGCTCGGCGTCGCGCTCACCGGCTCGGACACCGCCTCCAACGTGCTGTTCGGCAACCTGCAGAAGATCACCTCCGAGCAGCTCGGGCTCAGTCCGGTTCTCATGGGCGCCGCCAATTCCTCGGGCGGCGTCATGGGTAAGATGATCGACGCGCAATCGATCGTCGTCGCCTCGACCGCCACCAATTGGTTCGGCCACGAGGGCACGATCCTGAGGTTCGTATTCTGGCACTCGATCGCGCTCGCCTGTCTGGTCGGCATCTTGGTGATGCTGCAGGCCTACGTCCCGCCGTTCACCGGGATGGTTTACTGACCGCCGCGGGCGTGGCGGCGAAATCGGGCCCGGCGCGGCAGCCGCCGCGGGGTTTGCCGTTTGCCTGCCCGGGAAACGCTCTGGACCCGTCGCGCCGATCAAGCTTAAGCTCCGGGCCGAGCGAGCAGCCGCCGCGCTGATCGGCGGCAAGGTCGAGAGGTAGCAATGAAATTGAGGACTGCGTTTCTCGCGCTTGCCATCGCGATGCCGATGGTCTGCGAGGCGTCCGCCGCAACATTCCGTTTCGGCTTCCAGGGCGATCTCAAATCGCTGGATTCCTACAGCCTCAACGAGACCTTCACGCTCGGGGTGCTGGGCAACGTCTACGAGGGATTGACCAAGCGCGACAAGAACCTCGAGATCGTTCCGGGTCTCGCTGAGCGCTGGGAAGTGGTCGAACCGACGCGATGGCGGTTCTATCTGCGCAAGGGCGTCAAGTTCCACAACGGCGAGGATTTCACCGCGGACGACGTGGTGTTCTCGGCCGAACGGGCCCGCGCCAACGGCTCCGATATCAAGACGCGGCTGCCCGCCGACGCCAAGGCGGTCAAGGTCGACGATCACACCGTCGATTTCGTGCTCTCCCAGCCCAATCCCATTCTGCATTACGAATGGGATACCTGGTACATCATGTCGAAGAAATGGTCGGAAGCGAACAATTCGGCCATGCCGCAGCCCGCGACCGGCCAGCAGATGAGCTACGCGGCGCTGCACGAGAACGGCACCGGCCCGTTCATCATCACCGAGCATCAAGCCGGCGTGCGCACCGTGTTCAAGCCCTACCCAAATTGGTGGGGCAAGCCCGAGCACAATTTCGACGAGGTGATCTTCACCACGATTTCCAATGACGCGACCCGGGTCGCGGCGCTGCTGTCCGGCGACGTCGATTGGGTCGATCCCGTGCCGCTGCAGGACATTCCGCGAGTCAATGCCAATCCCGGCACGCAGGTGCTGACCAGGCCGGAGCTCCGCACGATTTTTCTGGGGTTCGACCAGACGCGGGACGAGCTCAAGGCGTCCAGCGTGAAGGGCAAGAATCCATTCAAGGACGTGCGCGTGCGCAAGGCCTTCTATCAGGCGGTCGATATCGAGGCGATCAAATCGCGGGTCATGCGCGGGCTGGGCACGCCCTCGGCGCTGATGATCTCGCCGCTGCTGTTCTCCCGATCCGGCGAGTTCAAACGCTGGCCCTATGATCCGGAAGCGGCGAAGAAGCTGCTCGCCGAGGCCGGCTATGCCAGCGGCCTCGAGGTGACGATGGACTGCCCGAACGACCGCTACGTCAACGACGAAGCGATCTGCCAAGCCGTGGTCGCGATGCTGGCGCGCGTCGGCGTGAAGATCGATCTATTGGCGCAGCCCAAGGCCAAATATTTCGCCAAGGTGCTGGCCTCGGGCGGATACGACACTTCGTTCTATCTGCTCGGGTGGACTCCCGGGTCGCTCGATTCCTGGAACGTGCTGGCGAACATCATCGGCTGCCGGGACGAGAAGGGCAAAGGCGGCCAGTTCAATTTCGGCAATTACTGCAATCCCAAGATCGAGGAGCTGCGTGACAAGATCCTGGTGGAAGCCGACAAGACCAAGCGCGACGAGCTGATCGCCCAGGCATTTCGGATCGCGCACGAGGACGTGGCCTATATCCCGCTGCATCAGCAGGCGCTGGTCTGGGGCGTCTCCAAGAAGGTGCATGTGGTCCAGCGACCGGACAACCAGATCCTGTTCTACTGGTTCCGCAAAGACTGAGGCATTCACCCTCCCCTCGCGCGCCACGCGGCCGAACAGCGCAGGATATCGCACATGCTTGACGGCTGGCTCGGCACACCTCCCCCGGAAAGGGGGAGGTCGACCCGGCTAAGTTGGATGTTTCCGACTTGGCCCAAAATATATCTGCCGAAATCGGCAAGAGCCGATTTCGGTTGGCGATCGGGAGGGCGTCGCGATCCCCTCCCCATCCCTCCCCTACAAGGGGGGAGGGAGCAGGGCACGGCGCGCGCGGAGGCACATACCATCGCGCCCTCCACGGGAGGGTAAGCTCCATGCTCGCCTTCGTCGTCCGCCGCGCACTCGAAGCCGTGCTGGTCATGCTGGTCGTGGCTTTGATCGCGTTCGCGTTGTTCCGCTTCGTCGGCGATCCGATCAACCAGATGGTGGGGCTCGAGACCAGCTTCGAGGAACGCCAGCAGCTGCGCCAGGCGCTCGGCTTGAACGATTCCGTGCTCATACAGTTCGTCCGCTTCGTGTGGCACGCGCTGCGCTTCGATTTCGGCATTTCCTACCAGTTCAAGCGGCCGGTCATCGAGCTGATCGGCGAGCGCTTTCCGGCGACGATCGAGCTCGCGGTGGTTTCCGCGCTGTTTTCGCTGCTGCTCGGGATTCCCATGGGCGTCTATACCGCGCTCAACCGCCAATCCTGGCTCTCCAAGCTGTTCCTGGCAATCTCCCTGATCGGCATCTCGCTTCCGACATTCCTGATCGGCATCCTGCTCATCTTCGTGTTCGCGGTGAGCTTTCAGGTCCTGCCCTCGTTCGGTCGCGGCGAGGTGGTTCGTCTGGGCTTTTGGAGCACCGGATTGCTGACCGGCTCCGGCCTCAAGGCGATCATTCTGCCCGCCGTGACGCTGGGCCTGTTCCAGATGACGCTGATCATGCGGCTGGTTCGCTCGGAAATGCTCGAAGTGCTGCGGACCGATTACATCAAATTCGCGCGGGCGCGAGGCTTGAGCAACCGCGCGATCCATTTCGGCCACGCGCTGAAGAATACGCTGGTTCCGGTGATCACCATTGCCGGGCTCCAGATCGGATCGATCATCGCCTTCGCCATCATCACCGAGACGGTGTTCCAGTGGCCCGGAATGGGCCTGATGTTCCTGCAGGCGGTGCAGAACGCCGACATCCCGATCATGTCCACCTATTTGCTGCTGGTGTCCGGCATCTTCGTCACCATCAATCTGGTCGTCGATCTGCTCTATGTCTCGGTCGATCCGCGAATCCGGATCGATCGGCGGGTGGCGTGAGACATGGTCGAGCAGTGCCAATCCTTGCCGGCGCCGCAACGAGGTGGGTTCGCTGCCGCGCTCGACAGCGACCTGCTGCACGCGTTCCTGCGCTCGAAAATCACCGTTGCGGCCGCCCTGATCACCGTCGTGCTGGTGCTCGCCGCGATCCTGGCGCCCTGGATCGCGCCGCATGATCCGTTCGACCTGAGGCAGCTCAATCTGCTGGATTCCCACTTGCCGCCGGCGTGGCTCGCGGACGGCGATCCGCGCTACCTGCTCGGGACCGACGATCAGGGCCGCGACGTGCTCTCCACGATTCTATACGGCTCGCGCATCTCGCTCAGCGTCGGCGTACTCTCGGTCGGGCTCGCGGCCGCGGTCGGCATCGTGCTCGGGCTGATCGCCGGCTACGCCGGCGGCTTCCTCGACGCACTCATCATGCGCATCGCGGACGTACAGCTGACGTTCCCGGCGATCCTGATCGCGCTCTTGATCGACGGCACGGTGCGCGCGCTGTTCGGCGCGCAGCGCAACGAGACCCTGGAGTTCTGGGTGCTGGTGCTCTCGATCGGCATGTCGTTCTGGGTGCAGTACGCCCGCACCGTGCGCGGCTCGACCATGGTCGAAAAGAGCAAGGACTACGTGCTCGCCGCCCAGCTGATCGGCATCCATCCGGCCACGATCCTGTTCCGCCACGTGCTGCCCAATGTCATCGGACCGGTGCTGGTGATCGCCACGATCAACCTCGCGCTCGCGATCATCACCGAAGCGACGCTGTCGTTCCTCGGCGTCGGCCTGCCGCCGACGCAGCCCTCGCTCGGCACCCTGATCCGGATCGGCAACAATTTCCTGTTCGCGGGCGAATGGTGGATCGCGATCTTTCCCGGCATCACGCTGGCGCTGCTCGTGGTCGCCATCAATCTGCTCGGCGATTGGCTGCGCGACGCCCTCAATCCTCGCCTGCAATGACGGAGCCCGTGCTCAGCGTCCGCAATCTCCGGGTCGAGTTCCCGACCCGGCGGGCGCGGCTCGTGGCCATCGACGACGTGTCGTTCGACATCCTGCCCGGCGAGGTACTGGGCATGGTCGGCGAATCCGGAGCCGGCAAATCGGTCACCGGCACGGCGATCGTCGGCCTGATCGAGCCGCCGGGCCGGATCGCCGGCGGCGAGATTTTTCTTTCCGGAATGCGCATCGACAATCTCCAGCCGGCCGCCATGCGGCGCATTCGCGGCAAGCGCATCGGCATGGTGTTTCAGGATCCGCTCACGAGCCTCGACCCGCTCTATCGGATCGGCGAGCAGCTGACCGAGACGATCGCCACGCACAGCGACCTGCGGGGCGCACGACTGCGCGAGCGGGCGATCGCGCTCTTGTCCGAAGTCGGCATTCCGGCGCCGGAGCAGCGCTTCGACAATTACCCCCATCAATTCTCCGGCGGCATGCGCCAGCGCGTGGTGCTGGCGCTGGCACTCGCCGCCGACCCCGAGCTCGTCATCGCCGATGAACCGACGACCGCGCTCGACGTATCGGTGCAGGCGCAGATCATCGCGCTGATGAAACGGCTCGCCCAGCGGCATCGCGCCGCCATCCTGCTGATCACCCACGACATGGGCGTGATCGCCGAAGCCGCGGATCGGGTGGCGGTGATGTATGCCGGCCGCATCGTCGAGATCGGCCCGGTGCGCGACGTGGTGAGCGCGCCGCTGCATCCCTATACGCGCGGGCTGATGGGCTCGATCCCGAAGCTCGACGGCGGCCTCGACCGCCTCGTCCAGATCCCGGGCTCCATGCCGCGGCTCACCGCGATCCCCTCCGGCTGTCCATTTCATCCGCGCTGCCCGCGGGTGTTCGCGCCGTGCCCCATTCACCGCCCCGAATTGCGACCGCAGGCAACCGCGAAGGTGGCATGCTGGCTCTACCATCCGGCCCCGACCACGGAGAAGGAGACAGCGGCGAAGCTCGAGGGCTCGCCATGACCGCCGCGGCGCTCGTGCGAGCCGAAAATCTCGGTCGCATCTTCGACGTGTCGAGCCCGTGGCTGACGCGGGCGCTCGAAGGCCTGCCGCGCCAAGTCGTCGTCGCGGTCGCGGACATGTCGTTCGAGATCGCGCAAAAGGAGACGCTGGCGCTGGTTGGCGAGTCGGGATCCGGCAAGTCGACGGTCGCCAAGATGGTGGTCGGCCTGGTTCCGCCCACGACCGGGGAAGTCTTCATCGATGCCATGCCGATGCACGGCCGCCAGCGCGGGGCGGAACGCAGGCGGCTGCGCCGGCGCATCCAGATGGTGTTCCAGGATCCCTACGCGAGCCTCAATCCGCGCTGGCGGGCGCTGGACATCGTTGCCGAGCCGATCCGCGCGTTCGGGCTTGCCGCGCGCCGCGCGGAGATCGCCGGCCGGGTCGGCGAACTGCTCCGGCTCGTGGGTCTCGATCCGGCGGACGGCAGCAAATATCCGCACCAGTTTTCCGGCGGCCAACGACAGCGCATCGCCATCGCCCGCGCGCTCGCCTCGCAGCCGGAGTTCGTCGTCTGCGACGAGCCGACCTCGGCGCTCGACGTCTCGGTCCAGGCCCAGATCCTGAACCTGATGCGCGATCTGCAGGACCGGTTCGGCCTCACCTATCTCTTCATCAGCCACAATCTCGCGGTGGTGCGCCACATGGCGCACCGCATCGGCGTGATGTATCTGGGCCGGCTGGTCGAGATCGCCGCGGCGGACGCGCTGTTCCGCGCGCCGCGGCATCCATACACGCGTATGCTGCTCGATGCGGTGCCCGACCTCGACATGTCGGGTCGGCAGCGCAAGCCCGTCGAGGGCGAGATTCCCAACCCGATCGATCCGCCCAAGGGCTGCAGCTTCCACCCCCGCTGTCCGTTCGCGAATGCCCGCTGCAAGAGCGAGCGCCCGGCGCTGGTGGCATGGGGCGCCGCAGGTCCCGTCGCCTGTCACGCGGTCGAGGAGGGCAGGATATGAGCTCACGGCCGGCGTGGAGCCAAGCGAAATGCGGGCGATGCCCGGGACAGCAATAGGGCGGCTGAGCGACACGGCGGAGAAAGCGGAGGGATAGGATGCGGTTTCGCCTCAACCATTGGCTGGGCATCGGCGTCGCGATCTCATTGGTGTGGGCGTTGGGCGGCGGTTTGTGGGGCTACCAGCTTGGCAATCGCTGGACTGAATCCGCCCGTGAAGATGCCGCCTCCAGGCTTTACCAGTGCTTGAACAACGAAACGCTGGGTTCCGGATCGGAGGTCTGCGAGCAACGGGAAAGGGAAATGGCGCGGATACGCTCTTACCAATGGCCCACCGCGGCGTTCTTGGGCCTAGGTCCGATTCCTATCGGCTGGTTGGCTGCGTATCTCGCTATCGGGATCGTGCGCCGGATACGACCGGATCAGCAAGGAACGACGTAACGTTGGGTCTGCGGCAAGTCGGCCCCGATTCGCTCCGCTGCATCCGGGCTACGGCTCTCCTGTTCAGTCCTCGGGACGCGTGCGGGCGACGGCGGCGAGCGCATCGGGTTTGAGCACCACGACGCCGCCGCGCTCGAGCCGAACCCAATTGCGGTCCTCCCAGTCGCGCAACTGCTTGTTGGTGCTCTCGCGCGACATCCCGATCATCTGCCCGATCTCGCGCTGGGTAATCGCTACTCTGCGCGCCTGGGAA
>DASWCW010000027.1:0-4142 GCA_036395835.1 Xanthobacteraceae bacterium
GGATCGTTTCGAGCCACGATCACCCGCATCCCGATCCTCGTCAGGTCGAAGAGACGCTCGGCGAACTCAACCGGCATTCGGATGCAGCCATGAGACGCGGCATGTCCGGGCAACGGTCCGCCATGGAGTGCAATCCCAGACCAGGTAATTCGCTGCATGAATGGCATGTAGCCATCATCGTAGAGATTGGAGTAATGCTCGATCTCTTTCTGAATCACGCTGTAAATCCCCGCTGGGGTCTCGTATCCTTTTCGACCGCTGGAAACCGGCGCCCGCATGATCCATCCAATGGCATCGTAGATCGTAACGCGCTGGTTGCTGAGCGAAACAACAGCCATGATAGGATGGCCTGCAGGGCGAGATTGAACGATCTCAATCCGCTTCGCGTCGGAACTTTTGCCGGCCCTTGCGGGCTCGACGATGCCGCCGGCGAGCAGCGCTGTCACAACGGCAACGGTGAGGCTGGCGCCCCGCATTGACGTGTCCTGGGTGCAAAAGCCACGGGAGATCATAACGAGGGCCTCATCGGGACATGTTGGTCCGATGCGGTCAGGGTCGAGGTCGGAAGGATACGCGAAAACTGGATAACTCTCCACAGGTGAATAAGGCTCGAGACCGGGCAACGCCAGTATCGTCGCCGCCGAGGAGGTCGAAGTCTATTCATCCTGTGCTATGCTGCAACCAACAGCCGAACCAGCAACGAGCGGGAAGGAAATCATGGATTACAAGCGACGCGCCATTTTGACCGCCGCAGGGGCTGCAACCGCAATGGTCGCAACGTCACGCCAATTGTTTGCCGGGTGGGAGCCGAGCGAGCGCTATCCGGATCCGGCCGTGCAGGCTCTCGATCCGAGCTTCGCCAAGTACCGCCTTCTGCTGGCGGGCGTCGAACGGCTCGCGGTAGGCATGCGCTGGTCCGAGGGGCCGGTGTGGTTCGGCGACGGCCGCTACCTGCTGTGGAGCGACATCCCCAACAACCGCATCATGAAATGGGAGGAGGAGACCGGCGCTGTCAGCGTTTTTCGCAAGCCGTCCAATCATGCGAACGGGAATACCCGCGACCGCCAGGGCCGGCTCGTCACCTGCGAGCACCTCACCCGGCGCATCACCCGGACCGAATATGACGGCACCGTCACGGTGCTGCTGGACAAGTTCGACGGCAAGCCGCTCAATTCGCCGAACGACATCGTGGTGAAGTCCGACGATACGATCTGGTTCACCGATCCGCCGTTCGGAATTTTGGGCAACTACGAAGGCCGGGTGTCGACGCCCGAATTGCCTACCAACGTCTACCGGCTCGATCCAAAAACCGGCCGCGCCACGGTCGCGAGCGGCGATATCAATCGACCGAACGGGCTCGCGTTTTCGCCCGACGAGTCGAAGCTCTACGTAGTCGAGTCGAACCTGCCACGCAAAATCCATGTCTTCGACGTCGCCGACAATGGCACCAGGCTCGCCAACAAGCGCCTCTTCATTGATCCCGACCAGGGCACGCCCGACGGCTTCCGCGTCGATGTCGACGGCAACCTGTGGTGCGGCTGGGGCATGGGGGAGGGGATGGACGGCGTGATGGTCTTCTCGCCGGAGGGGAAGCCGATCGGCAAGATCTCGCTGCCCGAGCGCGCCGCCAACCTGTGCTTCGGCGGCGTGCGCTGCAACCGCCTGTTCATAGCGGCGAGCCATTCGGTCTACGCGCTCTATGTGAACGCGCAGGGCGTGGCGGGCGGATAAAGAGGACGTATCCTAGTTAATGGTCGGCGCAAGACCTCGGCCGACCCAATCCGATGCTTTCCGGCGTGACGCTCGCTTGCCGGATTGCCGACCGCGTGCTTGCGACCGCGCAGCCGATCGCGCTCGAAACCGGCTTTGTCGCGCTGTTCGATGGTACGGAAAAGACTTTTCAGCGCTGGAAGCTCGCCGGGCCCGAGCGTTCGCCCTGCGTGACGGGCTGTTGGTGGCGCAGTCCTTCGCCGATCATTCGGTCTTCT
This sequence comes from Xanthobacteraceae bacterium, assembly GCA_036395835.1. Lineage (GTDB taxonomy): Bacteria > Pseudomonadota > Alphaproteobacteria > Rhizobiales > Xanthobacteraceae > AP-16. The sequence goes on from DASWCW010000027.1 coordinate 1,989, forward strand.
TCTATGCGGCAGAGACTTTCGCGAACTATGTCCTGCGCCTGCAGTTCCGGCTTCCCGGTCCCACGGATTCGTTCGGCAAAGATTGCGGATCGCCGGCGGCGCCTCCATTACCCGGCAAATCCCCGGCGCCCCACGGGATGAAGAAAGGACGCCAATGGACATCAGGTTCGTGCGCAGGACGTTGCTGGAAGTCGCAGGCGACGAGTCGCCCGACAAGCCGCATGAAGCGATTCAGGCGTTGGCCATGGCGCTCCTCCATGTCGCCGAAGGGATCGAGGAGGTGCGGGCTACCCTGGCCGGTCTCGTAGTCCCGGCCGGGTCGGAAAAGCCGCCGAAACCGGCTGCGCACAGACAAAATCGGCGCGTGAAGCGGAAAAAACGCTAGCCGGCCCGGTGCGCTCTCGACCCGTTCGCCCGGTTCGGTAGCGGTTCGCCCTCATCGTCCGCCCGCGCCAATCCGAAGACGCTGCGGCCGCCATAGGCATGCGAGCGCCTGCGCTCCTCCGCGATCAGCGCCTCGACCGAAGGGCCGCAGGCGTGGCGTTCAAGCCGGCGGGCCTGGAGATCGAGGCGCTTCAACGCGCTCAGCTCCTCGTCGCTTCCGAGCTTGGCGTTGCGGACCGCCGATTTCAGCACGCGAATGGTCTCGTCATAGACCCGCAGCGGCACCGGGAAGGGTTGTCGGTCCTTGCCACCATGCGCGAACGAGAATCGCGCGGGATCGCTGAAGCGGTACGGAGTTCCATGCAGGACCTCGGCGACCAAAGCCAAGGCGAGCACGGTCCGTGCTCCCACTCCAGGAACGAGCAGCAGCTCGGCAAAGTCCGACGGGCCGCGATTGGCCGCCGCAACCAGATTCCCGTGGAGCCTCCCGAGCACGACGTCGCTCGAGCGGACCTCGTGGTGGGCCGGAAGCTCCAGATGTGGGAGCAGGGGCTGCGATTCCTGCGCCGCTGGATCGGCCTGCTGGATGCGAGACGTGAGCGCTGACAGCTCGCGCGCGATCCCGTCCGGGCCCAGCGAGGAAAGCAGCTCGAGCTGGGTGTGCCGAGAGGCCGCCGCCCGGCGGTCGGTGAGATTGACGATCTCGCCTTGGTTCGAGCCGTCGATCGCGGCGTGCGGCTCCTCGACGAAACTCTGCAGCCCTTCGGAGAGCCAATGATAGCGGCGCGCCTGTTTGCGATCGCCGTTCATTCCCTGCTGCACGACGACCCACTTGCCCTCGTCGGTGACGATGAAGCCGTGAAGATAGAGTTGAAACCCGTCCTGCACCGCGGCGCTGTCGACCTTGGCGACCAGGCGGCTGGCGTTTGCGAGCGCGGATCCGTCGAACCCGACGCGCTCCCCGATGGAGGTGAGCTCGTGCGGGGTTTGTCGCGAATATTTGCCGCGCCCGCCGCAGACGTGAATCCCGAGCTCGTTCTCCAGCGGAGCGAGCCCGCGTTTGAGCGCGCCGATCACACTGGTTGTGATGCCCGAAGAATGCCAATCCATGCCCATTACGGTCCCGAACGCCTGGAACCAAAACGGGTGGGCGAGCCGGCGCAGGAACTCGTCCCGGCCGTAATGATGGACGATCGCCTCGGTCATGACCGCGCCGAGACGGGTCATTCGATCCGCCAGCCATTTGGGCACTTGCCCGCCATGGAGCGGCAGGTCGGCGCTTCCGCTTTTTCGAGCCATCCGTTGCGTATCGCTTGCAGAATAGTCGCCCGGTTGCGGCGACGAATCCGAGCGTCTGGCTAACATGCCGAGTGGAGAAAAGGAACGAGCGGCCGACAAGGACGGCTCACGCTTGCGGCAAAGGCGGCGCCCACCCGGAAAGTCAAGCCTGACATCGTGCGCAGGGGTGTGCTAGGGAGCCCGCGCTTCCACATTCTTGCGTTCGGAGGGGACATGTTGCGGAACGGATCTCGCCTTGGCTTTGCGCTTGCGGCGCTGGCGCTGGCGGCGATGGCTTCTTCTGCCGGCGCGGCCGACAAGAAGATGATCGAGCGCGGCAAATATCTCGTAACCTTTGGCGGTTGTTTCGACTGCCACACGGCGGGATATTTCTTCGGCAAGCCGGATATGGCGCGCTACCTCGGCGGCTCCGACGTCGGCTTCGAGATGCCGGGCCTCGGCGTGTTCGTCGGGCCGAATTTGACGCCGGAT
>DASWCW010000028.1:0-8887 GCA_036395835.1 Xanthobacteraceae bacterium
GCCTCGAGTAGCTCGATCGCGCCGGGATCGGGTGCGACCTCGGCGGGGTTTTTCGGCAGCGGGCTTTCGCTGGAAATGGCGCACACATAGGTGGTGCCGTCCGGGCGCGGAAATACCTCGGGCGAATGCGCGACCCCGCTCGCCTCCCGGTACTCGAGAAAGAGCGCCTCGGCCGTTACCTCCGTCCCGGTCTCGAACACGAGGCTGTGACCCTTCAGGCCGAATACGGCCGGCAACGGCAGCCAGCCCGCGGCCAGGATCGACCACGGCCCCATGGCGATGACGACCACGTCGCCCTCGATGATCTCGCCGTCGACCTCGATCCCTTTCACGCTCGCGCCGCTGCCGGCGCGCACCAGGCCGCGGACGCAGCCCAGACGCAGCTCCGCGCCCCGCGCCTGCGCCGCGCGCATCATCGCCTCGGTGAACCGGCCGGGGTGCACCTGGGCCGTGGTTTGCGCCGAGCCCAGGCGCTGACCCAGGCTCACGCGATCCGACAGCCAAGCAAGATCGTAGGCACGGTGGGGTCGGCGGTCGCTTTCCTGCGCGCCGGCGAAGCCGGCGTAAGTGGGGAGGCGCCGATAGCCCCAATCGCCACCGATCGCTTCGGGCAGCCTGGCATGCAGCGCAAAGCTTCGCCTTGCCAGGGATTCGAGCGGGGTTCCGTCGCACCAGTCGAGCGCCAGGAAACCGCCCGACTTGCCCGACGCGGCGCAAGCCAGCCCGGTGCGCTCGACCACGATGGAAGGAACGCCGCGGCAGCTCAGGAAATAGGCGATCGAGGCGCCGATGACGCCGCCGCCGCAGATCAGGACTCGCATCGGATCGCCTCCTGACGCGCCGCTTACCGTCCATCATCATGCCCGCGCTTTTCGCGGGCATCCACGTCTTGTTTCCAGGTCTTTATGACGAACCGTGGATGGCCGGGACAAGCCGGACAAGCCCGGCCATGACGCAGAACACATACCTCGACGCCCGCGGAAAATGCTCTAGTCACTGCTGGAACGTCCTGACGGCGAGGTCGATACGAGGCACCATGTCCGAGATCGGATTGTTCGATGCGATGTACTCCGCGCGGTCGCTGCGGCGGCTCAAACCCGACCCGGTGCCGGAGGAGATCATCGGCAGGATCCTGGATGCCGCCATCCGCGCGCCATCGGCGGGCAACGCCCAGCACTGGGCTTTCGTCGTCGTGCGAGACGCCGAGCAGCGAGGAAAATTGGGCGCGATCTACCGCAAAGCCTCGGATATCGCCAGCGCCATCTACCGGGCGCGCGGGCGTCCCACGCATATGACCGAGGAGCAATTTCAGCGCTTCCTGTCCTCGGGCTCGTATCTGTGGGAACACATGGGGGACGCACCGGTGCTGCTCGTGCCGTGCCTGCGCGACCGGCCGCCGCCCCCGCGCGACACGCTGCCGGAATGGGTGCAGGCGATCTACGAGCAGGAGCTCGCCTACGAGCGCCGCATCCGCGGCGCCAGCATCTATCCCGCCGTGCAGAACATCATCCTCGCCTGCCGCGCGTTCGGGCTCGGCACCTTGATCACGACCAACCACATCCGCTGCGAGGACGAGGTCAGGGCGGTGCTCGGCCTGCCCGAGGACGTCTCCACCTTCGCGCTGATGCCGATCGGCTATCCGGTGGGCAAGTTCGGCCCGCTCTCGCGCCGGCCGGTGGCGGAGGTGGCATACGCGGATCGCTGGAACGTTGCCTGGCAAGGTTGAGCCGAGCGCAACCGCGAGCGCCGAGGCTAGCTAGGGCCGTGCACTCATAAATCAGAATTGGCATGCGACCACGACTTGAGGTCCGCTTTAGAGCTGCTGGCGCGCCAAGACAGCCGCCAATCCGCGTCCAGCCCGCCGAGATCCGCCCTTCCCGTTGGTCAACGTCCGCTTTCGAGTGCATCAGGGATGCGAAAGTGCCGCCAGCGGAAGTTGGGCAGTCTCTTTTGCACGGACACATCACCGGGTTTTTCACCGTCGAGGATGCGGCTAAAATAGACGCCGCTTGCTGGCCCAGGGCCGCAGCTATAAGGTGTTCCGTCGCAAACAACATTGCGCAAGAAGCCGATATGGGATCATGATCAAACGATCTCGCGCAGTTTCGATCGGTTACAAATTCGGCATCGGTTTTTTGGCGCTGGCCATTACCCCTTTTCATTCCTCAGCGCACGCTCAATCAGCCGATCTTGTGCTTTGCGACCGGCTCGCCGCTGACCCCACCGATCCGGACAAGCCGACGGATGTCAAAGGCACCAGCGATATCGCCCAGTCCGATGTCACGACCGCGATCAAATTTTGCAAGATTGCGTCGGCGGCATCGCGGCGGGCGCTCTACGAGCTCGGCCGGGCCTACGCGGCCAATCGACAATTGCCGGAAGCCATCAGCGCCTATCGCAAGGCGGCCGACAGGGGGAGCACGTCGGCCATGGTCGAACTCGGCGTGCTACTTGCGACCGGGTCAGGCGTTGCCAAGGACCAGGCCGAGGCGCGCAAGCTGTTCGAGCGCGCTGCCGCGGCGGGCAACCCCCGCGGCGCCCTCAATCTCGCGGCCCTCTCGTACGATGACGGCGCGCCGTCGGATCCGGTCCAGGTCAGAGCCTTGCTTTCGAGAGCGGCGGAGACAAATTCAGCGGAAGCGCAGTATCAGCTTGGATTGATGATTGCGGATGGCATCGGCGGGCCGAAGGACGATGTCGCCGCGCGGGCGTTGTTTGAAAAGGCGGCTGCGCAAGGTCATCCCCGGGCATTGGAGCGGATGGGCGCATTTGCGCAAAGCGGGCGAGGCGGACCGCAGGATTCAAATGCCGCCAAAGCCTATTACGAGAGAGCCGCGGCGCTCGGCAATGAGGACGCCCAGGCCGCTCTGAAGCGTGCGGAATGTCGCTACGTGATCAAAGATAAGCGCGGAAACTTCGTGGCCAACTTTGCTTCTAGCCGGAGCGATGGGCGCCCGTCGATTTTCGCGAGTTCGAATATCGTTGAGCGGGGATTTTGCAGCGCCTGCGGCACTCCACTCACGTATCGTCGCATCGAGAGCGCCAACATCAGCGTGACGATTGGCAGCCTGGACGATCCGGAGGCGGCGCGTCCGACACGGCAGTTTGGTATCGAGAGCGAGCTATCCTGGATCGGCGGCCTCAGCGCGCTGCCCGCGAAGCGAACCGAAGACTGGATGCGTGAGAACGGCATCGCGCATATTGATAGTCGTCAGTATTCTGCCCAGCTGCGGCGCGCGGGTGAGGGGATTGAATGAGGCGGGAGGCCCAGCAGTCCTTCGCCTGATCCGGCAAGAACGCGAGGACCATTTGACCGGCGATTTGAAAGGTGGATGCGCCTGTGGGGCGGTGCGCTATCAGCTCGCCTCGGCGCCCATGTTCGTGCATTGCTGTCATTGCCGTGATTGCCAGCGGCAAACGGGAAGCGCCTTCCTGCTCAACGCGCTTATTGAGGCCGAACGAGTCACCCTGCTGTCCGGCAACCTCGAGCCGATCGCGGTGCCGACCGACAGCGGCCGACCGCACGAGATCTATCGCTGCCCCTATTGCAAAGTAGCGCTCTGGAGCGTTTACGGCGGCGCCGGTCCCAAGCTGCGCTTTGTCCGCGTCGGCACGCTTGACAATCCCGCTGCGGTTACCCCCGATGTGCACATCTATGTTCGCTCCAAGTTGCCTTGGGTCGCCTTGCCTGAAGGCGTTCCTTCCTTCGATGCCTATTATGACTCCCGCAAGCTCTGGCCGTCCGCCAGCCTTGAGCGTCGCCGCGCGATTTTGGAGTGAACCTGTTTGCGAGCGATCGGCTGCTGGCCAGGGGCACGACTTCCACTGCCGGCCATAAACGGCGGTTCGGCTACGCCCGCATCGGGGTCGTTCACACTCACAGAAGCAATGCTGCCAGCACAGTCAGCGCTTCGGGGTTCGTGATCCCCCTGCCGTTTATCCGTTTCGCCTCTATATCCACCCATGCCGGCGGCCGGGCCCCGGGGCCTCGGCCGGGGCCGGTTGACCCCGAAACCCCGATCTGGCACTCCGCTGCCCATGGAGAACGGAATGGAAACCCCCGCCGCCACCGCCGCGCCGGCGCCCCGGCATACCTCCGTGGCGGTCGCGGTCGGCCGCGTTGCCGTCGGCGGCGGCGCGCCGATCGTGGTCCAGTCCATGACCAACACCGACACCGCGGACGCGGCGGGGACCGCCGCGCAGGTGGCGGCGCTGGCGCGGGCGGGCTCCGAGCTCGTGCGCATCACGGTCGACCGCGACGAGGCGGCCGCCGCCGTGCCGCACATCAAGGAGCGCCTACTCAAGATGGGCGTCGACGTGCCGATCGTCGGCGATTTCCACTACATCGGCCACAAGCTATTGGCCGAGCATCCCGCCGCGGCCGAAGCGCTCGACAAATACCGCATCAATCCCGGCAACGTCGGCTTCAAGGACAAGAAGGACCGGCAGTTCTCGGCCATCGTCGAGACCGCGATCCGCCACGGCAAGCCGGTCCGCATCGGCGCCAATTGGGGCTCGCTCGATCAGGAGCTCTTGACCCGGCTGATGGACGAGAACGCGCGCTCGGAAAAACCCGTCGAGGCGCGGGCGGTGACGCGCGAAGCCATGGTGCAATCCGCGCTGCTCTCGGCGGCGCGGGCAGAGGAGATCGGCCTCGAAAAATCCCGCATCATTCTCTCGGCGAAGGTCTCCGCCGTGCAGGACCTCATCGCGGTCTATACCGAGCTCGCGCGGCGCTCGGACTATGCGCTCCACCTCGGCTTGACCGAGGCCGGCATGGGCTCGAAAGGCATCATCGCGTCCTCGGCGGCGCTCGGCATTCTTTTGCAGCGGGGCATCGGCGACACCATCCGCATCTCGCTCACGCCGGAGCCCAACGGCGACCGCACGCTCGAGGTCAAGGTCGCCCAGGAACTGCTGCAGACCATGGGGTTCCGCACCTTCGTGCCGCTGGTCGCCGCCTGCCCCGGCTGCGGTCGCACCACCTCGACCACGTTTCAGGAGCTCGCCAAGGACATCCAGGACTTCATCCGCGAATCGATGCCGGCGTGGAAGACGCGCTACCCGGGCGTGGAAGCCCTCAATGTCGCGGTGATGGGCTGCATCGTCAACGGCCCGGGTGAGTCCAAGCACGCCGACATCGGCATCTCGCTGCCGGGCACCGGCGAGCAGCCGACCGCGCCGGTGTTCATCGACGGCAAGAAGGCAGCGACGCTGCGCGGCCCAACGCTCTCGGCCGATTTCAAGAATTTGGTGCTGGATTACATCGAGCGGCGCTTCGGCGCCGGGGCCGGCCAGACCGCGGCGGAATAGGCCCGCTACACGCGCCCCCAGAGCTCGTCGAAATTCGCGAACTTGCGCAGGGTCCTGTCGCGGCGCGTCGGCTCGATGAGCGGCAGAATCCATTTGAGCAAGGCGTTGACGGGCGCGGAAGCGTGACGGACGTAGAGGTCCAGCGGTTCGAGCCGGTGGCGCATGTGCAGCTTGGGATCGTAGTTCAGGCCGCTGCTGCAAAAAGACTTGAAGCCGTTGGCGATGCCCCAGCGGATCACGTCGCGCACGGCGTAATGGTAGAGATGCAAATCGAGCGCGAGCGTGTAATCGAGCCCCAGATATTCGGCGTAGATCGCATCGCGCTCGATCATGCACAGGCTGAAAGCGATGGTCCGCCCGTCCTGCCGCCACACGAAGAAGCGGACCTTGTCGGGCATGCGTCGCCCGATCTCGCAAAAATACGTTCTTGTCAGCTTCTCGAAATGCATCGGCGAGCGGCCGTAGACCTGCAGATAGAGCGCGTAGAGTTCGTCGACGATCGGCGCGACATCGGCGCGGACTTCGAGCTCGATCGGCGCCGCCTGCTCCGCGGCCCGGAATTTCAGCCGAAGATCCCGGCGCGTCTTGCGGCTCAGCGCGCGTTCCAAATAGTCTTCGAAACTCGCGTAATCGATATCGAGCCGCGTCATCGGCAGGCTGGGAACCCGCGTGAACCCATGATCCGAAAAACATTCGAGCGTGTTGCGATATTTTGCCGGGAATTCCTTGAGCACAATCAGCGACGCGCGGAACGCGCGGGCATGGCCGATGACGGCGCTCGCGAGCAGCCGCGCGGAGGTGCGCTGCCGCGGCTCATCGCCGCCGGGCCCGCCGTCGAGGTGCCCCTCCCCGGCCGCGCAGCCGATCATCAGCGTGCGCAGGCGCAGGAAACGCCGCCATAGCCGCCGGACGAGGCCGGCGAGCGCGCCGACGCGCGCGCCGGCTCCGGCCAAGAGATCCTGGTCGAGCAAGAGAAACGGCTGGATCGCGAGCACGCCGCCGTGCGCGTCCCGCACCACGAAATAGCGATATTCGAAACCTTGGGCGATCGTATCCTCGACGAGCTCGTAATAGCGATGATCCTTGCGCACATCGGCGAAAGCGCTGCGCCATTCGCGCAAGTGCTCGAGCTCCTCGCGCGCCACCACGTCGATCCGGCCGTCGACGAGGCTCGGCTCGGCGCGAGCGCGCCGCGGCCGTGACCACACGGCCGCCCATCGGGCGAGTTTCGGCGCGGCGAACGTCGGCCTGCTCATGCGCGGCGCTCGGCGATGAAGCGGGCCGCGACGGCGAGCACGGCGGCCCGAGAGCCGAAACCCGCGAGCGCGGCCTCGGCCTCCGCGACCAAATTGCCGAGCCACGCCCGGGCTCCCTCCGCGCCGAGCACGCCGACGAACGTAGCTTTTCCGGCTGCCGCATCCTTGCCGGTGGACTTGCCGACCGTGGCGGCATCGCCCTCGACGTCGAGCAGGTCGTCCGCGATCTGGAACGCGCGACCGATCGCCTCGCCGTAGCGGGCGAGCGCCTCGCGCGCTTCGGGGCGGGCTTTGGCGAGAATCGCGCCCGACACGCAGGCGAAGCGCAGCAACGCCCCGGTTTTCATCTGCTGCAAGGCGGTGATCGCCGAGAGATCGAGCGGCTCCCGGCGCGGATCGAACCGGCCCTCGGCGGCAAGATCGAGCATCTGGCCGCCGGCCATGCCGCCAAAGCCGGCGGCGCGCGCCAGCGCCGACACCAGCTCGACGCGGACCGCAGCGTCCGGATGGGTCTCGGGCCGGGACAGCACGTCGAAGGCGAAGGTGAGCAGGCTGTCGCCGACCAGAATGGCGGTCGCCTCGTCAAATGCCTTGTGCACGGTCGGCTGCCCGCGCCGCAGGTCGTCGTTGTCCATCGCCGGAAGGTCGTCGTGGACCAGCGAATAGCAATGCACGCACTCGAGCGCGGCACCGGCCATCAGCGCCCGTTCCCGCGGGGCGTCGAACAAGGCCGCGCTCTCGATCACCAGAAAGGGGCGAATCCGCTTGCCGCCGCCCAGGCTCGCATAACGCACCGCATCCAGCAGCCGTTTCGGCCGGGCGACCTCGTTTTCGCACGGCGCCGACGCCAGCAGGCGATCGAGCAACCGATCGGTTTCCGCGGCTGCGGCACTCAGACGCTGCGAGAACAGCGGCGCAAGCTCGGCCGCCAGGTTCACGATCTCACCTGCCGCACGCGCATCGGTCCCTATTCCGCCGGATTCGGCTTTTGTTCGCGAAATTCTGCGGTCATCCATAGCCAAGGACGGCGGTTCGAGCAATTGCCGGCGTCATAGTCGCCGAAGGCAAGATTCCGCCGGACTTTTCAAATCTACTCGGACCCGATATGCGATGCCGAATACTGGGCCGACTCCCGAACGCTTTGCACCCCCATGGCTCCTCCGCACGTCTCGATTGGCACGACCTTGCGCGTGGCCGGCCCGAAACGGGGCGGCGCGCGCGAGATGGGACGAGCCGGTATGTTCCAAGCTGCGCAACGGGCCGGCGGCGCCGGCGTTGCGCAGACGGGATCGCTCCACCAGTCCGCAGGGAGCAAAGCACACGGGATTGTTCGTTGCCTTTCCGCCGACCCACATGCATTTCCTCGTCCACCCGATAAACCGAACAGGGCAGCCGGATGAAATCCGGCCGTTGATCCGCGCTCCATGCTGAAATCCGCCATCGTTCGCATCGTCGATTTCTCCACCCGGCACCCCTGGTGGGTGCTGGTGCTCGCCCTGGTCTTGTCGGCGGGATCCGCGGTCTACGCCGTGCGCCATTTCGCGATCAAGACCGACATCAACGAGCTGATCTCGGACCAGCTGCCCTGGACGCAACGGGCCAAGCAGTTCATGGCCACCTTCCCGACCCGGGAAATCCTCGTCGTGGTCGATGCCCCGACGCCGGAATTGGTTGAGCAGGCAACGATCAAGTTCGCCGAAGCTCTGCAAGCTCGCAGCGATCTCATCCATACGGTCCGCCAGCCGCAGAGCGGCAGCTTCTTCGAACGCAACGGATTGCTGTTCCTGTCGACCGAGGAGGTCGCGCGGGTCACCGACGGCTTGACGCGGGCGGACGCTCTGCTCGAGACGCTGGCCGCCGACCCGAGTCTGCGAGGCACGCTCGACGCGCTGTCGTTCGGCGTCATGGGAGTGGAGCGCAAGGAGCTTAAGCTCGACGATATGACGCGACCGATGACGCTCGCCGCCGATACCGTCGAAGACGTTGTGGCCGGCCGCCCGGCGAGCTTTTCCTGGCGCGTGCTGGCCAGCGGCAAGCCGGCGCAGCCGGGCGAGCTGCGGCGATTCATCGAGGTCGAGCCGGTGCTCGACTTCAGCGCGCTGCAGCCCGGACTGGCGGCGACCAATGCGATCGCCCGGACCGCCGCGGATCTGCACCTCGCCGAGAACTATCGGGCGCGGGTGCGCCAGACCGGGCTGGTGCCGATCGGCGACGACGAATTCGGCACCCTCAAGCAGAATGCCGGCCTCAACGCCACCGTGTCGCTGCTCGCCGTGCTGCTCATCCTGTGGCTGGCGCTGCGCTCGTTCCGGATCATC
>DASWCW010000029.1:0-10674 GCA_036395835.1 Xanthobacteraceae bacterium
ATGGATGCAGCGCGTCATGATGGTCTTGACGAGCGCGCCGAGGTATTTGTCTTCGACCGCACGCTTGTTCTCCTGGTAGCGGCTGGCGTCGACCCCATAGGCCATGGCCTGGTCCTGCAGGTCGCATTCCCCGCCCTGATCGCAGATCGGGCAATCCAGCGGGTGATTGATCAGCAGGAACTCCATCACGCCTTCGCGCGCCTTCTTGACCATCGGGGTCTTGGTGTTGACCGCCGGCGGCTCGCCCTTGGGTCCGGGCCGGCAGTCGCGCACCCCCCAGGCGCAGCTTGCGACCGGTTTCGGGGAGCCGACGAGCTCAACCAGGCACATGCGGCAATTCCCGGCGATCGACAGCCGCTCGTGGAAACAGAACCGCGGAATCTCCGCGCCCGCCGCTTCGCACGCCTGCAGCAGCGTGTATTCCGGCGGCACATCGATCTCTTTGCCGTCGATGTTCAGCTTGGTCATGGGGTCACCGGTTCATCCTGCGATCGGTCAGGCGCAGCGCGCCGTCTTCCACAGTTGCGCGCCCGCGATGCCGTCCCAGCCGAACGCATGCTCGCTCGGCCCGTGCACCCGCAGGAGATCGAGCCTTCCGAGAGCTTCCTCGATGGTCGGCCGGTGCCCAGCCGGAACCCACCACATCACGAGATAGGGGCGGTCCAGGTGCTCGAACCATTCGCTGCGACGACCGTAGAAGCGCGCGTGCACGGTCTGCCAGACATATTTTTCCAGTGCCTCGACGCTCTCCCAGACCGACATGTTCACGGCCATGCGCGGGTCGGCGAACGCCCGGATGTTGGTGGCGTTGCCGGTCTCGTCCTGGAGCCGCCAAACGAATCCCTCGCTGCGTTCGGCGATGGCGTTGACGCGTGCCAAATTGTCGATGAAATCCGCAAGACGCGGATCGTCGAGCTCGTAGCGCAGGCGGCCGATATTGAGCTGGGCGAGATGCTGCGTCGGCTGACTCATCGAGCTCTCCTATTCCGCCGCGATCGCCACCGGCGCCGGCTGGGGTCGCGCGGCATATTCGTCGATGCGCCGCTCGATCTCAGGACGGAAATGCCGGATCAAGCCCTGGATCGGCCACGCCGCCGCGTCGCCGAGCGCGCAAATCGTGTGTCCTTCGACCTGGGTGGTGACTTCGAGCAGCAGCCCGATCTCGCGCTTGCCGGCACGCCCTTCGGCCATGCGGGTGAGCACGCGCCACATCCAGCCAGTGCCCTCGCGGCACGGCGTGCATTGGCCGCAGCTCTCGTGCTTGTAGAAATAGGCGATGCGCGCGATCGCGCGCACGATGTCGGTCGACTTGTCCATCACGATGACGGCGGCGGTGCCCAGGCCCGACTTGAGGTCCTTGAGCGCGTCGAAATCCATAATCAGGTCCTCGCACTGCGAGGCCGGCAGCAACGGCACCGAGGAGCCTCCGGGAATGATCGCGAGCAGATTGTGCCAGCCGCCGCGCACGCCGCCGGCATGGGTCTCGATGAGCTCGCGGAACGTGATGCCCATCGCCTCTTCGACGTTGCACGGCTTCTCGACGTGGCCCGAGATGCAGAACAGCTTGGTGCCGGTGTTGTTCGGCCGGCCGATGGCGGAGAACCAGGCAGCGCCGCGGCGCAGGATGTCCGGGGCGACCGCGATCGATTCCACGTTGTTCACGGTGGTCGGGCAGCCGTAGAGCCCGACGTTGGCCGGGAACGGCGGTTTGAGCCGCGGCATGCCCTTTTTGCCTTCCAGGCTTTCGAGCAGCGCGGTCTCCTCGCCGCAGATATAGGCCCCGGCGCCGTGGTGGACGTAGAGGTCGAAATCGAACCCGTGAATATTGTTCTTGCCGATCAGGTTCGCCGCATAGGCCTGGTCGACGGCGGCCTGCAGGTGCTCGCGCTCGCGAATGAATTCGCCGCGGATGTAGATGTAGGCGGCATGCGCCCCCATCGCGAACGAGGCGATCAGGCAACCCTCGATCAAGAGATGCGGATCGTGGCGGAGAATCTCGCGGTCCTTGCAGGTGCCGGGCTCGGATTCGTCGGCGTTGACCACCAGATAATGCGGGCGGCCGTCGGACTGCTTGGGCATGAACGACCATTTCAGCCCGGTGGGGAATCCGGCTCCGCCGCGCCCGCGCAGCCCCGACGCCTTCATCTCGTTGATGATCCAGTCGCGGCCCTTCTCCAGGATCGCTTTGGTGCCGTCCCATGCACCCCGCGCGCGCGCCCCCTCGAGTCCCCAATCGTGGAGCCCGTAGAGATTCTTGAAGATGCGATCCTTGTCTGCGAGCATCAGTCGCGCCTCGGCTCGGTCTGGTCCGCTTCCGGCGGCTTGGGGGCGGGAGCTTCGCGGCGCTCCGCCGGTTCCGACGGCTTCTTGGCCGCCGCATCGTGCAACCCCGCCCCCGCATGGGTCGCGGTGCCCGGCCCGGGCCCGCCATTCCTCGCATAGAGCGCGCCGTCGGTCAGCGTGGTCGGTCCGCCCACGGGAGCCGAAAGCTGCCGCTCGATCTGCGGACCCGGCTTGGGCGTCTTGCCGGCCGCGAGATCGTCGAGAATTCGCGCCAGGATCTCCGGCGTCAGATCCTCGTAATTGTCCTCGTTGATCTGCAGCATCGGCGCATTCACGCAGGCGCCCAGACATTCCACCTCGGTCCAGGAGAATTTGCCGTCGTCGCTGACGTGATGCTCATCGCCGATCTTTTCCCGCAATACATTCTTCAAATCCTCGGCGCCGCGCAGCATGCAGGGTGTCGTGCCGCACAGCTGGACGTAATAGCGCCCGACCGGCTCCAGATTGAACATCGTGTAGAAGGTGGCGACTTCGAGCGCCCTGATGTGCGCCATGCCGAGAAAATCCGCGACGTACCGGATCGCGGCTTCGGGCAACCAGCCGCCGCACTGCGCCTGCGCACGCCACAGCAGGGCGAGGATCGCGGATTCCTGCCGGCCGTGCGGATATTTGGTGAGCTCGGCCTTGGCCCATTCGAGGTTCTCCGCGCAGAAAGCGAAGCTCTTGGGCTGGATCTCGACCGGGGCGAGACGACGGACGGCCATCGTTACGACCCGATCCGCGCGAGCCGGAATGGGCGCGATGCACACTCGGCCGCTTCGCGGCCGACCTTCCTCCCGTCGGAGGCGGTGGAGCAGCATTTGCGGCAGCAGAGGTTCATCGATCGACCTCGCCGAACACGATGTCGATCGAGCCGATGATCGCCGAGACGTCCGCGAGCATGTGCCCGCGCGTTAGAAAGTCCATCGCCTGCAAATGCGCGAATCCCGGCGCGCGGATCTTGCACTTGTATGGTTTGTTGCCGCCGTTGGCGACGAGATAGACCCCGAACTCGCCCTTCGGCGCCTCGACCGCGGCGTAGACCTCGCCGGCCGGGACGTGGAAGCCCTCAGTGTACAGTTTGAAATGATGGATCAGGGATTCCATCGAGCGCTTCATCTCGCCGCGCCGCGGCGGCACGATCTTGTTGTCCGGATCCACCACGGGCCCCTGCCCCTGCGCCGAGCGCAGCTGCTCCAGACATTGTTTCATGATCCGCACCGATTGGCGCATTTCTTCCATGCGGATGCAGTAACGGTCGTAGCAGTCGCCGTTCTTGCCGACCGGAATATCGAAATCCATTTCCGTGTAGCACTCGTAGGGTTGCGCCTTGCGCAGGTCCCAGGCCGCGCCCGAGCCGCGCACCATCACCCCGGAAAAGCCCCAGGCCCAGGCATCCTCGAGCTTGACCACGCCGATGTCGACGTTGCGCTGCTTGAAGATCCGATTGTCGGTCAGCAGGCCTTCGATGTCGTCGCAGACCTTGAGAAAAGGATCGCAGAACGCCCCGATGTCGTCGATGAGCTTTTCCGGTAGATCCTGGTGGACGCCGCCGACGCGGAAATAGGCGGCATGCATGCGGCTGCCCGAGGCGCGCTCGTAGAACCCCATCAGCTTCTCGCGCTCTTCGAAACCCCACAGCGGCGGCGTGAGCGCGCCGACGTCCATCGCCTGGGTGGTGACGTTGAGAAGATGCGAGAGCAGCCGGCCGATCTCGCAATAGAGCACGCGAATGAGCTGGGCGCGTCTCGGCACCTCGATGCCGAGCAGGCGCTCCGCGGCGAGACAGAATGCATGTTCCTGGTTCATCGGCGCGGCGTAGTCGAGCCGGTCGAAATAGGGGATCGCCTGCAGATAGGTCTTTTGCTCGATCAGCTTCTCGGTGCCCCGATGCAGGAGCCCGATGTGCGGATCGACGCGCTCGACTACCTCGCCGTCGAGCTCGAGTACCAGGCGCAGCACGCCGTGCGCCGCCGGATGCTGCGGCCCGAAATTGATGGTGAAATTGCGCAGCGCGGCTTCGGGCATTTCACCTGCCGTACCGCAGCTCGAATGCCGCCGCTGATCGCGTCCTGGCCTTCATGGCGTCTTGGCCTTTTCGTCGCCCGGCAGCATGTACTCCGGCCCTTCCCACGGCGAGAGAAAATCGAAATTCCGGAATTCCTGCGCCAGCCGCACCGGGTCGTAGACCACGCGCTTGAGTTCGTCGTCCCAACGCACTTCGACGAAGCCGGTCAGCGGAAAATCCTTGCGCAATGGATGGCCCTCGAAACCGTAGTCGGTCAGCAGCCGCCGCAGGTCCGGGTGGCCCGAGAACAACACGCCGTAGAGATCATAGACCTCGCGCTCGAACCAGTCGGCCCCGCGATAGACGGAGATGATCGAGGGCACCGGCGTCGCCTCGTCGGTTTGCACTTTGACGCGGATGCGCTGGTTCCGCTTCGGCGAAAGCAGATGGTAAACCACATCGAAGCGCTTCTCGCGCTCCGGCCAATCGACCGCGGTGATGTCGATGATGCACCAGAACAGGCAACGCTCGTCGTCGCGCAGGAACTGCATCACGCGAACGATATCGGCGACGTTGGCGGCGAGCGTGAGCTGCCCGAGCGCGACCGTATGGGCGCTCGCGGCTCCGCCGAGCGCCGCAACGATGGTGTTTCCGAGCTCTTCCAGCGATTCGTCCATGCAGCGGGCTCTTACGCTTCAGCGCTCGATGGTGCCGACGCGGCGGATCTTCTTCTGCAGCAACAGTACGCCGTAGAGCAGCGCTTCCGCGGTCGGAGGACACCCGGGCACGTAGATGTCGACGGGAACGATGCGGTCGCAACCGCGGACCACCGAGTAGGAATAATGGTAGTACCCGCCGCCGTTGGCGCAGGAGCCCATCGAGATGACGTAGCGCGGCTCCGGCATCTGGTCGTAGACCTTGCGCAACGCCGGGGCCATCTTGTTGGTCAGCGTGCCGGCGACGATCATCACGTCGGACTGGCGCGGCGACGCGCGAGGTGCGAAGCCGAAGCGCTCGGCGTCGTAGCGCGGCATCGACATCTGCATCATTTCGATCGCGCAGCAAGCGAGCCCGAACGTCATCCACATCAGCGAGCCGGTCCGGGCCCAGGTGATGAGGTCGTCGGTCGCGGTCACCAGAAAACCCTTGTCGGCGAGCTCGACATTGATGCCGCGGAACAGCGCATCGTCCTCGCCGGCCGGCCGGCCGGTTCGCGGATCGATGATGCCCTTGCTGGCGGGCGCGACGATGCCGGTTCGCTCGCCGGTCAATCCCATTCCAGTGCTCCCTTCTTCCACTCGTAGATAAATCCGATGGTGAGCACGGCAAGAAACACCATCATCGACCAGAAGCCGAACAGCCCGATTTTGCCGAAGGCCACCGCCCACGGGAACAGGAAGGTCACCTCGAGGTCGAAGATGATGAAGAGGATCGCGACGAGATAATAGCGAACGTCGAATTTCATCCGCGCGTCGTCGAACGCATTGAACCCGCATTCGTATGCCGAGAGCTTCTCCGGGTCCGGTTGCTTGTAGGCGATCAGGAACGGCGCGACGAGCAGCACGGCGCCGATCACCAGGGCGACCCCGAGGAAGATGACGAGCGGCAGATAAGCGGCCCAGAGAGCGGTGATCATTCGATTCTCGCCTCTCACCGCGTTGCGGGAATGGGCAACGCTGCAAAACCCCACCGATCGGGCGCGTCGCCCGCTCCACGCCCCGGTGCGGGATTTTGCCAACGGAGTGCGACCCTTAGCGCAGTGCACAACGGGTGGCAAGTTGACGACTTGCCTACCCGGGCACCAAGTGCGACTCTCGAAGAGAGAACGAAAATTGCCGCTGCCGGGTTCGACGGCGCGGCGGTCGACCCCAAAGTTCCGGCCCGAAGCCGCACCCGCTCGTATCGGCCGACCGGCTCGTTTCGCGCTCTCCGGACGATCGCCCGGAAGGCGCGCCGCTCGATCGGTGATCGGGCGCAGCTGAATTAAGCCAAGCGTTTCCCGGACTTGGCGCCGCGACTTACAATGATACCTTCAGCGGCTGCCAATCGTTCGCAAGCTTGAGGTCCGCCTCGGTCAGGCCCTGCAGGCCATCGAGATCGATCCCCTCCACCATCTCGCGCACCAACAGCCCTTCGGACGTGACATCGATGACGGCGAGGTTGGTGTAGATCCGGCTCACGCAACGCTCGGCGGTCAGCGGATAGCGGCATTGCTTGCGGAGCCGCGGCCCGCCGTCGCGCGTGGTGTGCTCGAGCAGAACCCGGACTTCCTTGGCTCCGACGGCGAGATCCATCGCGCCGCCGACGCCCGGCGGGAAATTCGGATCCTCGGTGGTCCAATTGGCGAGGTCGCCCTGCTCCGAGACTTCGAAAGCACCCATCAACGCCACGTCGATGTGGCCGCCTCGGATCATCAGGAAGGCGTCGTTGTGGTGAAAGAACGCTCCACCCGGGAGCAGGCTCGCGGCGCCCTTGCCGGCGTTGATGAGATCGGGATCAACCTCGTTGGGAGCCGGCGCCCGACCCAGGCCGAGAATGCCGTTTTCGCTGTGGAACACGATCTCGCGGCCGGCGGGAATATGGTCGGCGACCAGCGTCGGCAGCCCGATGCCGAGGTTGACGTAGGCACCGTCGCCGAGATCCTGGGCGGCCCTCCAGGCCATCTGCGGGCGCGAAAGCGGCTTCATGCACGGCTCCTCAAACCACGACGATGCGATCGACGAAGATTCCCGGCGTATGCACGCATTCCGGATCGATCGCTCCCAACTCGACCATCTCCTTGACCTGCACGACGCTCAGCTCGGCCGCCATGGCCATCACCGGGTTGAAATTGCGCGCCGATTTCCGGTAGGTCAGGTTGCCCCAGCGGTCGGCGCGCAGCGCCTTGAGCAGCGCCACGTCGCCCTTCAGCGGCTGTTCCAAGACATAACGCTTGCCGTCGATCTCCCGCAATTCCTTGCCTTGGGCGAGCTTGGTGCCTACCCCGACCGGCGAATAGAAGCCACCGAGGCCGGCCGCGGCGCAGCGCATGCGCTCGCTCAGCGTGCCCTGCGGGGTGAGCTCGAGCTCGATGCGGCCGGCCTTGTAGGCCGCATCGAAGGCACGAGGATCATCGGATCGGGGATACGAGCAGATGATCTTTCGCACCCGGCCCGCCGCGATCAATCCAGCCAGCCCCCGCGTGCCGGTGCCGGCGTTGTTGGCGACCACGGTGAGATCGGTTGCACCCTGCTCCAGCAGCGCATCGATCAATTCGTCGGGCTGGCCGACGGCGCCGAACCCGCCCAGCAGCACGGTGGATCCGTGCTGGATGCCGTCGAGCGCCGCGGCAAGTTCGGCTAGTTGCTTGTTGATCATTTCCGGGCAGGTCTTTCGGACGGCGGAACCCGCTCAGGCTTCGGCCCGCCTCGCCGGCTTGCGCTCCGGCGCGGCCGCCGGGGCCGCGCTCGCGGCCAATTCCCGCTGCGCCAGCATGGTTTCGAGCCGCGTGATGTTCTGCAGCAACCGCTCGGTGGTCAGCCGCAGGAAATAAAAGCCGAAGGTCGGATTCTGGAAATACAGCTCCTGCACTTTGTCATAGGTGATCGTGAGGACCACGCCGCTCTCCACGCATTCCACGCTCGAAGTGCGGCGGTTGTCCGGCGCCAGCAGGCCCAGCTCGCCGAACACCTGGCCGGCCGGAATCGTGACCCCGATCTCGCTCACCAGGAACTTGCCGCTGACCACATAGTACATCTCGTAGGCGCGGTCGTTCTTGCGGAACAGCACCTCGCCCTTCTTGTAGGTCCGTTTGGTCATGAACGGCTTGAGCCAGTCCATCGATTGATCGGTGTTGGCGGAATCCCTGACCTGCCGGATCAGCCGCCGCATCTCAACCAGCCGGAGGCAATTGATCGGCAGGATGCCCAGATACAGAACGAGCGTGAGATACGACGGGTAGAAATAGCCGTAGGCGATGAAGAACAGATTGCCGATGATGCCGACGATGCGCAGCGGCACCATGGTCTTCATGTAGTAGGTCACCACGTAGAACATGGCGCCGATGAAGGCAAATACCATGGCGAAATTTAAATTCGACAGCTGGTCGATGGCCGTGTCGTAGCCCATGCGGTAGAGCTCGGCGAAGCTCATCGTATGGTACATATTGATCAGATCGTTGAGATGCATTGGCTCTTCAACCCAGTGTTTTGCGCGGCCTGCGCACCGATCCTACCAGGACGGCATCCAAGGCCTGCGTAGCCGACCTCACACCGACGGCATCCCCGGTCCGGCTGCCGACCCCGTCTGCGGCGGGCCCTAGTGTGCACATTGAGCTGCGCCAGACAATGACCCGACGCACCCGCACCGGGCCGTCAACGCGCCCTGTCACCCGCGCCGAGCGCGTCCTGATCATAGCCGGCGATGCGCTTGTAGCCTTCGCTGATGGCGGCGAGCTCCTCGCGGCCGATGACCTCGTCGATCGAGCGGAACGGCTGGTCGCCGGTGCGGCGGAAAACCTCCCCCAGGATGGCGTCCGGGGGCGCGGTCCGGTTGGTCCGGACCACCTGGGCTGTCGCCTGCAGCCGCCGGCTTTCGTAAGCTTGGAGCGCCGCGACCGGATCGGCGGGCGAAGCGCCGAGCGCCTCGGCGAGCGCCCGGGCATCGAGGATCGCCTGGCCCGCTCCGTTCGAGCCGCGTGGATACATGGGATGGGCCGCGTCTCCCAACAGGCTGATCCGGCCAAAACTCCAGCGCGGCAGCGGATCCTTGTCCACCATCGGATATTCGAGGATGACCTCGGTGCTGCGGAGGAATTGCGGCACGTCGAGCCAATCGAAATGCCAATCCGCCATGGCGCCGAGAAAATCCGCAAGCCGCCCGGGCCTGCTCCAATTCCAGTGCGAGTAGTCCGGCGTCTCGATCTCCACCACCCAATTCATCAGCTGTCGGCCCTGCGCGTCGATCCTGTCGCGGATCGGATAGATCACGATTTTCGCCGGGGTGAACCAGCCGGCGCGGATCATGCTGGAACCGGACAAGATCGGCTTCCAGGGCGCGACCCCGCGCCACATGTTCACGCCGGAATAGATCGGTTCGCCTTCGCCGGGAAAAAGCTGCCTGCGGATCGTCGAGTGGATGCCGTCGCAGCCGATCACGGCATCCCCGTGCTGCACCGGCAGCGATTGGCGTGTTCCGGTCTGCTCGAAACGCGCGGTGGCCCCGCGTTCGTCCTGGGCGGCCCCGGTACACAGCCACCCGAGCATCAGCCGGTCGGAGCCGACCCGCTCGCGAAAGGCATCGACCAGCACCATCTGCAGATCGCCGCGGTGGATGGAGATCTGCGGCCAGGCATAGCCGGCGGCGCGGCCCAGCGGCTCGCGATAGATCAGCTGTCCGAAGCGATTGAAGAACACCGCCTCCGACGTGATGACCCCGCGCGCGGCAAGCGTCGCCTCGAGGCCGAGGCCCGCGAGCTCCCGCATCGCATGCGGAAGCAAGTTGATGCCGACGCCGATCGGCTTGATCTCCGGCGCCGCCTCGTAGACCCGGCACGCGATCCCGGCCCGGTGCAACGCCAAGGCCAGCGTCAGGCCGCCGATCCCGCCTCCGATGATGATGGCGTCCACCGCCGCCTCCGGGCTCGATCCTCGTGTATTTGACACATGATCCGCCAATCCCGGTCGGTCCACAACAATGCAGGATGCGATTGGAACTCCGGCTTGTTATCGGCGTAGAGCGAGGCGAGCCGAGCGCGCAGGCTCCGCGGACACCGGATCGCCCCGCGGTTTGCTCGCGCTCATGAAACCTTACGCGAGAGCGGCTCGACGGGAGGCGCCTCATGCCCAAGCTCGATCGAGTGCTCGAGACCGCGCTCTACGTCGACGATCTCGAGCGCGCGGCCGGATTCTATGCCAACATCCTGGAGCTCCGTCCGCTATTTGCCGATGACCGTCTGCGTGCATTCGCGGTCGGCGGACGCAACGTCCTGTTGCTGTTCCGGCGCGGAGCCTCGCTGGAAACCACCAGGATGCCGGGCGGCACCATTCCGCCGCACGATGGCAGCGGGCCCTTGCACGTCGCCTTCGGGATCGGCAGCGAGAAGCTCGCGGCCTGGGAAGCGCGGCTCCATACACACAACATCGCCATCGAGGGCCGGACCGACTGGCCGCGCGGCGGGCACAGCATCTATTTTCGCGATCCCGACGGGCACCTCGTCGAGTTGGCGACGCGCGGCCTGTGGGAGATCTACTGAGCGCCGCGGCGGGCACAGGTCGGAACACCGGGCCTGCCGCGCGGTTGCCTCGGGGAAGACGTCGACGTGCGATGAACGAAGCCTCGCTCCGCAATTTCACCATCAATTTCGG
>DASWCW010000030.1:0-22167 GCA_036395835.1 Xanthobacteraceae bacterium
ACGCAATCAAATCACCGCGCTCGCCGCGCGCCATACAATCCCGGCAATGTACTTCTTACGTGAATTCACAGCGGCAGGTGGCCTGCTAAGCTACGGGACCAGCCTGTCAGACTCATATCGCCAGGTCGGCATCTACACCGGTCGCATCCTCAAGGGCGAGAAGCCGGCGGACCTGCCAGTCGTCCTGCCCACCAAATTCGAACTTGTCATCAATCTCAAGACCGCCAAGGCGCTCGGCCTCACGGTGCCGCTGATCATGCAAATGACCGCGGACGAGGTGATCGAGTGACGCCAGCCAATGTCGGCTCATGGCACGTGGCGGCTGTGCGCCGATCGGCCATTCGGGTCGGGTCTGAGGGCAAAAGAGGACATCCCCGACCGGGCGGTTCGGGGCGTTCACTTCCGCTGAAGGCCCAAGCTGGCCGGGGTAACACGCGATCGCGCCTTATGGCATGCTGAATCCCGGGAAAGTTTTTTAGCCGGCGATCAGGCCGAATGAAGGCGGTCGATCGGGCCGAGAGGTGGTGTCGCAATGCAGCCTGCGTCCCTGACATTCAAGCGCCTGCGGGCGCGGCCCGTGGTGCTGAAGCTCAAAAGACCGGTCGTCGCCCGCGTCGCCACGATCACCGACTGGCCGCTCATCCTCCTCGATCTCGAGACCGAGGAAGGCGTCGTCGGCCGGAGCTACCTCGAGCCTTATGTCGTCAAGGCCATGCGGTACCTGATTCCGGCGCTGCATGATCTCGGCGACATGCTCAAGGGCCGTCGGATTGCGCCGCTCGAGTTGTACGACAGCGCACGAAGGTCGCTGCACTTCGTCGGCTACGAGGGCCTGTCGATGATTGCCGCCTCCGGCCTGGACATGGCGGCGTGGGACGCGCTTGCCACGGCGGCGGGGCTGCCGCTGTGCGTTCTCCTGGGCGGCTCGGTCGGGCCCGTGAAGTCTTACAACAGCAATGGACTGTGGCTCCGGGAACCCGAGGCGCTGGCGGCCGAGGCGATCGAGCTGCGCGAGGAAGGCGGCTTCGCGGGCCTGAAGCTGAGGCTCGGCCGCGAGCGCGCCTCGGACGATCTTGCCGCGATCGCCGCTGTCAGGAAGGCGGTCGGCGACGACATGCAGCTGATGGTCGACTTCAACCAGGGTCTCGATCTCGCCGAAGCGCTGCATCGGTGCCACATGATCGACGATCTGGGCCTGGCCTGGATCGAGGAGCCGATCGTTTACGACAACCTCGACGGCTTCGCGCAGCTGACCGCGGAGCTGAAGACCCCGATCCAGACCGGCGAGAATTTTTATGGCCCGCGCGAGCTCCACAAGGCGCTGCAGAAAAAGGCCTGCGACCTGGTGATGCCGGATTTCATGCGGATCGGCGGCGTCACGGGTTGGACCAGGGCGGCGGCGATCGCCGGAACGGCCGGAGTGCCGATGTCGACGCATCTCTATCCGGAGGTCGCGGCGCATATGATGCGGGTGACGGAGACCGCGCACTGGCTCGAGTGGCAGGACTGGGCCGATCCGATTTTGCAAAGGCCTTACGATATCAAGGACGGCCTGCTGCACATTCCCGAGGTTCCCGGCGTCGGCCTCGCGTGGGATGAAGACGCGGTGGCGGCCAACCAGGCCCGGCTCTAGCCATCCCCGCTGCGAATGCGCCGCAGCCGGCCGATCCATTCCTGCCTGCGACGAGCGGCGGTCGCTGCCGCTGCTCCTCGCATCCCTGGCACGTCCGACACCGGGCCGCGATCGAAAATGTTTCATGAGAATTGTCAAAAAATTCGTGGCTTCGTTGGGTACCGTTCTTAATATCCCCGCTCTAGAGAATTCTACCGAAAGGCAGGGGGCAACCTGACTTAAGGAGGCCCCCATGGACGGCGCGCAAGCGCGATTGGACAGCCGGTCTATCGGTCCGAGCGCCTATATTGCGGACAGCGAGGCCCACTCGCGCATCTGCATCGCGGAAGCCCTGCTGGCGCACGGTTTCGCGTGCAGGGATTTCACCCGAGCCGCAGATCTTTTCGACGCTTTCCAAGCCAAAACGCCTCACCTTATCGTGCTGGATGTATCGCTGCAGGATTTCGATGCTGTTGAGATGGTCCGCGCACTGGAGGCAAATCAATTTGCTGGAGGCATCATTCCTGTCGGCAGCCGCGATTCGTTCGCCAGATCCAAGTTGCGACAGGTAGGCAGAGACCATCGTCTCAAGATGTTACCGTGCATTTCGAAGCCGTTGCGATTGAAGAACATAGAAGCAAGCCTGCATCATTTCCAACCGCCTGCGCCGGGCACCGAATTGGCTGTCGATGTAGCGGAGGCTATTCGCAACGGCTGGATGGAGCTTTGGTATCAGCCGAAAGTAGATGTGCATTCGCTCTCGGTGTGTGGCGCCGAAGCCCTTGTTCGAATATTGCATCCCAGCCTGGGCCTTCTCCCGCCGTCGTGCTTCCTGCCCGAATCGACGGATCCAAAGATGCGTTTGCTGTCGCAATTCGTCATCGAGAAAGCATTGTCCGACTGGATCGCGTTCATGGATGAACGGCGGGCTTTCGAGATCGCGATCAATCTCCCGATGTGCCTGCTGGAGGAACGGAAATTCATGAGATTTTTCCGTAATCACGTTCCCATTCACCCGCGTTTTGCCGGCATTATCGTGGAACTCAATGAAGCCGATGCACTGCGGTACTCGGATCAGCTGGTGCAGCTGGCGGCCCAGCTCAGAAAGTTCAAGATCCGCATTTCGGCGGACAACCTGGCGTCCTGTCCGCCGTCCCTGGCGAACGCCGAGCCGTTCCCATTTTCCGAAATCAAGGTCGGCAGACAATTCGTCTCGGGCTGCGCCTCGGACCAGCTCGCACGGGCTCTGTGCCGAACCATGGTTGAGGTGGCTCACCGCTTTGGGGCGAGGGCGGCCGCGGTGGGCGTGGAGACGAGAGAGGATCTGGCCGCTGTCCAGGACGTCGGTTTCGATGTGGCCCAGGGGTTCTTTTTCGGCCGGCCGATGCCGGCTCAAGAGCTGGCGCTCCTGACCGCAATGCGGCGGGGCGGCTTTCGCGGTTTGCAGACTCCAAGTGCATCGACCTGACTCGTAGCTTGGCTCCCCGCATCCCTGGCAGGTCCGCACCCGCACCGGCCCCTGTTGACGATGCCGCCAGCGCCAACATCCCGGCTTCGAAAGCCCGAGACAATGCTGTATCATCCCGCCGGGACAGGGAGCATCTCCGATGAAGCATCGCGGTATCGGGCTTTGCGTGCTGGCATTCACGCTGGCTGCATTGGGCGTGGGGCTGTCGCAGGCGGCCGAGCTCGAAGGCTCGAAAGTGCGCCACCGGCACGTCGTCTATCGCCACGCCATCGTGCTTCCGCCGGAACGCCACGTCATCGAGATCGTGAAGAACGCCTACGGCGATCGCTTCATCATCAACGCCGCGCGGTTTTCGGCGAAGACGCCGGCTTGCGGAGGCCGCTGGCTTGCGGGCGAGCAGGTCCAGTTCCTCAGCGGCGAGATTCACGGCGCCTGCGTCGACGCGGTCATCTACAACGCGAGGCGCCACCAGGCCTGCGAAATGTGGTGCGGCGGAAGCCTGTTCTGGTGAGCACCCGAACCGAGTGGTCCAGCGTCATGGCTGGGGTCCTTCTAGTTTTGGTTGGGAAACAGGTGGTTACAATCTTAATGTAGTATGTTGACGAATTGAAGCCACCCAACTTCGTGATTTCATTCAAGAAGCTCTCTGGTTACCACCGATTTTTCCCTCGGTGCCGGACAGCAGCCGTGCGATGTTCGAACGGTGCATCACGAACACCAGGACCGTGAGCAGCACGAACCAAAGCGCCTCCTGACGGTCGTCGTTCGCCCACAGCACGGCCGGGGTTGCCGCGCTCGCCACCAAAGCCGCGAGCGAGGAATACCGGGTCAGGCCCGCCACGGCGAGCCAGATCGCCGCGAATGCCGCCGCGCCGGGCCAGGGCGCTAGTCCGAGCAGAACGCCCAGATAGGTCGCAACGCCCTTGCCGCCGCGGAACTTGAGCCAGACCGGGAAGAGATGGCCCAGGAACGCGCCGAGCCCGGCGATGAGGGCGTGATCGCGGCCCCACAGCCAATCCATCACGAGAACCGCGACGGTGCCTTTGAGCACGTCGCAGAGCAGGGTCGCGGCGGCGAGGCCCTGATGGCCGGTGCGCAGAACGTTGGTGGCGCCGATGTTGCCCGAGCCGATGGAACGCAGGTCGGCGGTGCCGGCAAGCCGGGTGAGGATCACGCCGAACGGGATCGAGCCGACCAGATAGCCGAAGATCAGGGCGGCCGAATAATACGGCAATGCGAGCGACCAGTTGATCGGATGCAGCATGGGCTGTCTGCCTGCCGGGCGCGTAAATCGCGCCGGTGCTCACCTGTAGGTGCTCAGATGTATTCGTAGACGGTGCGGCCGCCGACGATGGTGCGCACGGTCCGGCCTTGCAGCTTGGCCTCGTCGAACGGCGTGTTCTTGCATTTCGATTTGAGGCTTGCCGGATCGAGCACCCATGGCGCGTCGAGATCCACCACGATGACGTCGGCAGGCGCGCCGGGCCGCAAGGTTCCACCGGCGAGGCCCAACAGCAGCGCCGGCCGCGTGGACATGGCGTTGAACAGCGTGAGCAGCGACACCTCGCCGCCATGCACGAGGCGCAAGCCCGCCGCCAGCATGGTCTCGATGCCGATGGCGCCGGCCGCGGCTTCGGCGAACGGCAGGCGCTTGACCTCGACGTCTTGCGGATTGTGGTCGGACATCACGACGTCGATGAGCCCGGCGCTCAGGGCTGCGACCAAGCCGGCGCGATCCTCCTCGGCCCGCAACGGCGGCGCGACCTTGAAGAAGGTGCGGTAGGAGCCGATGTCGATCTCGTTGAGGGTGAGGTGGTTGATGGAGGCGGCTGCGGTGACCGCAAGGCCGCGGTCCTTGGCGCGGCGCAGAACCTCGAGCGAATCCCGGCAGGTGACCGAGGCGGCGTGATAGCGGCTGCCGGTGAGCGCCACCAGGCGCACGTCGCGCTCGAGCATGATGCTCTCGGCCGCGCTCGGAATGCCATGCAGACCCAGCCGCGTCGCAAACGCGCCTTCGTTCATCACGCCTTCGCCGATGAGATCGGGATCCTCGGTGTGATGGACCACGAGCGCGTCGAAGTCGCGCGCATAGGCGAGAGCCCGTCGCATGACCTGAGCATTGGTCACGCTTCTCGCCCCGTCGGTGAACGCGACCGCGCCGGAGGCGCGCAACAGACCGATCTCGGCCATCTCCTGGCCGCCGAGCCCCTTGGTGAGCGCCGCCATCGGATGCACGTGCACGATGGCGGTATCCCGGGCGCGACGCAGCACGAAATCGACGATCGCCGGATCGTCGATCACCGGCGTGGTCTCGGGCTGGCACACGATCGTCGTCACGCCGCCCGCGGCCGCGGCGCGGCTCGCCGAAGCCAGCGTCTCGCGGTGCTCGGCCCCGGGCTCGCCGACGAAGGCGCGCATGTCGACGAGACCCGGGGCGACGACCCGGCCGCGGCACTCGATGGTCTCGGTTCCCTCCGGCACGCCCGAGGCGCGGATGCCGCGGCGCGCGTCCCGGATCAGCCCATCGACGATCAGCACGTCGCCGGGCTCGTCGAGATCGCGCGAAGGATCGACGATGCGCGCGTTGGCAAGCAGGATCGGGCGCGGGTCGGCGAGCATCGGCGCTCACGCGTTCGGCAGGTTGCGCGAGAGCGCTTCGAGCACGGCCATCCGCACCGCGACCCCCATCTCCACCTGCTCGCGGATCAGGGATTGCGCGCCGTCGGCGACGCTCGAGTCGATCTCGACACCGCGATTCATCGGCCCGGGATGCATGACCAGCGCGTCGGGCTTGGCGTAGCCGAGCTTCTTCTGGTCGAGCCCGTAATAGTGGAAATACTCCTGGACCGACGGCACCAGCGAGCCGTTCATGCGCTCGCGCTGCAGCCGCAGCATCATGACGATGTCGGCGTCCGCCAAGCCCTCGCGCATGTCGCGGCAGACTTCGACGCCGAGCTGCTCGACGCCGGCCGGCAGCAGCGTGGAGGGAGCGACCACGCGCACGCGCGCGCCCAGCGCGTTGAGCAGCAGGATATTGGAACGCGCGACGCGCGAGTGCAGGATGTCGCCGCAGATCACCACGACGAGCCGCTCGATCCGGCCCTTGTTGCGGCGGATGGTGAGCGCATCGAGCAAGGCTTGCGTGGGATGCTCGTGCGCGCCGTCGCCGGCGTTGATGACCGAGCCGTCGACTTTCTGGGCCAGCAGCTCGACTGCACCGGAAGCATGGTGCCGGACAACCAGAATGTCCGGCCGCATGGCGTTCAGCGTGATCGCGGTGTCGAGCAGCGTCTCGCCCTTGCGCATGGCGGAGACGCCGACCGCCATGTTCATCACGTCCGCGCCGAGACGCTTGCCGGCGAGCTCGAACGACGACTGCGTGCGGGTCGAGGCTTCGAAGAACAGGTTGATCTGCGTGCGGCCGCGCAGCGAAGCGCGCTTCTTCTCGATCTGGCGGTTGAGCGCGACGAATTCCTCGGCGAGGTCGAGCAGGCCGGCGATGTCTTCGGAGGAAAGCCCCTCGATGCCCAGCAGGTGACGGCGGCTGAGGACGAACGAGGATTTCGGCGCAATGTTCATTAAAGCGAGTTCTATAGGCGGAGTCGGTGGCTCCCGGCAAGGCGGCCCCGGCAATTTCCGCAACGCCGACCCATGGACCGGAGGCCTGCCGCAATTGTGCTAGCATGGGGCCGAAGGAAAGCCGCCATGACCGCGCCCGTTCGCCTCGATACCAGCGATGTCTTCAACCAGTCGCCGCCCTACGAGGACGTCGACCTCTATGGCCAGGATCGACCGCTCCGGGAGGCCGTCGCCGCGAACGATGGCGGCAGCGATGCCGCGGCACTCG
The DNA here is from genome assembly GCA_036395835.1 of Xanthobacteraceae bacterium. GTDB lineage: Bacteria > Pseudomonadota > Alphaproteobacteria > Rhizobiales > Xanthobacteraceae > AP-16. The sequence continues at coordinate 6,928 of DASWCW010000030.1, forward strand.
CGGCCTTCGGCAAGCGCTGGGGCTCGGCGGAGATGTTCGAAGACGCCCGGCTCGCCAACGAGAACCTTCCCAAGCTCAGGACCTTCGACCCCAAGGGCTTTCGTCGCGACGTGGTCGAATTCCACCCGGCCTACCATCGCTTCATGGCGGAAAGCATGGCCGAGGGCATCCATTGCTCGATGTGGCGGCTCGATGGAAGCCATGCCGAGGGCGAAGTGCCCCGCGCCGCCCGTTTCTACATGTCCAATCAGATCGAGGCGGGACACAACTGCCCGATCACCATGACGCGCGCCTGCGTGGCGGCGCTTGCGGCCGAGCCTGCGGTGCTCAACCGCCTGCTCCCGAAGATCCTGTCCCGCACCTACGACAAGAGCTTTCGGCCGTGGTGGGAGAAAACCGGCATCACGCTCGGCATGGGCATGACGGAAAAGCAGGGCGGCACCGACGTGCGGGCGAATACGACCCGGGCGGTGCCGGCCGGAGACGGTTACGCCATCACCGGCCATAAATGGTTCTTTTCGGCGCCGATGTGCGATGCGTTCCTGGTGCTGGCACAGGCGCCCGACGGACTGACCTGCTTTCTGGTGCCGCGATTTCGTCCCGACGGCGCCGTCAACGCCCTGCAATTGCAGCGGCTCAAGGACAAGCTCGGAAATCGCTCGAACGCCTCCTCCGAAGTGGAATTCGTCGAGGCCTTCGGCTGGCGGGTCGGCGAGGAGGGCAGGGGGGTGCGGACCATCATCGAGATGGTGCAGCTCACCCGGCTCGATTGCGCCATTGCGTCCGCCGGCTTCATGCGCGTGGCGCTCGCCCAGGCCGTGCACCATACCCGCTATCGCCGGGTGTTCCAGCGCAAGCTGGCGGATCAACCGATGATGCGGACCGTGCTGGCGGACCTCGCGCTCCAGGTCGAGGCTACGGTGGCGCTCGTCATGCGGCTTTGTCGCGCCGTCGACCGCGCCGGCGTCGATCCGCTCGAAGCCGCGCGCGCGCGCCTGCTCATTCCCGCCGCCAAATATCTGGTGTGCAAGGCCGCCCCCGGGTTCATCTACGAGGCGCTGGAGTGCCTCGGCGGCAACGGGTACGTCGAGGAGGGCATGACGGCGCGGCTCTATCGCGAGGCGCCGCTCAATGCGATCTGGGAAGGGTCGGGCAACGTCATGTGCCTCGACGTGTTGCGTGCGCTCAGCCGGGACGGCGAGGCGGCCCGCAACGTCATCGCCGATCTCATGCAGGCTGCCACAGATCTGCCGGGAGCGCGCGATGCGGCAACCTTCGTGATGAAGACATTGCGCAGTGCCGAGGCGGAGGCGAGTGCCCGCGGCGCGGTGGAGCGGCTCGCTCAGCTCGCAGCCGTCGCCGCGCTCAATGAATGGGCGCCCGCCACTGCCGAAACGTTCGCACGGACGCGCTTGGCGGAGCCGAACGGCGCGACCTACGGGACGGCTCGTCTCGCCGGCCAGGAGGTGGCGCGGCTGTTGGATCGGGCGCTGCCGGCGGATTGACGCGAGCCGAGCGGTCAGCCGCCGGCGTCGCGCTGCCATCGCGCCAGACGGTCCAACGCCCCCTGGAGAATATAGGCCGCGGCATGTTGGTCGATTACAGCCGCGCGTTTGGCTCGGCTGGTGTCCGCGGCGATCAGCGCGCGCTCGACCGCGGCAGTCGACCAGCGCTCGTCCCACAATGCGATCGGCAACTCGGTCTCTCGAGCGAAATTGCGGGCAAACGCCCGCGTCGACTGGGCGCGCGGGCCTTCGGAGCCATCCATATTGATGGGCAGCCCCAGCACGAAACCGACGGCCTGACGCGCTTTGGCAAGATCGAGCAGCCGGGCGGCATCGACCCGAAAGCCCTTGCGCGAAATGGTCTCGATGCCGACGGCAAGGCGCCGGTCGGCGTCGCAAACCGCGACCCCGATGGTCTTGGTTCCGAGATCGAGGCCGACCAGAACGCCCCGGTGCGGCAGGTGGGACGCGATTTCGGCGAGCGGCAAAACAAGGGCGGGCATATGCGGCGGTTTAGCATGGGGCATGGTGCGCCGTGCAGGCGAAAGCCTCCTGCCGGGAGTTTGCGTTTTCAGCCGGGCGGCGTTCCATTGCCGGACGAAACGCGTGTCTGCTATAGGGCGTCGCCGCATTCACATTCGGTCCGCTCGGAAAGAACCACCATGTCCGTTGACGCCGCGACCGTGCGTCGCATCGCGCATCTCGCCCGCATCGCCGTCGCCGACGAAGAGGTCGAGCACTTGCAGACCGAGCTCAACGCGATCCTCGCCTTCGTCGAGCAGCTTTCCGAAGTGGACGTGATCGGCGTGGAACCCATGACCTCGGTCACGCCCATGGCGATGAAAAAGCGCGCCGACGTGGTGACCGAGGGCGGAGATCCCGCGAGCATTCTTCAGAACGCGCCGGCGAGCGAGGATCAGCTCTTCCTCGTCCCCAAAGTGGTGGAATGAGGTGCCCTGCGTCTTCCTCCATCCTCGGGCGAGCGGAGCGAGACCCGAGGATCTCGGTCGTCACGCATCAACGACCGATGCGAGCCACATGACCGAACCGATTGCAGCATGACCGATCTCACCACCCTCACGATCGCCGAGGCACGCGCGGCGCTGGCGAACAAGGAATTCACCGCAGTCGAGCTTGCCGATGCCCACCTTTTGGCAATCGCGCGCGCGCGCTCTCTCAACGCCTTCGTGGTGGAGACCGCGGACAAGGCCCGCACCATGGCGGCGACGGCGGACGCGCGTATCGCAAGGGGCGACGCACGGCCGCTGGAAGGGATTCCCATTGCGGTCAAAGACATGTTCTGCACGGCAGGAGTTGCGACCAGTGCCTGCAGCCACATCCTCGATCGGTTCGTGCCGGCCTACGAGTCCACCGTCACGGCCAATCTCTGGCGCGACGGGGCGGTTCTGATCGGCAAGACCAATAACGACGAGTTCGCGATGGGCTCGTCGAATGAGACGTCCCACCGCGGGCCGGTGATCTCGCCCTGGCGGCGCAGGGCCAACACCCAGCTCGTGCCGGGCGGCTCCTCCGGCGGATCGGCCGCCGCGGTCGCCGCCTGCCTTGCGCCCGGTGCGATCGGCACCGACACGGGGGGCTCGATCCGCCAGCCGGCGGCATTCACCGGCATCGTCGGATTGAAACCCACCTACGGTCGCTGCTCGCGCTGGGGCATCGTGGCGTTCGCGTCCTCGCTCGATCAGGCCGGCCCGCTCGCGCGCAGCGTGCGCGATGCCGCGATGCTGCTGACCTCGATGGCAGGCGCGGATGCCAAGGACACGACCTCGGTCGAGCGGCCGGTCCCCGATTACGAGAAGGCGATCGGCCGTTCCGTCCGCGGCATGCGCATCGGCATTCCCAAGGAGTATCGGGTGGACGGCATGCCGGCGGAGATCGAGGCGCTGTGGGCCAAGGGTGCCGATTGGCTCAAAGCGGCCGGCGCTGAGATTGTCGAAGTATCCCTCCCGCATACGAAATACGCGCTGCCGGCCTATTATATTGTCGCGCCGGCGGAAGCCTCCTCGAACCTTGCCCGCTATGACGGCGTTCGCTACGGGCTGCGCGTTCCCGGAACGGACGTGACGGAGATGTACGAGAGGACGCGCGCGGCGGGATTCGGCAAGGAAGTGCGCAGGCGCGTCATGATCGGCACCTATGTGCTTTCCGCCGGCTATTACGATGCCTATTATCTGCGGGCGCAGAAGGTCCGCACCCTGATCAAGCGAGATTTCGAGACCAATTTCGATGCCGGGATCCAGGCGATGCTGACCCCGACGACGCCCTCCGCCGCATTCGGCGTCGGCGAGAAATCCTCCGGCGATCCGATCGAGATGTATTTGAACGACGTGTTCACCGTCACCGTGAACATGGCGGGCCTGCCCGGCATCTCGGTTCCGGCAGGGATCGACCGCGACGGGCTTCCGCTCGGGCTGCAGCTGATCGGCCGGCCGTTCGACGAAGAGAGCCTGTTTGCGCTCGGGCATGTGATCGAGCAGGCGGCGGGACGGTTCTCGCCGGAGCGATGGTGGTAAATTGCCGGCTTGCCGCCTCTCATAGGCACGCAGCCAGAACTCACAAAGGGATTCAGTTCGTGACGCTTGCCGAATTCAAAAGCACGCTGTCCGGATCCGCCCCGCCGCCGCTTGGAGCGGCCGCGCTCGAAGCGCTGTGGTGGGCCGCGAAGGGCGACTGGAACCGCGCGCATGGGCTCGCGCAGGACGACCCGAGCCGGGAAGCTGCCTGGGTGCATGCCTACCTGCATCGGGTCGAGGGCGATCTCGGCAACGCCGGTTACTGGTACCGAAAGGCGGGACGTCCGGCGACGTCCGACCCGCTCGACATGGAATGGGAAGCGATCGTGACGGCATTGTTGCCGGCAGCAAAGTCGACGAGAACGGGACGAGGCGGCCAATGAGTGTCGCGGAAAGACCCAACAAGCTGCTCAAGGGCGCGACCGGCGATTGGGAAGTCGTCGTCGGCATGGAGGTGCACGCGCAGGTCACCTCGAAGGCCAAGCTGTTCTCCGGGGCCTCGACCGCGTTCGGCAATCCGCCGAATTCCCAGGTCTCGCTCGTCGATGCCGCCATGCCCGGCATGCTCCCGGTCATCAACGAGGAGTGCGTTCGCCAGGCGATCCGCACCGGCCTCGGGCTGAAAGCGCGGATCCACCTCAAGTCGGTCTTCGACCGCAAGAACTATTTTTATCCCGATCTGCCGCAGGGCTACCAGATCAGCCAATACAAGTCCCCGCTGGTCGGCGAGGGCGAAGTGACCGTCGACATGCCCGATGGCGAAGCCGTCAAGGTCGGCATCGAGCGGCTGCACCTCGAGCAGGATGCGGGGAAATCGCTGCACGAGCAGCATGCCACGATGTCGCTCGTCGATCTCAACCGCTGCGGCGTCGGGCTCATGGAGATCGTCTCGAAGCCGGACCTGCGTTCGGCCGAAGAGGCGCGCGCCTATCTCGCCAAGCTGCGCGCGATCCTGCGTTATCTTGGAACCTGCGACGGCGACATGGAGAAGGGCAGCCTGCGCGCCGACGTGAACGTATCGGTGCGGCGGCAGGGCGAGCCGCTCGGCACGCGGTGCGAAATCAAGAACGTCAACTCGATCCGCTTCATCGGCCAGGCGATCGAATATGAGGCGCGCCGGCAGATCGGAATTCTCGAGGATGGCGGCAGGATCGAGCAGGAGACGCGGCTGTTCGATCCCGGCAAAGGCGAGACGCGCTCGATGCGCAACAAGGAGGAAGCCCACGATTACCGCTATTTCCCCGACCCCGACCTGCTGCCGCTCGAGCTCACCGCCGAATACGTCGAGGCGCTCGCGGGCGACCTGCCGGAACTCCCCGACGAGAAGAAAGCGCGCTTCATCCGCGACTACGGACTGTCGCCCTACGATGCCGCAGTGCTGGTCGGCGAGCGAACAACGGCGGATTTCTACGAAGCGGTCGCCAAGGGCCGGGATGCCAAGACTGCCGCGAACTGGGTGATCAACGAGCTGTTCGGGCGGCTCAACAAGGAAGGCAAGGGGATCGAGCAGTCTCCGATCTCGGCCGACCAGCTCGGCGACATTCTCGACCTCATCGCGGCGCGGGTGATCTCCGGAAAGATTGCCAAGGACTTGTTCGAGATCGTCTGGAGTGAAGGCGGCGATCCGTGGAACATCGTCGAGACGCGCGGCCTGAAGCAGGTCACGGACGTGAGTGCGATCGAGAAGATCATCGACGAGATCATCGCCGCGAACCCCGACAAGGTTGCGCAGGCAAAGGCCAAGCCGACGCTGATCGGTTGGTTCGTCGGCCAGGTGATGCGAGCGTCGGCGGGAAAGGCCAATCCCCAGGCCGTCAACGAGCTGCTCAAGCGCAAGCTCGGCATCTGAGCGCCGTCGGTCGGCGGTCCAAGCCGCCGTCCGCAAGCGCTGCGCGCCGATGATCGGCGCCGTGCGGCGGCGCGAATGCCGGCGCTCATGGGCTGCGCTCGGGTTCGTGCGGGAAGCGAATCGGTCCGCGATTCGGCGCTCTCGGTCGGAATTTTCGCTTCCGCGCGGCTCGCGGACGGCTCGGAGCGAAAATTTTTTTGGGGGCAAGGAATCCTCCGAGGACGGCGCCCGCGGGTTGCCGCGAGATGCTTGCGGATGCGCGCCAGCTTTTCGGGCACATCGGATGCACATCGGCGCGCATGCGAGAAATCCTTGTGCCGCAGGGGTTTTCGTGTGCCGACGAAATTTCCGGGCGCGTGATCCGCGCGCACGAACGCAAGGGATCGTTGCGGGTGTCGAGCTCGGAGACGGTTCGCACGGCGAGGATGGCGGACGTTCGGGCCGTCCACCATTCGTTAAGCGGAGTCGCTGTTTTTTCCGTTGTGCTGTAGTAATCGGAGTGCAGTGCATGTCGATTCGCGACTGCACTGTTCCGAAGATCGCCATCTCTATGGCTAGGAGGGCAGTATGGCGAAGAGAGCCAAATCGAAGACGAAGTCCGCGGCGAAAAAGACTGCGAAGAAGACGAAGCGCAAAACGACGCGCAGAAAGAAGTAGTCTTCGCCGCGTCCACGCGATCGGCTTGCAAAGTTGCCGCGCGTGGCGTCGCATCTGTCGGCGGGCTCCCATGCCAGCATGCGCAACGCTGCTGCGGGACCCGCCGACAAGTCGACGACGGAGGGCGTCGGCGATATCCAGGTTCAACCTTCACCGCGTCGGCGTTGGGCTCCGGCCCATGGTCGGCTCCTCTAGTGAAGATGAGTACGGCAGGCACCGTGCTCGGCCGTCGGCAGAATCCTTGCCGGTCGGCATTGCATCCCAACGATATCGCCGGCGCCCCTCGGCTGTGCCCCGAAGGCGGTTCTTGCAGACATTCGATCAAATCCGCCTGTCCTGGCCATTGCGCCAGCTCGAATATCCTCGAACGCTTTTGTTCGCGCCGTAAAATTTCCGAGCTTGCAGTTCCGATCCGAAGTGCGGACCGGTCCCGTCTCCGATCCACGGACAATCCGCAACCGAACCGTGCGCGCGCCGCATGGCATGGAGTGGTCGTTTCTATTGCGGCAAGGGCACAGGCAGCCTACCTGAAGCTGCGGCCGCAAAGTCTCGGCCGTTCGCTCAGGGGTGATGCATGGCACAAGCTCAATCGAAGCCGATCGCGCTGTACTATTGGCCGACGCCGAACGGCTGGAAAATCTCGATCATGCTCGAGGAGTGCAGGCTCCCCTATGTCATGCATCCGGTCAATATCGGCAAGGGCGACCAGTTCAAGCCGGAATTTCTGGCGATCTCGCCGAACAATCGAATGCCGGCGATCGTCGATCCGGAAGGTCCCGGTGGAAAGCCGATTTCGGTTTTCGAGTCCGGCGCGATTTTGCAATACCTCGGGCGCAAGACCGGAAAATTCTATCCCGCCGACGAGCGCGCCCGCGTCGCCGTCGACGAATGGCTGTTCTGGCAAGTCGGCAACCTCGGTCCGATGGCAGGGCAGGCCCATCATTTCCGCATCTATGCGCCGGAGAAAATTCCGTATGCCATCGATCGCTATACCAACGAGTGCAATCGGCTCTATGGGGTGATGAACAAGCGGCTTTCGCGGCATCCCTATCTGGCCGGCGAGCAATATACGATCGCCGATATGGCCGCCGTCGGCTGGACGACGCGATGGGAGCGGCAGGGCCAGGATCCCGGTCAGTTCCCCCATGTGCAGCGCTGGCTCGAAACGCTGCAAGCGCGCCCGGCGGTTCAAAAGGGTCTGGCGATCGCGGTCGAGGATGCCAAGGAGGTCGACATGAAAGATCCGAAGGTCTGGAACCTGTTGTTCAATCAACGAGCGCGATGAGCTCGGTTAGGATGGCGAAACGTACCAACCGGCCGTGCCGCGGACGGCGGTTTCGCCGTTGCTCCACCCACTCTCTGGAGTGCAGCCGCCGTGCACGGGATCACGGCATATGTGGGCGGCGCGGTTCGAACCATGGTTATCGCAACGCCAATGGTGACGGTTTCCATTCCGTAATGACCGCGCCGGGAATCCCGATATTTTCGAAGCTTTGCCGGTTAACAGCGCCTTGCGGACCCAGTCGCATTCCGATCCGTTCAAACTTCATTCATTGCGCCTTTTAAGCCGTCCTTGAAATCTCGCGGGTGATGATCGCCGCGCTCGAGTTGGGGAATTGAGCTCGAGCTTGGGACCCGTGACGCCTCAAAACAACGGGCGAACGAGCAGGGGAGGCCGGCATGGCTCGCTATCAACTCGCCGAAGTCGAAGGTGCGTCGCTCGGACAGGCATATGCGTCCGGCGATGTCCTGTTCGATCTCGGAATCAGATATTCGACCGGACGCTCGGTGCCCGCCGATCTCGTTTCGGCGCACAAGTGGTTCAACCTGGCCGCGGTGCGCGGAAAGAGCGAGGCGATCCGCTATCGCCGCGAGATCGCGGCGGAAATGTCGGAGGCGGAGATCGCTGCGGCCCAGCGTGCCGCCCGCGACTGGCTCGCGAGGCATTGAGCGGCGACACGGCGGCGAAGAATTCCCATCCGCAGGCCTGCACTCCGGCTCGCATCGTCATTCAGAAGCCGCGGAACTGGCTGTCGTATACGGCGCGGACGTGATCGCGTCGCTGCGTCAAGCGCGCGACTTCGCCGGAGAGTCCCACGCGGCCTGCCTCCTCGATCGCTTGGTGAAAATACAGGCAGGCATTTTCATAATCGGCCTTGGCGCTGCGTAGCGGCGGCACATCGTACATCGCCGCATAGGCTTGCTCGGCCAGCAACTCGAGCCGCGCAAGCTCGGCGGTATCGGCATTCGCCGCGGCGGCGTGCGGCACCGGCTGGCGCGACCGGCGACGCCACCATGCGCGAAGCTTCATCGAGCGGCTCCTGCGATCGCCCGCGATTCGAGCACTGCGAAGCTCATCCCGTCCAGGATTCGAACACCGATCAGGTTGCGGTGGGACGCGGCGGCGGTGTCTCGTACACCAGATCGAGGCGGCTGTTCTTCTCGGCCTGTCGCGCCAGCTTCATCCAGCAAGACGCCATATCGAGCAGGACCAGCCTTTTCTGCGGATCCGTCATCTCCTTGGCCATTTCGAGGCATTCGGCGGCGTTCGCCATGTAGTGCTGGGATGAATCCATGAGAGTGCCGTCCCACCCAACGAACAAAAGGCTCTCCGTCGGCCAACCTCGACGTGGCTTTTGCTTCGTATCGTGCGGCAATTTTATGGAGGTAACATCGGAGGCCCGTCCGGGCAGTGGGCTGAAATGGCGAGGCCGCCCGAGGGCGGCCTGCCGATCAGCTTGCCTTGCCGAGACCGGCTTGCGAATCCGGCTCGGGGCCTTCGAGCATGTTGCGGTATTCGTTCGCCATGCTCATGAGCTGCTGGCGGATCTTGGCGTCGGTGCACTCCTGGGCAAGACGCAAAAATCGTTCTGCCTGTTTTCGGAGGAATTCGGTGCGTTCCATGGCCTCCTCTGCCTGGCGCGAATAACTCCCCTTGCGGCCGTTCATTGGTCAGATTTCCGGCCAATTTTAGGCGGTTCTCCGGATTCCTGGACAAAATTGTGCAAAACGGCAGAAAAAGGCCCCGCGGCTAAGCCGGCGGGGCCTCAGTGTCGAAAGCCGGGCGCTGGGGAAGGGGGGCTGAGGGCGCCCGGCACCAAGTCAATCCCCCGCACGATCCCCGGTTCCGAGGCGGTCGAATTTTTTTCGCGGCCTCGAAAGGAAGACGGGCAAAGGGCCGGCAACGACGCCGCCGGGGCCGACGCGAAGGCACGCGGCGTCCTGCACTCTGCAAGACCTCCATGTTGATCCCCATGCAGCCGCGCATAAACTTGGCCCCATGTGCGGCCGGATCATCCAATCCAGCGGGCCCTTGCGGCTCGCGATCGTCGAGGGGCTCAATACGCCGGATTCCCGCATCCCCCGGCTAAAGCCTCGCTACAACGGGGCACCCAGCCAGGAGCTGCTGGTGATTCGGGAAAATCATGAGAACGGGCAGCGCTCGCTCGACCTGCTGCGCTGGGGCCTCATCCCGCACGGGTGCGACGATCCGGCGGGCGGCCGCAAGCCGATCAACGCCAAGGCCGAGACGGTGGCGAGACTGCCGACGTTCCGGGATGGCTACGCCCGGCGGCGCTGCATCGTGCCGGTCGACGGGTTCTTCGAGTGGCATTCGAGGAATGGGAGCAGGCGGCCCTATGCCGTCGCCATGCGAGACGGCTCGCCGTTCGCCATCGGCGGGCTATGGGAGAACTGGAAATCTTCGGTCAGCGGACAATGGATCCGCACTTTCTGCATCATCACGACACCGGCGAACGTGATGGTGAGCCGCATCCACGACCGCATGCCGCTGATCCTGGCGCGCGCCGATTTCGACCGCTGGCTCGGCCCGGATAAAAACCCGGCCGATCTGCTGCGGTCCTATCCGTCCGCCGACATGACGATGTGGCCGATCTCGACTCGGGTGAACTCCCCGAACAATGACGATCCCTCGATCCTGGAACCCGCTGCAGAGCAGGCGCCGGCTTAGCGGCTCAGGATGCACCGCAGTTGCGCTTTGCTCCATGGAGGCCAGCTCCGCGGCTGCAAGAGTTTGTTAACCGCAAACAGCAAGGATGCATGCGCCTCCTCGATTTATGGCACATCACCCGTGTCGCCATGTCGCCGGCGAATGGCAGGGGATCACGATGTGTGCTCGAGTCTGGATTTTCCGCGCAGCAATGTTCGCTGCTTGCGTTGCCGGCAGCGCCGCGCTCGCGGAGGACGGCGTCAGCCAGGACAGAATAGTTTTCGGGCAAATTGCCGCCATCGAAGGCCCCGCTCAGGCGCTCGGGCTCGGCATGCGTGTGGGCCTCCTCGCCGCCTTCGAGGAGGCCAATCGGCTGGGGGGCGTGCGCGGCCGCAAGCTTGAACTGAAATCCGCCGACGACAGCTACGAGCCCGAGAAGATGATCGCGGCGATGAATAGAATGCTCGCCGAGGAAAAGGTCCTCGCCATCGTCGGTCCGGTCGGCACGCCCACGGCAAAAGCCGGCCAGCCGATCGCGACGGAAGCCAAGGTGCCGTTCATCGGTCCGTTCACGGGCGCAGAGTTTCTGCGCAATCCCTACAACCGCTATGTCGTCAATATCCGCGCTTCTTATTTCCAGGAAACCGAAGCTTGGATCGAGCACCTGACCAAGGACCTCGGGATCACCAATATCGCCATCCTGTACCAGGACGATGCTTTCGGCTTGGCCGGGCTCGACGGCGTCAAGATGGCCATGGCCAAGCGCAATTTGACGCTCGCTGCCATGGGTGCGTTCAAGCGCAATACCACGGCGGTCAAATCCGCCTTGCTCGACATCATGAAGGTCAAGCCGGGAGCCGTGGTGACCGTCGGCCCCTACAAGCCGGTCGCCGAATTCATCAAGCTTGCACGGGAAGTGCGGCTCGACGCAGTCTTTGTCGCCATTTCCTTCGTGGGATCCGATGCGCTCGCCCACGAGCTCGGCACCAAGGGCGCCGGGGTGATCGTCAGCCAGGTCGTGCCGTTCCCCGGAGACAAGTCGATCCCCATCGTGGCCTCGTATCAAAGCGCACTCGCCGCGCTGGATGCGACTGCCGAGCCTGGTTTCGTGTCGCTGGAGGGTTATTTGGTCGGGCGCTTCGTCATCGAGGCGCTCAATCGCATTCCGGGTGAACCGACGCGCGAAAAGCTGCTGGATGTCATTGCCCAGAGCGGCAGCTTCGATATCGGCGGCGTGAAACTCACCTACGGTCCGAACAAGAATCAGGGCATGGACCAGGTATTCTTCACGATCCTGCAGGCCGACGGAACGTTCAAGCCGGTAACGCGATGGATCAAGATGGTCGCGCAGTAAGATTGCAATGCTTCCCGCCCGAGCCCCAGCATGAAGTCCACGATGACAACGCCCGCGTCCGCTGCCGTGCAGCGCCATCGTTTCGGCCTGCCCGGTTGGGACTCCGGGCTGACGACGATTCGCGCGCGCCTTTATGTCGCTTTCGGCTTCGCTGCGGGAACGACGGTCATCGGCTCGCTGATCGCGCTCTATGCCTTCACCACCATCGGCAGCACTACCACGGAAATCGTCTCGCGCAGCCTGCCGGCGACGGTCGAGTCGCTCAGACTGGCCGAGGAGACGAGCGAGCTGGTGGCCTCGGCGCCGCGCTTGATGACGGCCGAGGACGAAAAACGCCGCGCGGTCGTGTCCGGGGAAATCAGCGAGCGCACCCGCAGCCTCGCCGAGCGAATCGAGCGCCTGCGGCTGCTGATCGGCAGCCGCAACACGGAAATCCAAAGCGCGGAAATGGCGATGACCGAGCGGCTGAACGCACTCGACCGCGCCGTGACCGAACGCATCGCGGTCTCGCGCCAGCGGCAATCGATGGCGCTCTCCATCCGCGCGGCGCACGAGAGCTTGCTCGAGGCGGTGACGCCGGTGATCGACGACGCCAATTTCGAACTGATGACGGCAAGCGCGGCAAGCAGGACGGCAACCACCGATCTGCTGGAATATCTGCGCCGACTGCTGGAGATCGAGGGCGAGGTCAACCTCCTCGCCGGGTTGTTGACCGAAGCTTCCATGGTCACCGAGCGCGCGCGGCTGCAGCCCTTGCGCGATCTCATCGACGCGGCGCGCCGCAAGATCGAGACCAATCTCCAGGCGCTGGCCGACCGCGAACAGCGGGACAAGCTCACCGCGCTCTACGAGCGTCTCGCTGCGATGGCCGGCCAGGAGGGACTCATCGCGCTGCGCGCACGCGAGCTGAGCTCGCAGCAGGAGGCGCAGGTTGCGTTCATGGCGACCCAGTCGGAGGCGATGAAGCTCAAGCAAGCGGTGGGCGCGGTGCTCGAGCAGCAGGGAGATCGCGTGCAGACCATCTCGGCGCGCGCCGGCGAGCAGATCCGCTCCGGCCGGTTTCTCCTGATCGCGCTGTCGATCACCGCGCTCGTGGCCGCGGGTCTCATCGCGTGGCTCTACGTCGGCCGCAACATCGCCCAGCGTCTGAGCTTCCTCAGCGGCGCCATGCGCCGGATCGCGAGCGGAGATCTTTCTGGAGAGATTACCGAGGGCGGCCGCGACGAAATCGCCGACATGGCGCGCACGCTGCTGGTGTTCCGCAAGGCGACCGCCGAGGTGGCCGCGGCGCGCCGGAGCGAGGCCGACCGCGCTCAGGAATCGGAAGTCCGCCGTCAGCAAATGGAGACGGCCACGCGGAATTTCGAACTGGCCGTCTCCGAGATCGTCGGAGCGCTCGATCGGGCGTCGGAGGCGATGGATTCCTCGGCGCGGGTGATGACCGAAAGAGCGGGCCGCAATCAGACCGAGGCCCTAACCACCGCGGCGGCTTCCGAGCAGGCGACCAGGAACGTCGAGAATGTCGCCGGCGCCACCGAAGAAATCGCGCAGACGACCGACCATATCGCGGCCCAGGTTCGCGACTCGGCGTCGATCGTGCGGCAGGCGGCCGAGGAGGCGCAGGCCATCACCGCAGCGGTGGAAGGTCTGGCGCATTCGGTCGGGCAGATCGGCGACGTCAGCAATCTCATTCGCGGAATTGCGGCGCAAACCAACCTCCTGGCGCTCAATGCGACCATCGAGGCGGCGCGTGCCGGCGAAGCCGGGCGCGGGTTCGCCGTCGTTGCCCAGGAGGTCAAGAGCCTCGCCGCCCAGACCGGCAAGGCAACCGAGGACATCACCCGGCAGATCTCCTCGATCGAGCAGACGACATCCCGCGCGGTCGATGCGATGAAGACCATCGCCGGAACGATCGCCCGGCTCGACGGGATCGCCCACGTGGTCGCCGCGGCCGTCGAGCAGCAGGAAGTGGTCACGCAGGATATCGCGCGCAACGCCAGCGCCGCCGCGCAAGGCACCCGCGCGGTATCCGCCAATATCGGCCAGGTATCGCACACCGCGCGCGAAATGGATCAGGTCGCGAGCACCGTTCTAAACGCCGCCGGCGAGCTCTCGTCGCGATCCGATAAGCTGCGGCGCGAAGTGGAGCGCTTCCTCACACAAGTGCGCGCCGCGTAGATCAGGCACGATTTGCCGACAGCGGCGGGTCCGGCGCTCGCGCGCCAGGCGCCACACCGAACCAATCGCCGCTTTTACGTCAAGCCCGCCGTCCCTCGAAGCCGTATAGGCGCGCCGGATTGGCGACCAAGATCTTCTCGCGGACCGCGGCATCCGGTGCCCACACCGGCAGCTGATTGAGCAGCCGGCCGTCGTCGATCTGGAAGAGCGGCGTCACGTCGCTCGGCTTTTTCCCGGGCGGCGTCACCGAATCCGGATGCGGCCAGTCGGTGCCCCATAGGATCCGGTCGGCATTGGCGGCGATCAGCGCTTTGGCGAGCGGAACGACATCGGCGTAGTCCGGGCCGGCCTGGGATACCCGATAGGCGCCGGAAATCTTCACATAGGCCTTTCCGCCTTTGACGAGGTCGAGAACCTCGGCAAAGCCCGGCTGCTCCGGACCAAGCGCGGCTTGAGCACCGGCGAAATGATCGAACACGATCGGAACCGGCGAGGCCGCGAACTGCTCCTTCAACGCCGAGATCATTTTCAGGTTCGTGTAGATCTGGATGTGCCAATTGCGGCCCTTGGTCCGATCGATGCCGGTCTCCAGACGCTGTCGTGCGACCGCCGGGTCGTTGGTGCCGCCGGTCTCCAGATTGAGCCTGATGCCGCGAATGCCGGCGCGGTCCATGGTGTCGAGATCGCTCTCCGGCGTGTTCTGGTCGATGACGGCGACGCCGCGGGCGTCCGCGCCGCGCGCCTTCATGCCGTAAAGGGTCGCGGAATTATCGCTGCCGTAAACGCTCGGGGTGACGATCACCACGCGCTGGATGTGGAGGCTCTTGTGAAGCGCCGCCATCTCCTCGGGCAACGCCGTCTCCGGCGTATAGACGCGTCCGACAAAGAACGGGAATTTCTCCGGGTCGCCGTGAATATGCGTGTGGCAATCGCATGCCGCGATGGGCACGTCGAAGTTCGCCGGCGTCGCGGGTTGCGCGGCCCTCGCAAATACCTCCCGGGTCTGCATGGCAATTCCGGTCGCGATGGTTCCGAGCACTACGGTGCGTCGTGTGGGCATGGCTTCCTCCCTGGTGAGGCTGCGTTTTTGTGCAATTGGCGCCCGGCCGGCGCATTCCTCGTCGAGGCGAACAGCCTATCACGACCGACGAGGCGGCAGAACCTCCAGGCCCCGGCTTCTGGGGCCACCGCTGAGGTGCCCGCCGATGAACCGCGAA
>DASWCW010000031.1:0-20984 GCA_036395835.1 Xanthobacteraceae bacterium
CATGTGGGTCTCGCCCTGAGGCGGATACATCGACAGCGTCGCCCCGACGTAGGGCTGGCCGGCGGTGTAGCTCACCTTGAACGGCTCGTAGTCCATGCAGACGTGGTTGGTCGGCACGTAGAACAGCTGGGTGTCCGGCGAATAGGCCGCCGGCTGCTCGTCCTTCGTTCCGAGCGCAGCGGGACAAATGCCCTTATTGTTGTGGTCCTCGCCGTTCTGATCGGTCGAGTACTGCGAGACGACCTGGGGACGCCCGTAGGTCTGCGAGGACTTGTTCATATCGACCTTGGTTGCCCAATTGACCTTGGGATCGAATTTCTCGGCGACCAGCAGCTCGCCGTTGGTGCGGTCGAGCGTGTAGCCGAAGCCGTTGCGGTCGAAGTGAACGAGGATCTTGCGCGCTTGCCCGCCGATGTTCTGGTCGGCGAGAATCATCTCATTGACGCCGTCGAAATCCCATTCATCGTGGGGCGTCATCTGGTAGACCCAGCGGGTCGCACCGGTGTCGACGTCGCGAGCCCAGATCGTCATGGACCAGCGGTTGTCGCCCGGACGCTGCTTCGGGTTCCAGGTCGAAGGATTGCCCGAGCCGTAGTACATCAGGTTGAGCTGGGGATCGTAGGAATACCAGCCCCAGGTGGTCCCGCCGCCGATCTTCCATTGATCGCCCTGCCAGGTGTTGGTGCCGGAATCCGGACCGACCGGCTTGCCGAGATGCGTGGTCTTCTGGGGGTCGACCAGCGTGTCGCTGTCGGGACCCATCGAGTACCCGCGCCATACCTTTTTGCCGTCCTTGATGTTGTAGGCGGTGACGGAGCCGCGAACGCCGAACTCGCCGCCCGAAATGCCGACGATGACCTTGTCCTTCATCACCATCGGGGCCGACGTGCCGGTCTCGCCCTTGGCGGGATCGCCGTTCTTCACCGACCAGGCGACCTGTCCGGTCTTGGCGTCGAGCGCGACGAGCGTGGTGTCGGCCTGGTGCAGGAAGATCTTGCCGTCGCCATAGGCCACGCCGCGATTCACGGTGTCGCAGCACATGACCGGAACGACGTTGGGATCCTGCTTGGGCTCGTATTTCCACAGGATCTTGCCGTCGTTGTTGAGATCGAGCGCGTAAACGATGTTCGGGAACGGCGTGTGGAAATACATCACGTTGCCGATCACCAGCGGCCCGCCTTCGTGGCCGCGCAACACGCCGGTGGAGAAGGTCCAGGCCACCTGCAGCTTGCCGACGTTGCCCGAATTGATCTGCTTGAGCTTCGAGTAACGTTGGTTGAAGTAGTCACCGGTCGGCATCACCCAATCTTTCGGGTTCTGCGACATCTTTATCAGTTCGTCATTGGCATTGGCGCTTCCGGCGGCGAACACCGCCAACGCGCCAACGCAGGTCGTGAGTAGGTATTTGCGCATCACGAGTCCTCCCTGCGACTTCTGCGTGGGTCTTGCACAGTGAAGAGGCCCGATGTGCCGTGCCTCGGCACCGACCCTGGCAAATGGGATGCGCTTCCGGCAGCGTGTCACAGCCTCGACGAGGCAGGGCGAGATCCACGCCTCGCGCGGCTTTCGAAGAAACGTCAGCGATCCCGTCAACTGACGCCCTTGAAGCCGGAAACTTGCAAAAGCTTATGCCGGGGTTTCAGGGCACGCAAGAGAAAACCGGATCGAACGCGTCGCTGCGGTCGTCGAAACGCCGGCGTCGGCCACAGATATCGTCGGCTCGATTTCCCGCCGCCGGCCGATATATTTGCATAAACTTTGCGCATGCTCGGCGGTGTGCGCATGATCTGCGCATGACCCGTGTGTGTTCCGCATTTGCCGGCGCCCTGCTGATGCTGCTCGGGCCCGCACTTCCCGGCAGCCGGTCGCAAGGAGCGCCGACCCCTTTGGAATTGCTGCAGATCGCCGACGGGGTCTTCGTGCACCTCGGTGCCATGGCGACGATGAGCCGGGGGAACGAGGGTGGCATCGCCAACCTCGGGTTCGTCGTCGGGGAGGATGCAGTCGCGGTTATCGACACCGGGGGCAGCGAGCGGGAAGGCAAGCGGTTCCTGGCGGCGATCCGCACCGTCACCCAAAAACCCATTCGATACGTGATCAACACCCACATGCATCCGGATCACGTCTTCGGCAACGGCGCGTTCGCCGCCGAGGGTGCGACCTATGTCGGGCACAAAAACCTGCCTCGCGCCCTGGCGATGCGCGCGCCCTTCTACCTCAACGCTTTCCGCAGATCCTTGGGCGACGCGCTGATCGACGAAGTGAAGATCGTGCCGCCCGGCCAGCTCGTCGAAGAGGCGATGGTGCTCGATCTCGGCGCGCGTCCTCTCGCCCTCAAGGCATGGCCGGCGGCGCATACCGACAACGACCTCACCGTCCTCGACGCAACGACCGCAACGCTGTTCGCCGGCGACCTGCTGTTCGTCCGGCACGTTCCGGTGCTCGACGGCAGCATCATCGGCTGGTTGCCGGTGCTTCGGGATCTGGCGGACGCGCCGGCGGCTCGCGTCGTGCCGGGGCACGGCCCCGTGGCGGAGGATTGGCGCCGCGCAATCGAGGACCAGCGGATCTATTTCGAACGCTTGACGAAGGAGGTCCGCGGGCTGATATCGCGGGGAGTGCCCATCGCCGCGGCGGCGGGCGCGGCCGAGGCCGAAAGCCGCCGCTGGCAGCTGTTCGAAGAATACAATGCTCGGAACGCCACGGCGGCCTATTCCGAGCTCGAATGGGAATAGTCGGTCGGGGAGTTGAGCCTGTGCCGAAATGGTGCAAAGCAACCTACATTGCCGTGCTGCTGGCATGCGCGCTCGGCTCGGCGGCCGAGCCGTCCCGGGCGGCCGAGGATCCCTGGCCGGGACTTGCCAACGACATCTTCAAGGGCCGCCCGCTCGAAGACGGAACCGGATTGCTCGCCCTCGACATGCCGGCGCGGGCCGAAGATGCCGCCATCGTTCCGATCACGGTCCGCGCCACGCTGCCGGCCGCCGACCCGCGGCGCGTGGTCGGACTGACCCTCGTCGTCGACCAGAACCCTGCCCCGGTTGCGGCAAGCTTCGTGCTCGGTCCTGGCGTTTCCTCGCTTTCGACGCGGGTGCGCGTGGACAGCTACACCGATGTGCACGCGGTCGCCGAGCTCAGCGACGGCAAGCTCTACGTGGCGAGGACCTATGTGAAGGCCTCCGGCGGCTGCTCGGCGCCCGCGCTCAAGAACGCCGATGCGGCGACCGCAACGCTCGGCCAGATGAAGTTTCGGCTGTTCGCAAAATCGGCTGAGGTTGGGTCGCGGGAAGCGCAGATCATGATCCGGCACCCGAACAACTCCGGCCTGCAGATGGACCAGCTCACGCGGCTCTACATACCGGCTTATTTCGTTCGCGAATTGCGGGTCTGGCAGGGCGACGATCTGGTGCTGTCGATGGACGGCGGGATCTCGATCTCGCAAGATCCCAACATTCGCTTCAGTTACGTGCGCAACGGCGCCAGGACATTCCGCGCCGAAGCCATCGACACTGAGGACCATTTGTTCCGCGGCGAATGGCCGGCCAACGGGCCGGACATGTGAGCTTCACGCCTTTGCCGGCGTCGTTCCGCCAAAAAAGCTAGACTAAAAGCACCGCACTTCGGCTTCAGCCTGGGCGCGGCGCAGCTCGGTGACGGCCGCCTTCGCCTCCTCGGGGGAACGGAACATCGCCCCGAACCTGCCGGGTACCTGCGAGAGCGAGAGCACCGTCTCGGCCCCCACGTATTTCTCGTAGGGCAGGATCGAGGCAACGATGTCGATCGAGCATGAGCACTGCTGCAATACCTGGTACGTCTCGCCGTTGGCCTTCATGCAGGCAAAGACATAATCGGCGCGGGCCGACGTCGGATAATCGTTGAGATCAGCCGCGTGCACCGGCCCAGCGGCCATGAAGCTCGCGAGCGCCAGCAACGAGACGCACGCCGACCGAAATGACGCCATCCGCGCCGCTCTCAGGACTTCTTCCCGTCCGGACCGAACTGCTTCAAATAGGCGATGACGTTATCGATGTCGGCCTCGTTCGGGAGCCCGGGAAAGACCATCTTGGTGCCGGGTATCTTCACCCGCGGGTTCTTCAGGTATTCCTTCATCGTGGCCTCGTCCCAGGTCAGGCCGGAATTCTTGTTGGCAGGGGTGTAATTATAGCCCTCGACCGACCCGGACTGGCGGCCGATAATGCCGTTGAGAACCGGCCCGACGCCGTTCTTGGCGCTTTCGCCGACCTGGTGGCAGACCTTGCATTTCGCAAACACCTTCTCGCCTGCCGCAACATCTTGGGCGATTGCCGTTCCGTTGAGGGCGATGAAGGCAACGAACGTCAGACTCAGTGATCGGATGCTCATCTCATGGTTCCCAGAATCGTGCCACCGATATCAAGCTATCGACGGGAGGCGCCCAGCCGGGCGCCACACCATTAGCCAGCAGATCACGCGCGGGCAAGGACCCAGCAGGCTGCGGTCCGAACGCACAGAGATCTAGCACCGGAGGCCACAGTGACGCTGAATGCAAGGCGCGGCGGAAGCACGGCATCGAGGAAGGGTCGATGACCGCTGCAGCGCGCTGGATTCCCGCAATCGGCATTCTGGCTTTTGTGGCGACCGCCGGCGCCCAGGACTTGATGCGGCATATCGATCTTTCCTCGCCCGAAATGACGAGCGCGGAGATGACACGGGCGGAGGTCGAAGCCGCGCTCGCATCGGCGAGGTCCGGACCGCCCGTCGATCTCAGCGGCAAGAAGCTGTCGGGCCTCGATCTGTCGGGGCTCGATCTTTCCCGCGTTGTGCTGCGCGCGGCCAGGCTCAACAAGACCAAGCTCGTCGGCGCCAAGCTCGACGGGGCGATCCTCGACCAAGCCTGGCTGCTCGAGGCCGATTTGAGCGGCGCGAGTCTGAAGACGGCCAATATCTTCGCCGCGCAGATGCAGCGGGCGAAGCTGGACCGGGCCGATCTTTCCGGCGCCCGCGTTGCGGCCGACCTTTCCGGCGCGAGTCTCGTCGGCGCCTCGCTCGCGGGTGCCAATCTTGCCGCCGATATGAAAAATCAATCGATGGGGCTGATGCGCGCCGTGCTCAGATCGGCCAATCTCGAAGGCGCGAACCTGCGGGGCGCGGATCTCGCCCGCGCCGATCTGGAATTCGCTTCGCTCAGGCGCGCCGACCTGACCGGCGCCTCGCTCGTGGGCGCCGCGCTGGGCGGTGCGGATCTCAGCGGGGCCACGCTCACGGACGCGGATCTCGCCGGAGCGGATTTCAATTCGGCCAAGCTGATCGCACCGACCGGGCTCGATGCGGCCAGGAATCTCGATAAGGCCCAGAACCTGCAGCGCGCGGTGCGGCAATGATCGCCGGCCTCATCCACAGCGCGACGCCGCGCACGTTGCTCTTCGCAATCATGATTGCGGCACTGTGCTGGAATCCGAGCTTCGCGGCCGACGGCAAGGGTAAAGGCATCCGCTTCTGGAATCTCACCTCCTCCACCGTGACGAGCCTGCAGCTCTCGCCCGCCGGCCAAAATGCCTGGGGAGCCAACCAATGTGCGAACGATCCGGACGGAGCGGTCGACCATGACGAGCGGCTGCGGATCACCGGGGTTTCGCCCGGCCGTTACGATGTCAGGCTCGCCAACAAGGCCGGCCGAACCTGTACAGTGCGGAACATCGAGATCAAGGAGAACGGCATCTTCTCGATCGAGGACAAGGACCTGACCGACTGCGGGAGGTGAACGGTCATTCCGGGGCGCCGCGAAACGGCGAACCCGAAACCTATGACCATTGATCGAGCAGATTGGACCGTGGTCATGGATCCCGGATTCCCTCGCTTCGCTCGGGCTCCGGGATGACGACCTTGTATGCAAACGATCATCCGGCGCCCGCGCCGCGGATCGTATCGAACACCTTGAAGGCCGCGACGTGCTCGGCCACGTCGTGCACGCGGAAGATCGCGGCGCCGCTCGCAGCCGCCGCGAGGTTCGCCGCGATGGTCGCGATCAGCCGTCCCTCGATGCCGACTTCGACCAGCGAGCCCAGGAACGATTTGCGGGAAACGCCGATCAGGACCGGCAGCCCATAGTCGCGCAATTCCCCGATCCGAGCCACCGCCTCGACGTTCTGCCGCGAGGTCTTGCCGAAGCCCACGCCCGGATCGAGGATGATGCGTGCTCTGGGAATGCCTGCGGCTTCCGCCAGCGCGAGCGAGCGATCGAAAAAACGGCGGATGTCGGACAGAATATCGATCGCCGCGTCCCGCTGCGGGCGGTTGTGCATGACGACGACCGCCGTTTCCGTTTCCGCCACCGCATCGGCCATCCCCGGATCGTGCTGCAATCCCCACACGTCATTGATGAGGATTGCGCCGAGCTCCGCGGCGCGCCGGGCGACCGCCGCCTTGTAGGTATCGATCGACAGCGGCGCATCGAGCACGCGTGCGAGCTCGGCGAGGATCGGCTCCACCCGTGTTAGCTCTTCCGTCTCGGGCACCGGGGTTGCGCCGGGCCGAGTGGATTCGCCGCCTACGTCGACGATGTCGCAGCCATCAGCGACCATCTTGCTCGCCTGGGCGAGCGCCGCGTCGAGATCTTGGAACCGGCCGCCGTCGGAGAACGAGTCCGGGGTCAGGTTCAGGATTCCCATGATGATCGCGCGCGAGCCGATCTTGCCCAGAAAGGCATCCCGCCTGGCGTGCGCATGGTTTTGCATCAGCTCTTCTCGTTCCGACCGGCCGGATCTTCGCAGCGCCAGCGCACCGCCGTCCATTTCGGGTGCTCGCCGATCCATTGCGCGATGTACGGTTGCGCCGCGAGCGTGCACTGCCGCAGCGAGCCGCTCCATGCGAACTGCAGATGCTGCTCCTCGCAAACGTTCATGTGCGCCGTCGCGCAGACCGTCACAATCAGCTCGATCAGTCCCATGCTCGACTCCCGCGGAACTCGTTGTTTTCGGACCAGATGCGGAAATGGCCGACGCAATCGTGGTCGTGAAGGCGAAAGGGCCTAACCCCGATCGTTGACGAAGAGCTCTCCCTTGCCTAGCACGGCCATATCGCCGGCCAGCCGGCGCAACTTGCCGCTCACCACCGAAGCGGCGCGTTTGCTGTACATCCTCGCAAACTCCGCGATCAGCCGCATGGCGACGAGCTCATGGCTGCCGCAATCGAGGAAGGTCGGCGAGAGTTCCTCGCAATC
This sequence comes from Xanthobacteraceae bacterium, assembly GCA_036395835.1. Taxonomy (GTDB): domain Bacteria; phylum Pseudomonadota; class Alphaproteobacteria; order Rhizobiales; family Xanthobacteraceae; genus AP-16. Next base: position 7,199 of record DASWCW010000031.1, read on the forward strand.
GCCTCCGAGCACGATCGTTCCCCGGCTCATCAGATAGCCGGGCATCACGCCGCACTTGCGGCACAGGATCAACGTGCCGGCGATCATGCGGCTGCCGGCATAAGCGCCGGAATCGCCCTCGATCATGATCATGCCCCGGCGCATGCGATCGCCGGCGCGCTCGCCGGCGTTGCCGCGAACCACGACGGTGCCGCCCCGCATCCCAACCGTCTCGCCGGGCAGCGGGCCACCGAGCCTTTCTCCCGCCTTCCCGAAAATCTCGATGCGGCCCCCGCTCATGCCGGAGGCTGCCCACGCGCCGGCGTTGCCCTCGATCGCGAGCCGGCCGCCCCGCATGCCTCGGCCGGCCTGAATGCCGACATCGCCCTCGACCAGAATCTCTCCGTCGCGCAGGCCCTGCCCGATCCGGTCGAGGCGCTCGCAAGCGCCCTCGATGCGCATCTGGTCGGCATCACCGGCACGCAGTCGAAACGCATCGCCGACCGTCACGCGCTGCTTCGTCGTCTGCAACTCGATCCGCTCGATTTCGGTCGCCGCTTTGCCTGCGAGCAGATGCGGCACCAGCGGCGAAAGGTCGAGCCGCTGGTCCGGCCGCTGCCGCAAGCTCAGCACCAGCGGCCTCACGGCAACAGGTCCTTCAAATGGAAGTGATGGGGGCCGAGCTTGCCGCCGTAGTTTCCGGCACCGATGCGCACGACGCCCTGTTTGGGACCGAGCTTCACCACTGCGGCAATCGCGGCGCGCATCGCCGCGGCCACCGCCGCCGGGGTGAGCCCGTCGATGACGATCTCGAGCACCGCGGCGATGTCGGGATCGAGCGTGCTTTCGACCGCGCCCTTCAAGGTCGGGCAATACGCGTCATTGGTGGACGCGGGGGCGTTCTTGTATTTCGACCCGACCTTGGAGCCCGAGCGGGCGATACCGCCGGGAAACGGGGTGATGGCGTCGGGAACGGCTCGGATCGCTTTCACGGCCACCTCGGCGGCCGCCAGCGTCATGCCCCGCTCGTTGCCCATGAGGATCAGATTGCCGCCCCCCACGGCGTCCTTGGTGAGCCCGGTCGTCGCCTCGCAGACGAACTCGCCGTCCATGACCGGCACGCGCCAATAGCGCTTCTCGGCCAATCGCTTCGCGATCTGCCAGCCGTCGCCGAAATAGCGCAATGCGTTGCCGAGCTTGAGCTTGTCCTTGCCTGCAAGCCCCGCATAGCAGGCCGACCCCGGGCTGGTGAGCACGCATTGCGCGACCCGGGTCTGCAGCTGCTTCTGCAGCTCGGCCGTGGAGACCGCGAACAGCAGGACGCGCACGCCGGGCCGGCGATCCGGCGTTTCGCCGACCGCGAGCTCCTGGTCGATCGCCGTCTCGCAGCCGCAGCCGATCACCGAAGTGCCGAAGCCGGTCATCGTATCCGCCGCTTGGCGCGCCCACCGCGCGCTGTCCGCCGTGATCACGATGGCCGTCGCCCGCATGCCGAACGCTTCGGCGAACGTGTCGTCCACCCGCACGCCGTTCGCGATCAGCTGTGGCATGGCACCAGCTCGAACGGATCGGGCCGCTGAATGGCCCCGTCGGGCACCTTCAGGAAATCCGCGGATAACCCATAGCGGTCCCCATAGTAGTCCTCCATGCGCCGATCGATGCCCGCTTCGTGCTCGGGGTGCACGCAGAGCGCACGGCCCCAGCGATAGCGCGTCACCTCGCCGTCGCGGACCACCAGCTCGCCGTCCTTGAACACCAGCGCGGCCGCCCGGAACATATTTGCCCGGTCGCCCGCCGGCGAATACACCGCCACGTCCGCGACCGCGCCCGGGCCGAGATGTCCGCGGTCTTGCAGTCCGAGAAGCTTTGCGGGCGCGGCCCGCGTCATCATGGCGATCTCGACGAGCGAATATTCGCGCGCGATCGAGGCGAGCGTCGTGACCTCCAGCGCCTCCGCAGGCAATTGCGCCATCCATTCGGCGCGCAAATCGCGGTTCATCAGCAGCGCAAGAATCTCCGGATAGGTCGTGAACGGCGCGCCATTGGGATGATCGGTGGTGAAGAACACGCGTGCAGGATCCGCGATGAGCAGAAACAATTCGAGGCCCACGGCCCATTGAACTGCGTTGTGAAAATTTCCGGCCCTATAGTGGTACGGCACGATTCCGCCGCCGTTCGCATCGGTCTCGAAAATCATCCATTTTCGTGGGCTTGCCTGGGTGCGGGCATTGAACTGGCGCAGCACATCGGACGAGATCGTCACCGTCTGTCCGAACATGACCTGGCCGACGTCGATGGTCAGGTTCTCGGCAGCATTGACCGCCTCCGCGACCTGCGCGGCGGCGGACGAAAACCCGCGCGGTCCCTCGCGCCCGTAGCCATAGAATTGCAGGTGGGCCAAATGCAGCGGCAGGCCTTCGGCCGCCTCGATGGTGGCGAGCGCGGTTTCGACATTCCCCGGCAAGCCGAGATTGTTGCAATGCAGGTGCAGCGGATGCGGCACGCCGATCTCGTCGACCGCGCGCTGCAGCGTCTTGACGATCTGGCGCGAGGAGACGCCGTAGAACGGCACGATGTCGTCGAGCGAGAATTCCCGCGCATTGGCCTTGAATGCCGCCGCGCCGCCCGCATTGATGACCTTGATGCCGAGCGCGCGGGAAGCCGCAAGCGTCCAGGCCACGTAATCTGCGAGCATCGAAGGCGTCTCGTTCCTGCGCAGCAGATCGAGCAGGAAATCGTCGTTGCCGAGCACCGCCAGAATCGCCTTGTCGATGATGGGAACGTCCGCGAGCTCCAGATGCGCGTGAAGCGCCGCGTCGGGCGCGACCGCCGGCTCGACCACACTGGTGAACCCCATTGTCGCATAGCGGCACCCGGTCTCGAACGTGGAGGAGGGAACATTCGAGAGCGGGCCCGTCGCGGGGTTGGGCGATGAAGCGCGGTGGAGTTCCGGCAACAGCAGGCGCGCCCGATTCACGTTGTCGCTGGCGATGTGAGAATGAATGTCGATCGCGCCCGCCATCACGATCTTGCCGGTCGCATCGTAGACCTCGTCCGCACTGGCATCCCCCGGCGGCGCTTCCACGATCTTTCCGTCTCGCATCCACAGGTCGGCGACCGCGTCGCGAGCATTGGCGGGATCGATGATGCGGCCGCCTTTGATGCAGGTCAGCAAGACGATGCCCTGTCGCTCGCTAGCGCCAATGCGATCTGGCCGATCGCCTGCGCGACCGAAATCGCTTGGCTCTTCTGCTTCGCCTGGATTCGCGCCAGCGTCCCCGTCAGGGCAAAATGCTCGACCGCATCGTGGTCGAGACCCGGCCTGCCGACCGCGATATGCACCCGAGGCGGCCGCCAGCGGAAACTCGCATCCGCGCCGGTAAGCACGATGGTCGGCAAATTCCCGGCCCAATCGGGAGCCGCCGCGCGGTAGGCCGAGATCCACAGCGCACAATCCGCTTCGCCACTCTCGACGAGGCGGCTTGCCTCGAACCGCCAGGGATCGTGCTCAGGAAAGCCGCGGGCAAATCCGGTGCGCATCGGAAACCCGGTCATCCAGCCGCAAACCTCGAGCACGCCCGCGGCGTCATCGCCGGACAGCAGCGGCAATCCGGAAAAACGCGTAGTTCGGTTCAAATCGTTCACCAGACCGCAGAGCATTTCGATCGTGAGCACGTCGAGCTCCGCGGCGGACCATACGGCGACCCCGAAGCCCGCCGCGCGCAGCGCGGTCGCAAGCCGATCGACCGCGGTTGCGTCGCGCAGCTTCCGGCACGGCCGGCCGGCAAGGGTCGCGCGCAAGGCGGCGAGCACGGCCGGCAGATCTTTTCGTGCGCGCCCGATCACGGCCTCCTGCGCATGGCGCCCTTGAGCCTTGGTCCCCGGGCAGAGCTGGAAAATCCGGCGCTGAAATCGAGCGGCGACTTCCGGCGCCAGCCGGCGCTCGACCAGCCTGTCGTGAAGTTCCGGCCATGCGGTCTCGAGCCCTGGGCCGACCATCAGCAGCGTGTCGGCCCGCAGCGCCGCTTCGTTGGGAGTGGTGATCATCACGCCGCTCGCGCGGGCGACGTCGAGGTCGCGCAGCAGCGCCTGGGAGTGCACATGGTCGATCACGCCGCCGATCTGGGCGGCAAGCCCGATGGCGGCGCGCGCGCCGTCCACGTCGGTTCCCAGTCCGGCGACCAGCGGCAGCCGACTTGCTTTCAGCAATTTCGCAGCTTCGATGGCGGCAGCGCGCAACGCCACGGGTCTGCCGTCGATCCAGGCGTCGGCCATTTCCGCTTCCTCACCGCGCGGTTGGGCGCTCAGGTATCATATTTGATGTAGGCGAAGCGCTGGTCCTTTTCGGGCGTTCCCTCGAGCGCGCCGCCCTGCTTGCCCGGCTGCCAGTGCACCAGTTCCTCGATCTTTTTCGCGAGCTCGAAATCCTTGTCGGTGATGCCCTTGGCGGCGTGATTCTGCAGCCGCACCTCGACCCATGCGTAGGACGCGGTGATGTCGGGATGGTGCCACGCGGCCTCGGCCAGATGCCCGACGGCGTTGATGACCATCAGCGTGCCCTTCCAGCTGTGGGTCCGATACCGGCGCCGGATCCAGCCGCCCTCCAGGTACCAATGCGGCAGGTCCTGTTTCAGCCGCGCCTCGACCTCCGCATCGCTGTACGTGCGTTCCTTTTTGGCGTCGTTCATGTGACCAACCTTTGCGAACCGTCCCGCGCCGATCGCTTGTAGAGTTCGTCTTCAGTATTCTATCAAAAACCGTCTGATGGAAGAACACCGGGAGAAACCGATTTGCGCGGCAAACCTGCGCCGACCGCGACCAGCGTCACCATCGCGGCTCCGGCGCGGCTGCATCTGGGCTTTCTCGATCCGAGCGGCGGCTTGGGGCGGCGTTTTGCCAGCATCGGGCTCGCGATCGCGGGATTGGGCACGCGGATCAGCATCCGCACCGCAGCTTCGGCGCGCATCGAGGGCCAGGAGCACGCGCGCGTCGAGCGGCATCTCGAAGCGATGCAGCGGCATCTGCGACTGAGCGGCGCCTATGCGGCGAAGATCGAGCAAACGGTCGCCTCCCATGCGGGTCTCGGGTCCGGAACGCAGATCGCGCTCGGGGTCGCGGCGGGCATCCGGCGCCTCCACGATCTGCCGCTCGATCTGCGCGGCGACGCCGTTCGGCTGGGGCGTGGCGGTCGCTCGGGCATCGGCATCGGCGTGTTCGATTGCGGCGGCCTGATCCTCGACGGCGGGCGCGGTCCGGAGACGACGACGCCACCGATCATCAGCCGTCTGCGATTTCCGGAGCCATGGCGCGTCATCCTGGTGCTCGATCCAAGCCGAAGCGGAGTGCATGGACCGGAAGAAAGCGCAGCCTTCGCAACGCTTCCAGCCTTCCCAGAACGGGAAGCCGCGCACCATTGCCGTCTCATTCTCATGAAGGCATTGCCGGCGGTGGCCGAAGGCGATCTGGCGAGCTTCGGTGCCGCCATCCGGGAGCTGCAGTTACGCGTCGGGGATTATTTTGCGCCGCTTCAGGGCGGCAGCCGTTTCACCAGCCCCGATGTCGCCGACGCGCTCGCTCGCCTCGACGAGGCGGGAGCGCACGGCATCGGGCAAAGCTCATGGGGGCCGACTGGGTTTGCGTTCGCTTCGTCGGCGCGGGAGGCAAACCGGCTCGCCGCGCTTCTGCGTGGCGATGCGCGCCTGCGGGCTCTGGACATCCGCGTCTGCTCGGGGCTCAATCGCGGAGCTCAAATCGACGTGCATCCTGCGCTCGATTCGCGAAGCGAATGAGATTGCTCCGGAGAAGCGGGATCATGGCCGACAAATACATTCTGCACATGGTGACGCCGCTCAAGCACATGAGCCCGTTCGACGTGAACATGGCGGTCGACGCCGGCTGCGATGCGGTCATCACCCATACGGACGTGAGCCTCGGCGAGATTGCCGGCCTGGTGCAGGACGCCATCTTCTCTCGCCCGCCGAAGACGGGGGCGCGCACCGGGATGTTCTTCGGCGGCAAGAACGCCGTGCTCGCGCTCGACATGATGGCGCAGGCCAAGACGGCGCTGGTGCCTCCGTTCGGCTTGTCGCTGTTCGCGGATCCGGCTGGATCGTTCACCACGGCGGCGGCCTTGGTCGCCTGCGTGGAAAAAACCCTGAGGGAAAAGAAAAACCGCGATCTGCGCGGCCGAAAGGTAGCCGTGTTCGGCGCCACTGGTGTTGTAGGGTTCTCGGCCGGCGTGATTGCCGCGCTCGAGGGCGCCGAGGTCGTTCTCGTCGGCTATGATGGGATTCGCCGCGTCGGTGACGCGGCCAAGGAGATCAAGGCGCGGTTTGGCGCCGATGTCGCACCGGCCGACGGCAGCGACGACGCCAAGAAGGCGAGCATTCTTGCCAATGCCGAGGTGGTGCTCAGCGCGGGCCGGGCAGGTGTGCGCGTGCTTTCGAAAGCGCAGCTCGAAGCGGCGCGGAATCTGATCCTTGCGGCGGACGTGAATGCAGTGCCGCCTTCCGGAATCGAAGGCTTGGAGGCAAACGCGAAGGACACGCCTCTGACGTCGGCAGGCGCGCTCGGCATCGGGCCGCTGGCGATCGGCGGCATCAAATACAAGACCGAGGCCGGGCTGTTCCAAAAACTGATCGCCGCGACGAAACCCGTGCATTTCGATTTTCGCGACGCCTTTGCGCTCGCGCGTGAGCTGAATGCCTGAGCAAGCCGCCGTGCTGATCGCGGCCGTGTCGGGCCGTGCGCTCGCCGCCTCGGCGCGCCGGGCGGGATTGGTTCCGCTGGTTGCCGATTGCTTCGGCGACGATGACACGCTGGCGTTGGCGCATGCCCACGTACATCTCGATCTCGATGCCGGGCGCGGCATCGATGCCGAGAAACTACTGCAGGGTCTGGAGCTGCTCGCCGCGTCGCATGATCCGATTGGGGTCGTATGCGGCACCGGGTTCGAGGATCGGCCGAGCCTGCTCGCCCGCATCGCGCGACGATGGCGGCTTCTCGGCAATGCTCCGGAAACGATTGCGCGTCTGAAGGATCCGGTATCCTTCGCGGCGCTCTGCCGCGACTGTGCCGTTCCGCATCCGCAGACGAGCATCGATCCGCCCACCGAGATGGCCGGCTGGGTCGCCAAGCGCGCGGGCGGCGCCGGCGGCACGCATGTGCGAACCTCGACCAATCGTAACGAAGACTGCGGCACGATGTACTACCAGCGTCGCGTCGCCGGCAGTCCGGTCTCCGTGCTGGTGCTGGGCAATGGCCGCTCGGCGATCATGCTCGGACTCAGCGCCCAATGGACATCAGCCGCAAAAGGCCGCCCGTTTCGTTACGGCGGCGCGGTTCGGCCTGCCGCGTTGTGTCCGCAGCTCAGCGCCGACTTGACCACTGCGGTCGAGCGTCTCGCCGCCGCGGTGCCGCTCACCGGCCTCAGCAGCTTCGACTTCATGGTCGGCCACGACGCGTTCTGGCTGCTCGAGATCAATCCCCGGCCCGGCGCGACCCTGGATATTTTCGAGCCGGACGAGGGTTCCCTGTTCGGATTGCATGTGGCCGGCTGCGAAGGCGTGCTTCCCGCGACACCGCCGAAGTTGGTGGGTGCGGCGGCGGCGTGCATCGTCTACGCTGATCGCGATATCCTGTCGGTGCCGGCATTGGACTGGCCGGCCTGGGCCGCCGATCGCCAAAGACCCGCGAGCTCGGTCAGAGCCGGAGATCCCTTTTGCACCGTGTTTGCCCGCGCGCCGGCCGCGGCCGAGGCCGGGCAAATCGTCAAGCAAAGAGCTGCGGCCATTCTGGCAATGCTGGATGCGCGTCTCCATGATGAACTCGCCGCGAATTAGCTTGAATGCCCGGGCGGCGGCACTGATCGAGCAAGTGCGATCGGATTCGGCGGAGCTCCGCGTCGCCGTCGACAAAGGCGAGCTCGGTGAAATGTTGATCGACGCCGGGAGTCGATGCGAGGGCAGCATCGCCGCGGGTCTGCGCCTCGCTCGGATCTGCATGGGCGGGCTCGGAAGGGTCGAGATCACGGCCAGCGCCGAGACCCCGAATTGGCCTTGGACGCTGATCGTGCGCTCCTCGCATTCGGTCACGGCGTGCCTTGCCAGCCAATACGCGGGCTGGAAATTGTCGCACGGTACCGGCAAGGACGCGTTCTTTGCGCTCGGCTCCGGACCCGCCCGGGCGCTGGCGCGCAAGGAGCCGCTGTTCGCCGAAATCGCGTATCGCGACGAGGCGGAGACGGCGGCACTGGTCCTGGAGAGCAGCCGCCCGCCTCCGGCCGCAATCGTGAGCAAGGTCGCGGAGGACTGCGGGCTCGCGCCGGACCGCCTGCGCTTCCTCTATGCTCCGACCCAAAGCCTCGCCGGCGGCGTGCAAGTGGTGGCGCGGGTCCTGGAAGTTGCTCTGCACAAGACCCATGAGCTCAAGTTCCCGCTCGATCGCATCGCCGACGGCATGGGAGCTGCACCGCTCTCGCCGCCCCATCCGGACTTCGTCGTCGCGATGGGCCGCACCAACGACGCGATCATCTACGGCGGCCGCGTTCATCTGTTCGTGAAGGGGCCGGCAACCGACGCGCAGGAGCTTGCCGAACAGCTGCCGAGCCGGCGTTCGCGCGATTATGGCCGACCGTTCGCGGAGATCTTTGCGGGCTTCAACCGGGATTTTTATGCCATCGACCCGATGCTGTTCGCGCCCGCCGCGGTGATCGTCACCGCGCTCGAAACCGGCGAGAGTTTTCACGCCGGCGGTCTCGACCTGAGCCTGCTCGATGCCGCATTCCGGTGACGCGCTCGCCGCCGACGGCGGCACTTCCTCGCTGTCGATCGCGCTGGTCGCGGACCGGCCGGACTGGCACGTGCGTGAGCTCGGCAAGGCGCTGGCCGGCTTGGGCGCGCGCGCGGTTTGCGTTGAGCTCACCGCATGCGGTTTCGACACGCAAAACCCGTCCGGGCTGAACATCGCCGGGTTTCGCGACCGGCTGCCGAACGCGGTTCTGGTCCGCTCCATGGCGGGCGGCAGCTTCGAGGCGGTGACCTTGCGGCTCGGGATCCTGCATGCATTGCGCGAAAACGGCGTTGCGGTCGTCAACGATGCGCGCGCGATCGAGCGCTGCGTCGACAAATCGGCGACGAGCTTTGTGCTGGCGCGGGCCGGTATCGCCACGCCGGCGACCTGGGCGATCGAATCGGCGGAAGCCGCCGCCGCGATCGTGCGGCGCGAGACCGGCGCGGGCCCGCTGGTGCTAAAACCGTTGTTCGGGTCCCAGGGGCGCGGGTTGCGGCTGATCCGCTACGAGCACGATCTGCCGGATCCCGGAGTCGTGAAGGGCGTCTATTATCTGCAACGCTACGTCGGGGTCGAGCGCGACGGTTTTCGCGATTTTCGCCTGCTGGTCTCCCGCGGTCGGGTCGTCACCGCGATGATGCGCCACTCGATGAGCTGGATCACCAACCTCAAGCGAGGGGGGCGGCCGGTGGCAGCCGTGGTCGATGCGCCGATGAAGGCGCTCGCGCTCGATGCGGCGGCCGCAGTCGGCGCCGATTTTGCCGGCGTCGACATCGTGCACGATGCGGACGGGCGTCCGACCGTGCTCGAAGTCAACAGCATGCCGGCGTGGTCGGGACTGCAGAGGGTCACGAGCGCCAATATTGCCGCAATCCTCGCCGCCGACCTTATCGCCATCCTCGGCGCCCGGGTCGGGCGGGGAGCGGCCGGGTGAAGATTCTCTCCGAGCGCATCGCGGCGGCGTTCACGGCTTCGTGTCGCGACGAGATCCACGCCCCCAAACCGGGAAACGTGCATGTCTTGTCGCCGGCCGGCCGCAAAACGCCGGAGGATTTTCTGCGCAGCGCGGCGGCGGCGGCGGCGCCGCTCACCGCCCCGGGCACGCGGGTGGGCCGGCGCATTTTCGATGCCGTGGAATCCGCGCGGGCGGCGGTCGCCGCCCGCAACACCAATCTGGGCATCATCCTGCTGTGCGCTCCGCTGGCAGCGGCGGCTGAGAAGAACACGGCGGATCTGCCCGAGGCGGTCGCACGCGTGCTTCGGGAACTCGACGTCGCGGACACCGAGCTCGCGTTCCGCGCGATCGTGGCGGCCGCGCCCGGGGGTCTCGGCCGCGCCGAGCGGCACGACGTCTTCGGACCAGCGACCGTCACGTTGCGGCAAGCCATGGCCGAGGCGGCGGATCGCGACCGCATCGCGCGACAATACGCGGCGGATTTCGAGGACGTCTTCACGTTGGGGGAACCGGTTCTCGAAGCGGCCCTCGTCCGCGGCAACGAGCGCAAATGGGCGACGCTGTCGGTCTTCCTCGGCTTTCTTTCGACGTTTTGCGACAGCCATATCGTCCGCGAGCATGGCAACGCAATCGCCAAAGAGGTTCGGCGCGCCGCAGCGACCTTGCTGGAGCAGTTCAACGCCGCACGCGACCCCGCCGAGGTCCTGCCGGAGCTGCTGGCGTACGATCGCTCGCTCAAAGCGCGATCGATCAATCCCGGCACCAGCGCGGACCTTACCGTCGCGACGCTGTTCGCGAATCGGCTACGGAACATCTTGCCGTTCGCCCGCAACAATGATTGACTTTGCCGAGCGGGACGAGCTTCCGCAGCTATCCGGCTAACCGGTCCGGCATCTCCTGTCGGACGCTGACAACAAGGGTAGCCATTCTGCCGGTCGACGGAGATCTCGCCGTCGGCGAGGCGTCGCTTTTCCTCGGGAGGAGTGTTGGCAAATGGCAAAGATCACGAAACTCTGCGTCGGTGAATCGCTCGTCGGCGACGGCAACGAGGTCGCCCATATCGATCTGCTGATCGGACCGCGCGGAAGCGCAGCCGAGACCGCATTCGCGAATGCCTTGACGAACAACAAGGACGGCTTCACCTCGCTGCTGGCGTTGGTGGCCCCAAACCTGGCCTGCAAGCCCTCGACCGTGCTGTTCAACAAGGTGACGATCAAGGGCGCCAAGCAGGCCGTGCAGATGTTCGGGCCGGCGCAGCACGCGGTCGCCAAGGCGGTCGCCGACAGCGTCGCCGAGGGTGTGATCCCGGAATCCGAGGCGGATGATCTATTCTGCTGCGTCGGCGTGTTCATCCATTGGGAAGCGAAGGACGACAAGAAGATCCAGGATTTCAACTATCGCGCCACGAAGGAGGCGATCGCCCGCGCGGTGGCGGGCGAACCCAGGGCCTCGCAAGTGGTTGCCCAACGCGACAAGGTCAAGCATCCGTTCGCCGCCTAGGCCGCAGTCGTGCGAGATCGGTAAGAACCAAGGAAGGGGGCTATGACCCCCTTCCGCCGGCGTAGGCACGGCTGCGGCGCAGCACGGCAATGTCTTGCCCGCTGAGTGTGCCGTCGTGAAGGCAGGAAGCGACGAGCGCTCCCGCAACGCCGGCGCGTGTGAGATCGACAAGATCGGCGGCGCCGCGAATGCCGCCGGCGGCATATAGTTTTCGTTTTCCCGCGGGAGCGCGGATCGCAGCGATGCGCGCAAGATCCGGGCCCGTGCCGCTGCCGACGCGCGCCAGCGTCATGACAATGACGCGATCGGGCCACGCGTCCGGCTCCCCTAGCAGCGCCGGGGCCCCGATAAAATCATCGCCGCGGAAATCGAGCGAGAGCACCACGCGCGGGTCGCCGGAGAGGCGCCGCAGGAGCGTGACATCCGTCTGCGTCTCGCTGCCGAGCACCAGATGGCCAAAGCCTGCATCGAGCCAATCGCGCGCCGCGGCGGGATCGGCGATGCCGCTGTCGACCCATAATTCCAAATCGAGCTCGGATCGCAGCCGGCGCAGCACGGCGCGATGGTCGCCAGTGCCAGCGATCGCATCGAGATCGGCCACATAGAATCGCTCGAAGGGGCCGATGCCCAGCAATCCACGCGCCACCTCGAGCGGATCGCTGCTGGGCGACAGCGGCGTGGTAATGGGCCGATAGCGCGCGCGCTCCCCCCTGCGGGCGCGCACGACCGATCCGGCCATCAGATCGAGTACCGGAATGACCTCCATGGTTCGCGTCTTGTCCAAGCGAGCGATGCCGGGTGTATTCTGCCCCGGACGCTATCATACGGGCGGCGCGGTCGGGACATGGCTTCCGTGGTCGGATGGGACATCGGCGGCGCGCATCTCAAGGCGGCGCGCGCCGAGGACGGCCGTATTGTCGAAGCGGTGCAGGTCGCATCTCCGCTCCGGCTGGGTCTCGGGGCGCTCGCGGAGGCTTTTGCGCAAGCCAAGCCGAAAATGGGCAAGGCCGATCGCCACGCCTGCACCATGACCGGAGAACTGGCCGACACGTTTGCGTCCCGGACCGACGGGGTCGAGCAGCTGGCGGCGGCAGCCGCGCGCGCGCTCGGCCCGCAACCCATCGTGCTCTATGCCGGCCGCGCGGGTTTCATCGCACCGCAGGCGGCGGTGCGCCACGTCGAGGACATCGCTTCGGCAAACTGGCACGCGACTGCGGCGCTGATTGCGAAGCGTCAGGGCACCGCGCTGCTGATCGACATGGGATCGACCACGACTGACCTCGTTCCGGTTGCGGCGGGCGCGATTGCGGCGCGCGGCTATACCGATGCCGAGCGGCTCGCTTGCGGAGAGTTGGTGTACACCGGGCTGGTGCGAAGCTTCGTCATGGCGCTCGCCGAACACGCACCGGTCGCCGGCAGCTGGACGCCATTGGTCCGTGAGAATTTCGCCAACATGGCCGACGTTCACCGGTTGCTGGAGAGCTTGCCGGAAGGCGTCGACCAGATGCCGACCGCGGACGGCCGCCCCAAGACGCGCGCCGCCTCGCGCTCTCGGCTCGCGCGCATGGTCGGGCGCGATGCCCAGGACGGCCAAGATTGGATCGCGCTGGCGCGATGGTTCGCCGAGGCCCAGATCCGCAGCATCACCGACGCGATCATGCTGATCCTGTCCCGGGGAGATTTGCCCGCCGCGGCGCCGGTGGTCGCAGCCGGCATCGGCCGCGCCGTCATCGGCGAAGTCGCCCGCCGCTTCGGCCGAACCTGCATCGGCTTCGAGAATCTGCTCGACGCCGCGCCCGGTGCCCGCACGGGGGCCTCCCATTGCGCGCCGGCGGCGGCGCTCGCCTTGCTGGCGTCGCAGCGCGACATGGCGTTATGAGATCGCATATGCCTCACGGCTCGCTCCGGACACCTCTCCCCTTGAGGGGGAGGGAGCCAGCTGGGGGACGTCCTCAGCCAACGATTTTGGCCGCGGCTGTTGTTTTCGCCGCAGTGCTCTGGTCGTCCGCGGCGCAGGCGCAGCGGATCGACACCGAGCATCTGTTCGGATTCAGTCCCTGCCATAGGTGCTCAAGAGCGGTCTCCCGCGATCACCAAACTTGTTCTCCCGGCAGAATCAACATATACCACGTTACGAAGGTGAGCGCCGGCGATCAATGGTGGTCACCATTGTCCTTCCCGAGAGCTTACCAAAGGCCAGAAAAACCCTCCATGCGACTTACCAAACAGATCATTGACGGGCTGAAACTGCCGCACGGCAAAGGTGATTTCCGTGTTCCCGATGACGAGGTGCGCGGCCTCTATGTGCGGCTCCGCGCCGATACCGCACGGCGGGTCTGGGTAATCCGCTTTCCCAATGACCGCTGGCAGACCATCGGCGACGTGACGCAGATTGAACCAGCGGATGCCCGCAAAATTGCCCGTCAGCGATTCGCCGTCGCCGAACTCGGCGGTGATCCGATCAGCGAGAGGGCGAAGGCGCGTGCTCAGGCCAAGCTCACATTCGGAAAAGTCGCCGACCAGTACCTTGATGCCCGGCGCGCGGCTCGGCGGACCAGTACG
>DASWCW010000032.1:0-2199 GCA_036395835.1 Xanthobacteraceae bacterium
GCCTCCGCTTCGCGAAATGCGAGCAGCGTTTGCTGCGGATAGGCGCCCATCGCCACTTGCGCCACATAGACATTGCCATAGGCAATCGCCTGGAGTGCCAGGTCCTTGCGCGCCACGCGCTTGCCTGCGGCGGCGAATTTCGCCACAGCGCCAAGCGGCGTCGCCTTGGACGCCTGACCGCCCGTGTTGGAATAGACCTCTGTGTCGAGGACCAGAATGTTGATGTCTCGGTCGCTCGCCAGCACATGGTCGAGCCCGCCATATCCGATGTCATAGGCCCAGCCGTCGCCGCCGACGATCCAGACGCTGCGACGCACGAGGTGGTCGGCGACCGACAACAGATCCCGTGCTGCCTCGCTATCGATCGCGGTGAGTCTTTCTCTCAGGAGCGTAACGCGCGCACGCTGCACGCGGAGTTCGGACTCGTGTACCTGGGGTGCCTCCAAAATCGATCGGGTCAGTTCCCCTCCGACGGCCGGCGCAAGCTCGCGGAGAAGCGTGGTCGCAAGCTCAAGGTGTTTGTCTGCCGCGAGGCGAAAACCGAGGCCGAACTCGGCATTATCTTCGAACAGCGAGTTGGACCACGCGGGCCCGCGCCCGTTGGCGTCCTTGGTCCAGGGCGTCACTGGCAGGCTGCCGCCATAGATTGATGAACAACCAGTCGCGTTGGCGACTTGCATGCGATCGCCAAACAGCTGCGACAAGAGCTTGAGATACGGCGTCTCGCCGCATCCAGCGCAGGCGCCAGAGAATTCGAACAGCGGCTGCAGGAATTGGACGCCGCGCACATTGGCGAAATCGACCCGCGCGCGATCGCTCGTCGGCAGCGTCTCGAAGAAGGCGATGCTGGCGCGCTCCTGTTGGAGGATCGGCGCCTTCGGCGCGAGGTTGACTGCCTTCACCCCGGGGTCCCGCGGGCTGTGCGCCGGGCAGACCTCGACGCAGATGCCGCAGCCCGTGCAATCCTCAAGATAGAATTGCAATGAGAAGCGCACGTCGGGGGTGCCACGCGAATTAACCGGTGCCGATTTGAAGCCGACAGGAGCGCCGTCAAGCTCGTCCTCGTTATAGTATTTGGCGCGGATGACACTGTGCGGGCAGGCGAAGCTGCATTGACCGCATTGGATGCAAAGATCCGGCTCCCACATAGCGACAGTATCGGAGATATTGCGCTTCTCGAATGCCGCGGTGCCGGGTGGGTAGGTCCCGTCATTCGGAATTTCGCTTACTCGCAATTCGTCACCGCGGCCGGCGAGCATCATGGCCGTGACCTCGCGCACGAATCTTGGCGCATCCGCCGGAACGACTGGCGACCGGTCGAAGGCGCTGGTCGCAGTGGCGGGCACGCTCACCTCGAAAAGATGCGCGAGCGTGTGGTCCACGGCCTCGAAATTCCTGCGCACCACGTCGGCACCCTTGGAGCTATAGCTTTTCTCGATCGAGTGCTTGATGCGCGCGATTGCTTCCTCGCGCGGTAAGACGCCGGAGATCGCGAAGAAGCAGGTCTGTAAGACTGTATTGACACGCCCGCCGAGGCCCGTTTCGCGCGCCACCCTAGAGGCATCGATCACGAAGAAGCGAAGCCTCTTCTCCAGGATCTGCACTTGCACCGAACGAGGGAGCCGGTCCCATACTGTGTCGGCCCCGTAGGGGGTGTTGAGCAGGAACGTGCCGCCGTCGGCGACGAGGCGCAGCACGTCGATGCGATCGAGAAAAGCCGCCTGATGGCACGCGACGAAGTTTGCCGACTCGATCAGGTAAGGCGAGTGAATCGGCCGCTTGCCGAACCTGAGGTGGGAGATGGTCTGCGCGCCGGACTTGTGAGAATCGTAAACGAAATAGCCCTGCGCATACATCGCCGGATCTTCGGCGATGATCTTGACGCTGTTCTTATTCGCCCCGACCGTGCCGTCGGCGCCGAGACCGTAGAAGAGCGCGCGCACGACATCGTCCTGCTCGATGGAAAAGCTCGGATCGACCCCGAGGCTGCTGTGTGAGACGTCGTCCTCGATACCGACGGTGAAGCCGTTCTTCGGCTCTGCCTTCGTCAATTCGTCAAAGACGGCCTTGGTCTGTGCCGGGTTGAAGTTCTTTGATCCGAGACCGTAGCGCCCGCCGATCACGCGCGGCATCGTACGGCGCTTGCCGGCGCCAACCGCCTGAGCCAGCGTGGTCACCACGTCGACATAGAGCGGCTCG
>DASWCW010000033.1:0-3160 GCA_036395835.1 Xanthobacteraceae bacterium
AATGATCCACATCTGACACCCGAGAGCATCGCCGAGAACTACGCAAAGGTCGAATCGATCGAGGGCTTCTTCGAGCCGGGTCCGTTCGAGCCCGGTCAGATACCCGCAACGGCGAAGTCTTGAGGAACGAGGTTACGTCGTGGCGACGTTCGACTCTGGCAGACAGCGTTACTCTATGAACTTCTACGCAAGTCATCAGCGGCCGCTCCAGCGGCGGAGCTACACTGGCCGCCCAAGCAGACCTGCTGAAGGTCAGCTAAGGGTCAAAATAGGAAGAACTCTGGTTGAGCATATCTCTTCCGAATTGCGCTCGATAGCGGACACTCGCGGGTCGCACTCGCGGCTGCCCAACACATGCCCGAAGGGCCGCGTGCGGACAGGGCATTCTCGCGGAGTCCGAAGGGCCGAGCCTGTACTTGGCTGAGCCGAGCTGGTGTCATAGTAACGGGTCACGTGCAGGATGACCCCGCTACAGCGGAATCTTCAGCGCGTTCGCAAGCTCGCCGATGATGCCGCGGCGGAACAACAGCACGACGACCACGAAGACGACGCCCTGAATCACCGTCACCCACTGGCCGTATTGGGCCAGATAATTCTCCATCGCCACCATGGTGAGCGCGCCGACAACCGGCCCGAACACCGTGCCAAGCCCGCCGACGAGCGTCATCAGCACCACTTCGCCCGACATGCCCCAATGCACGTCCGTGAGCGAGGCGAGCTGGAACACGATGGCCTTGGTCGCGCCGGCGACTCCCGCCAGCGTGGCCGAGAGCACGAACGCGACCAGCTTGTAGCGATCGGTCTTGTAGCCGAGCGAGACGGCGCGCGGCTCGTTCTCGCGGATCGCCTTGAGCACCTCGCCGAAGGGCGAATGAATGATGCGGTAGATCAACAGGAAACAGGCCAGGAACACCGCCAGAACGAAGTAATACATGGTCATCTGCTGGGAAAGATCGAGGAACCCCAACGCGCGGCCGCGCGGGACCGCCTGGATGCCGTCCTCCCCGCCCGTGAACGGCGCCTGCACCGCGAAGAAGTACATCATCTGCGCGAGCGCCAGCGTGATCATGGCGAAATAGATGCCCTGGCGGCGGATGGCGATCGCGCCGGCGACGAGCCCGAGGCCGGCGGCAACCGCGGCGCCGGCCAGGATGGCCAGCACCGGATCGACCCCCCACACCTTGGCCGCGTGAGCGCTGACGTAGCTCGCCCAGCCGAAGAACAGCGCGTGCCCGAACGACAGCAGACCGACATAGCCGATCAGCAGGTTGAAGGCACAGGCGAACAGCGCAAAGCACAGCGCCTTCATCAGAAACACCGGATAGACGAAGGCGGGCGCGACGACGAAAGCGAGCGTCATCACCGCAAAGGCGACGGGCTCGCTCCAGCTCGCGGGAGCCCGCTCCGAGGTCGCGATGGGCTCGACCACGCGCTCCATCTCAGGTGCTCCGTCCGAACAGCCCCGCGGGCCGGATCAGCAGCACGATGGCCATGATGACGAAAATCACCGTGTCGGAGGCCTGCGAGAAGAACACCTTGGTCAATCCTTCGACCACGCCCAGCCCGAAGCCGGTGAGGATCGCGCCCATGATCGAGCCCATGCCGCCGATCACCACCACGGCGAACACCACGATGATGAGGTCGGCGCCCATCAGCGGACTGACGTTGTAGATCGGGGCCGCCATCACCCCGGCGAGCGCGGCCAGCGCCACGCCGAGCCCGTAGGTGAGCGTGATCATCCGCGGCACGTTGATGCCGAAGGCGCGCACCAGCGCCGGGTTCTCGGTCGCGGCCCGCAGGTAGGACCCGAGCCGCGTGCGCTCGATCACGAACCAGGTGGTGAAGCACACGACCAACGATACCGCGATTACCCAGCCGCGGTAGTTCGGAAGGAACATGAAGCCGAGGTTCTGGCCACCCTGCAATTGCTCCGGAACGCGATAGGGCAGACCCGAGGAACCATAGTAGTTTCGGAACACCCCCTGGATGATCAGCGCGATCCCGAAGGTCAGCAGCAGGCCGTAGAGGTGATCGAGCTTGTAGAGCCAGCGCAGGAACAAGCGCTCGATCACGATCCCGGTGAAACCGACCGCGAGCGGCGCGATCAGGAGCGACCACCAGTAGCCGAGGCCGAAATACTGCAGCAGCAGATAAGCGGCGAAGGCGCCCATCATGTATTGGGCGCCGTGGGCAAAATTGATGATGTTGAGCATGCCGAAGATGACGGCAAGCCCCAGGCTCAGCAGCGCGTAGAACGAGCCGTTGATCAGCCCGAGCAGCAATTGCCCGAACAGCGCCTGCGAGGGAATCCCGAAGATCTCGAACATCGGCATCGGCTCCGCGAGGCGCCGCGAAAGACGGCGCCTCGCTTGTTTTCATTCGGCGAGCGGGCCGCTCAGCCGCTCACCAGGGGGCAGCCGCCGTCCTTGAGCGGACGGAAGGCTTCGGCGGCCGGAATGGTCGCCCGCACCTTGTAATAGTCCCAGGGATATTTGGATTCCTCGGGCTTCTTCACCTCGAACAGGTACATGTCGTGAATCTTGCGGCCGTCGGCACGGATCGTGCCCTTGCCGAACAGCTTGTCGTCGGTCGGCGTCTGCTTCATCTTGGCGACGACGGCCTTGCCGTCCTCGTCATTTTTCAGCGCCTCGACCGACTTGAGATAGTGCGTCACCGCGCTGTAGACGCCGGCCTGGACCATGGTCGGATATTTGCCCTTGTTCGCCGGGGCGAATTTCTTGGCGAACTCGCGGTTGGCGTCGTTCATGTCCCAGTACCACGACTCGGTCAGCACCAGGCCCTGGGCGGTCGCAAGCCCGAGCGCGTGCACGTCGCTGATGAACACCAGCAGGCCGGCGAAGTTCTGGCCGGCCTTGACGATGCCGAACTCGGCGCCCTGCTTGATCGAATTGATGGTGTCGCCCCCGGCGTTGGCGAGCCCGATGACCTTCGCCTTCGAAGATTGAGCCTGCAGCAGATACGAGGAGAAGTCGCTGGTGTTGAGCGGATGGCGGATCTTACCCAGAACCTTGCCGCCGTTGGCCTCGACCGTCGCCGCGGTGTCGCGCTCGAGCGCATGGCCGAAGGCGTAATCGGCGGTCAGAAAGAACCAGGTGTCGCCGCCGGTCTTCACCAGCGCCTTGCCGGTGCCGTTGGCGAG
>DASWCW010000034.1:0-2273 GCA_036395835.1 Xanthobacteraceae bacterium
CCATGCCCGGCAGCACCGCGCGCACCGTGTACAGCAGCCCGTTGATATTGGTCGCGACCATGTCGTCCCAATCGTCGAGGTCGGCCTTCTGCGCCGGCTCGAGCCCGAGCGCGAGCCCGGCGTTGGCGACGGCGACATTGATGCCGGCGAACGCGCCGGGAAGCCCGGCCACGAGCGCCTCGACCGCCTTGCGGTTGCGCACGTCGAGCACGGCGACGTGGCAGCGATCCCCGAGCTCGCGCCCGAGCGCGTCGAGGCGCTCGGCGCGCCGTCCCGTGGCGATCACGCGGCTCCCCGCTTCGGCGAAGCGCCGGCATAGCGCCGCGCCGAACCCGGCGGTGGCGCCGGTGATCAGCACGGTCAGGGTCCTCGGATCGAGCATCGCGATCATGATCGGCTCCCGTGTGGATTCCAGGTCCGATGGCCACGACCCGGAGCATGCCGCAATTCGCGCTTACCAGCCTCGCATGCCCGGCACCACTCCCCGAAATGCGATCATTGCCCCTCGCGAAGCGCGCTTGACAGCATGCCGACCGTGCGCTAATTAACCGACAGGTTATTTAACCGCCTGGTATAACGCCATGCCGGATCATCTCAGCGCCACGTTCGCGGCCCTTGCCGACCCGACGCGGCGCGCCATTCTCGCGCGGCTCGCCTTGGGCGAAACCAATGTGAGCGAGCTCGCCGAGCCGTTCGACATGAGCCTCCCCGCCGTCTCCAAGCATCTCAAGGTGCTGGAGCGCGCGGGTCTCATCGCGCGCGGACGCGAAGCGCAATGGCGGCCGTGCCGGCTCGAGGCGAGCCGGCTCAAGCAGGTCGCCGATTGGGTCGAGCGCTACCGCCGGTTCTGGGAGCAGAGTTTCGATCGTCTCGACGATTATTTGCGCAAGCTGCAGACGAAGGAGAAGAAGGATGGCCGTAAGCAACGCAAGCGCTAGCGCTACTACCGACGCGGCCGAGCGGGTACTCGTCATCACCCGGGTGTTCGACGCGCCGCGCGAGCTCGTCTTCGAGCTCTGGACGAATCCGGCGCACGCGAAGCACTGGATGGGTCCGCGCGGGTTCACCGCGACGCATTTCGAGCAGGACCCCCGACCCGGCGGCGCCTGGCGGGCGTGCCTGCGCGAGGACGACAGCGGCCGCGAGCTTTGGCAGGGCGGCGTGTTTCGCGAGATCGTGGAGCCGGAGCGCCTAGTCTACACCTTCGCGTGGGATCGCGAGAACGGCAGCCGCGGCCACGAGACCCTGGTCACGATCACCTTCGCCGAGCACGGCGGCAAGACGAAGATGACGTTCCGGCAAGCGGTTTTCGAAACCGTCGGCCAGCGCGACGGGCATCAGGGCGGCTGGAACAGCACTTTCGATCGGCTCGCCGAATATGCGGCGAGGGCCTGACAATCGCCACGAAATGACCAAGTCGGCGCCGCGCAAGCGTGGCTCTCTGAAGTGAACCTCGCCGCGAAATCGGGCGCGCGGAGCATCGCGAGTTCTCTGCACAGCCCCTGTCCTTTTCCACCTCGAGCATCCATCAGCCAAGGAGACCCGTCATGCAATTGAACCCCTATCTGTTCTTCAACGGCCAATGCGAGGCAGCGTTCAAGTTCTACGAGAAGGTCCTCGGCGGAAAGATCCTGGCAATGATGCCGCACGAGGGCAGTCCGGCGGCCGAGCATGTCCCGGCGGACTGGCGCAACAAGATCATGCACGCCAGGCTCGCCGTGGGCGACATGGTCTTGATGGGTTCCGATGCCCCGCCCGATCGTGCCGACGGGCAGATGAAAGGCTTCTCGGTGACGCTCGGCGTCGACACTCCGGCGGAGGCAGAACGCGTCTTCCACGCGCTGGCGGAAAACGGAACGGTGCGGATGGCGATCGAGGAGACCTTCTGGGCCACGCGCTTCGGCATGCTGGTCGACCGATTCGGCACGCCGTGGATGATCAACTGCGAAAAAGCGCGCTGACGCGGTTCAACGCAACGGACCGGCGGCATAGAAGTGAAAGTGTTCGGCGTTCGGAGAAAGGAATGGAACGATGCAGAAAATCACCCCGTTCTTATGGTTCGACGGCAAAGCCGAGGAGGCAGCGCGATTTTACGTGTCGATCTTCAGGAATTCCAAGATCGCCGGCGTGACCCGCTATGGCGAACAGGGGCCGGGGCCGAAGGGCTCGGTGATGGTCGTCACGTTCGAGCTCGACGGACAGGAATTCTGCGCGCTCAACGGCGGCCCGCAGTTCACCTTCTCGCCGGCCGTATCGTTCGTCGTGAATTGCCG
>DASWCW010000035.1:0-5801 GCA_036395835.1 Xanthobacteraceae bacterium
AGGCGGGCGCCGCGGCGGCGGTCGCCGGCAATCCGGTCTCGGCGATCGATGCCGCGGCCCAGGCCGTGATCGAGAAGGCGGGATTGGGAGACCGCATCCTGCACCGCACCGGCCACGGCATGGGCGTGCAAGGGCACGAATATCCCGACGACATGCCGTTCTGCCACCGGCCGCTGCTCGAGGGCGAGGTCTATTCGGTCGAGCCCGGCATCTACGTCTATGGGCTCGGCGGATTCCGCATCGACGATACCGTGGTGATCGGGCAAATCCCCGAGATCATCACCCAGGCGCCGCGCGATCTGCGCACCAATACGATTGCGTGAACCGCCGGCGGGGGCGGGGGACCGCTTTCGCCCAGCCCTGCTTTTCCGGCCCGCTGCGCCGCGATGATCTCGCGACCGGCTCCGACGTGGAAACCCGGGGCCACCTCGGAGCCTCGCCAGCCTGTGCGCAAACCCGCTGATCACGCGCGGCGTCAAGCAAGAATGACGTAGCGGCAAGCGTCTGCGCTTCAGATACCGATCTTTGGTTGCTCGCGGGATCAATTCGGCAGCCACGCGCATTGACATATGCGCGGGACACAACGGGCACGGCCGCTCGGGACAGGAGCGCCGGAGCAGCGAATTTGGAGAACGACGATGCCCGAGAAACGCACCATCGAGAAGGCCCGGAAGGACAAGCGTGCCGGCAAGGCGCCCACGACGCAGGCGGGCGAGTTCGTGCGCGAGGAAGTCCGAAAAATCCGTCGCGGCGAGCACGGGGCCAGATCGCCGGAGCAGGCAATTGCCATCGGGCTTTCCAAGGCCAGGCGCGCGGGCGTCGGCCTTGCGCCGCCCAAAAAGGGCAGGGTCAAGGAGCGCACCCGCAGGAGCGCCGAGTACGCCTATGAGGCGGGCCAGCACAAGCGCAAGACCCGCCGCCGGCCGCGCGTCGCGCGCGCGGTATCGCGGGTTCTCGAGCGCGAACCGCGGAGCACGGCGTCGCGCGCGGCGCTTTCGCGCCATGCCAAACGCGCCGCGTCGCGCCGTACCGCGTCCGAGCGCTCCGCCGCCGCACGCAAGGCGACGAGGACGAAGGGCTCCACAGGTCGCTCCGCCGCCGCGCGGAAGGCGGCTCGGACCCGAGCGCGCCGCCGAAGCTAGCGCGAACTGCACCTCGAACGGCCGCAACGCGCGCCGTGGCCGACGACACGGGAGCCGCAGCTGGGGTACCGCGAGCAGGCGAGATCGCGCGGCCTCACGCCGCCCGGGCGACGCGCACGCCGGCGCCCTCGAG
Source organism: Xanthobacteraceae bacterium (assembly GCA_036395835.1). GTDB lineage: Bacteria > Pseudomonadota > Alphaproteobacteria > Rhizobiales > Xanthobacteraceae > AP-16. Next base: position 1,276 of record DASWCW010000035.1, read on the forward strand.
CAGCATCACCTTGTTGAGCAGCTTGACGCAGGCATAGATCGCCTCGATCGCCGGCGCCGGCGTCTCGGTGAGCCGCGCCATCTCCAGCACCGAGCCGATCAAGGCCTCGGTCTCCAGCGAGCGCCCGGCCTCGACGTCCTGGAGCATCGAGGTCTTGTGCGCACCGACGCTCTCGGCCCCGGCGATGCGCTTCTCGATGCTCACCCGGAACGTGACGCCGAGTTTTTGGGCGATCGCCTGCGCTTCCTCCATCATCTTGGCCGCCAGATGCCGCGTCTCCGGAAACTGGCAGATGTCGACCAGCGTCGCATGGGTGAGCGCGCTGATCGGGTTGAAGGAAAGATTGCCCCAGGCTTTGAGCCAAATCTCCGAGCGGATGTCTTTGAGCACGCGCGATTGCAGCCCCGCCTTGACGAATACGTCGTGCAGGCGCTTGGCGCGCTCGGTTTCCCGGCCGTCGAGCTCGCCCAACGGGAAGCGATCGCCCTCGACGTGATGGATGACGCCGGGCGCGGTGACCGCCGCGGCCGGATAGACGATGCAGCCGATGAGGCGGTTGGCGTCGATCTTCTGGGTCAGGACGCCGGTCGGATCGAGCGTCTGCAGCTTCTTGTTGTCGTACTTGCCGCCGAGCTTTTGGAAATACCACCACGGCAGCCCATTCTGCACCGTCATGATCGTGGTGTGGGGGCCGAGCAGGGCGTCGATGTCGCGCGCGGCCTGATCGAGATAATGCGCCTTGACTGCCAGGATGACGAGATCCTGCTTGCCCGCCTCGGCTGCTTTGTCGACCGCCTTGACCTTCGTGGTCTCCACCTTGCCGTCGTGCCATTCGAGCTTGAGGCCGTTCTGCTTGATCGCGGCGAGGTGCGGGCCGAGATCGATCACCGTCACGGTATTGCCGGCGAGCGCCAGCTTGGCGGCAATCAGCCCGCCGATGGCGCCGGCCCCGACCACGCAAACGCGCATCGGCTGCGGCGGCGCGCCGAGCAGGTACGGGCTCGGCAGCTCCTGATCGAAGCGGTTGCTCAACGCGCCGACGCCGTCGATCGCGATCTCGATGACGTTGCTGGCGTCCTTCATCACGCCGGCGCCGAGCGAGGTGCCGCAGGCGATGACGTCGCCCGGCATCAGCGTCATGTCGCGGGAAACCATGCTCACCAACTTGTAGGGCGGGAAGAACATGTCGCTGACCGGATAGTTCTGCCGCTCCTGGCCGTTGAGGATGGTGCGGATTCGCAGCTTGGTCGGGTCGACGTCGGTGGTGATCACGGGGCCGAACACGCCGAAGCTGTCGAAGCTCTTCGCGCGCACCCATTGGTCGAAGGTCGGGTTCTTCTTGAGGATGTCGACCGCGGTCACGTCGTTGATGCAGGTGTAACCGAAGATGTAGTCCGCCGCCTCCGCCTCGCTCACCATCGAGCATTGCTTGCCGATGACGACGCCGAGCTCGCCCTCGTAGATGATCTTGCCGTCGTAGGATTTCGGCCGGCGGATGGGCTCGCCGTGCGGGTGGTAGGCATTGGGGGCTTTCAGGAAATACAGCGGCTCGTCCGGCACCTTGAAGTCGTTCTTGGCCGCGAGCTGGTGAAAATTGTTCCACAAGCAGATCATTTTCGAGGGATCGCACGGCGTTGCCACGCGCACCTCGGAGAGGCGCACCGTTTCGCCGGTGGGCGAGGCGCCGGCAAACATGTTGCCCTTGTGCACGGCGATCTTGTCGCCCTGCAAGGTGCCGAACTCGAGCCGGCCGTTGCGCTCGAACCGGATCCACTGAGCCATGAACGTTTCCTCCGCTTGGCGTTTTTTTAACCGTGATTGCCCGGCCCCGCGCCCGGTACGGCTCGATGGCAGGAACGCCGCGCGGGCCCGATCGCTCGTGCTCCGATGCGCCCCACCAGCCGGGAATGCGGCCGGATCATGCGCTGTTCGCGCTTTTGCGACAAGGGACGGAACCTATGAAGCTCCAAATCGGTTGATGGACCGTCCTGCGTTCACAGGGAGGCTCAGCCATGGACATCAAGGCACTGAGTTTCACCGCGGCACTCGTTGCCGGTGCTTTCTGCGCTGGCAGCGCGTCGGCTCAGGTCGTCACCATCTCCCCCGGTTACGGCTATGCGCCCAATTACGGCTATGCCTACGCTCCGCCGGCCTATGCGGCCCCGGCGCCCGCCTATGGGGCGCCCGCTCCACCGGTCACCATCGTGATATCCCCGTCCGCCCCGACCTACGGGGCTCCCGCAGCCCCCGCATATGGCTATACGGCTCCCAGCTATGCGGCTCCGGCCTATTATGAGGCTTACGAGGCGCGGCCGGTGCCGCCGGCGCCGATCCCGGCTCCGGCCTATTCCTATGTGGCCCCGGCGCCCGCCTATGCGGCACCCGCCTATACGGATGAAAGCGATTACGTCGACTCCGGCTACGCGTATGCTCCGACCCGGAGGTATGTGACCCCGGGCTATGCCTCCACGGCAACCCGCGTGTGCTGGCGTGACAGCTTCGGTTTCCGCCGCTGCCGCTAGCGCTGACCACGGGCTCGCACGCGCATAAGAAATTGGCCCCGCCTTGCGCGGGGCCAATTCATTGGAGCACGCCGGCTCAAACCGCTATTTGCTCGCGCGGTCGCGCCAATTCCTCATCTGAGGATGAAGATCATACGCTCTTGTTGAGCGCGCTCCGGGTGGGCTTTCCCGGCGGCCGCTGCTTGAGCAGATCCGCGTAATCGGTCACCGACTGCTGCCGCAGCGCCGTGAGCAATTCGTCGATCGTGCGCAGCAATGTCGGATTGAACGAGCCCTCCTTCTTGAGGCCCTCGGTCAGCATCGCCCGGAAACGTTGCTCCTGCGAGCGGCACTTGTCGCGTAGCACGGTCGCGAATTGCCGCGGCGCCGTGCCCTTGCCGAGCTCGGCGGCGGTCTGCTCGGCAATGCACTGGCCAACGAGCCCGGCGGCGCGATCGAGCACGCTGCCTTGCTCCTGCGCCTGTGCCGCGGTTGCCAAGCCGCAGGCCAAAACGACCATGATGGGAATGCGCATGCGGTTTTTCCTTCCCCGATACCACTTTGGCCGGACCTCGGCCCTGGACGGTAATCCGGGCGGGCAGCTTTGGTTCCCGCCGTGTGCGATTTTTCCTCCCGCGGTCCGCATCCCCTCGCGCAGCTCATCGGCCCGGCTAGCCGCCGGCGGCTTGCCCCGTAACCGACTGAACCACCTGGAGAATGTCGCGGTTGCGGCGAACGCGCGGGCCCCAGGCGCGGTCGAACTCGCCGATGAGCGTGCGCATGCCGGTGGATTGCAGCACCGATTGCGCCGCTGCGACGCCGGCGAACTGGTAGAAGGCATAATGGACGGAGGGTTCGGTTTCGCTCCAGCAGCGCCAGGCCCGTTCCGCCTGGAACACTTTGAGCGCGTCCGGCAAATGCTCGGTCTGGTACCACCGATCGAACGCCGAACGGTCGACGGCATCGGCGAGCTCGGCCCGCACCATCAGCAAGGCCATTGCCATTCCCGTCTCCTTCATTCGGACCGATGGCGACCATGGGCGGCAGCGGCGCCAGCCGCATTGCGTTGTGTCAACGGTTTCCGGCGGCCCGAGAGGTTGATCGGCCGCCATCCGGCGGACCGATCGCCGATCGGAATATGCCAATGAGAAGGGCGGGCAACGGCCCGCCCCTCTTTGCTCGATCCGACCTGGATCGATGTTGTCGGGATCAACGCGCAGGAGCGCCGGGACCGGGACCCGTCCCGCCGGAAGCCGCTGCGCCGCCGCTCGCTTTGAGGTTGGCACGCCCCTGGACTCCGGGCTGCCCCGGCTGCTGGGTCGTCATTCCGGCTTGGGTCGCACCCGTGGTGTTGGCGCTGACGCGCGCGCCACGGTTGGTTCTCGATGACGTGGAGACGCCGACGTTCGCCTGGGTCACGCCCACGCCGAAGCCGACGTCGGTTGAGGCGAAACCAGGGCCCCAACCCCAACCCGGACCCCAGCCGCCCCAACCCCAGCCGGCGCTGTAAGCCGGATAGCCGTAGCCATAGGCAACGCCGGGAGCGCAGGTGCACCGCGGCGAAGTGGCGAAGGCCGGGGCCGCGGCAAAGCCCGGCGTAGCAGCGAAGCCGGGCGACGTGGCGAATCCAGCCCCAAAGCCGGGCTGAGCGAACTGGGCATTGGCGAAGCCCTGATCCACTTCAAATCCAGCCGATTGCGACGCAAAGGTCCGGTTGCGCAGACGTGCTTCCCTAAGCCCGATGCTGGTTCGGGTCCGGATGCTTTCCTTGGCCCCAACGTGGGTTCGCGTACGTAAGCTTTGCTTTGAGCTCAGGTGCGTTCGGCTCAAGCTTTGCTTGGAGCTGAGGTGCGTTCGGCTGGACGCCATGTGGCTCTTGCTCGAAAGCTGCGAGCCCTTCGAAAGCTTCTGGCCGGACATCTTCTGGCCGGACATCTGGCCGCCCTTCATGCCCTCGCTCGAGGCCCCATGTCCCGACATCTTGCCGCTCGTGCCGCCGGACATTTTGGTGCTAGCCCCGGCTTG
>DASWCW010000036.1:0-69477 GCA_036395835.1 Xanthobacteraceae bacterium
ACAGCGTTTGTGCTGGCCGGTGGCACCTAAACTTCCGTAGCCCGGATGGAGCGACCGCAGAGCGGTCGCGAAATCCGGGAGGCTGTTCCCGGATTGCGCGGCACTGCGCGCCGCTCCATTCGGGCTACAGGAGCATCCGCCAGTTCCTCAGAAATCGGGTGGTCCGACATGCTCGGATCCGCAATATGGCTCCAAGACAAGGAGCCAGGTCATGAACTTCCGAATTACCGGCTTGCCGGCCGAGCACTTCGCCCATTTGTTTGCACTGTCCGATGCGGAGCTCGCCGCGCAGCACGCCGTGCGCCGGCGAGCCGATGGGCGCAGCCCCGGCTACCCGTGCCGCGTGAGCCTCACGGATTCCCGGCCGGGCGACGAGCTCATGCTCGTGAACTACGAGCACCACCCCGTCGCGTCGCCCTACCGCATGCGTTTTGCCATTTACGTGCGCAAGGGCGAGGAGACCTACGACCGCGTCGGCGAGGTGCCGGAGCAGCTGCGCATCCGCACGCTTGCGGTGCGCGCGTTCGATGCCGACGCCATGATGGTCGGATGGGAGCTCGTCGATGGCCGGGATCTCGAAGCCGCGATCGAGCGGCGGTTGGCCGATGCTCGCGCCGCCTACCTGCACGTCCATTTCGCGGCAGCCGGGTGCTACGCCGCAAAAGTCGAGCGCGCCTGAGCGGACGAACCATCGCAGCCGATCGCGCGCTAGGCCCCGCCGATCAGACCTTGATCTTCTCCTGCTCGACCACCCGCTGGACGGCGGGACGCTGCAGCATCCGGTTCTTGAGGGCCGTGTAGTTCTTGAGCTCGCCGACCGGCAGCTCGCGGCGGATGCCCCAGGTGTAGAAGACGAAGCCGTAGGGATCGAGCACGGAATATTTTTCCGAGAACCATTCCCGACCCGCCAGCATATCGTCGACCTGCCGCAGATAGCCGTGGAACGCCTTGAGACCGGTCTCCTTCAGCGTGGGAAACGCGGACGGATCGGCCGCATAGCGCTCGGGCCGGCCGATATGGGCGTGCGCCGGGTGCACGCTCGCGGCAAAGAAGCCGATCAGCGACAGCGCCTTGGCCTCCGCGACCGGATCGTTTGGCCACAGCCCGAATCGCTTGCCGAGATACGGCAGAATCGCGGTGTTCTCCGCCAGAGGCTCGCCGTCGTCGAGACGCAGCGCGGGCACGCGGCCTTGCGGGTTGATCTTCAGATAGGCCTCGGTGCGCTGCTCGCCCTTGGCAAGATCGACGGGCCGGGGCTCGTAAGCCTCGCCGCCTTCTTCCAGCACGATATGCGCGGCCATCGAGCATGCACCGGGCGTGAAATACAGGGTCAACATGCGAAAGCCCTCCCTCGTTTCAGGCAGCGTCAACGGTCGCGTCTTGCTTGGTCTCGGCGCGGATCGAGGAACGATCCGCGGATCGCAGCAGCGCCTTGTGCGCCTCCCATTCGCTCACGGCGTCGAGCGTCTGCAGAAACTCCACTTCGCCGCCCGCAAACAGCGCGATCGGCACGCCGTCGCGGTATAGCACGCGATTGCCGGTGAGCGCGGCGAGCTTCGGCCCGGGTGTGAGGACGCCCGCGAGGTTGAGCGGGTCGGCGCCGGAGAGCGAGACCCACGCGCCGGAGTCTTTGCTGCGCCGGACCTCGCGCAGCATGCCGACCGCTTCCGGCAGCGCGAACTGCTCCCCGGAGAACCCGGACACGAAACGTCCGCCGCGAATTTCCCCGCGCGCCTCCAGTTTGCGGAAAACGCGCAGCAAGTCACGCCACGGCGGCAACCAATCGGCTTCGCGCTCGAGCAAACGCCAGAAGACGACGCCGTAGCGCCGCAGCAGCGTGCGCGCCGCGTGCTCGACCGCCTCGGGATTGGTCTGCTCGCCTGGGCGATCCGCGCCGAAGCGGCGAGCAAGCGTCCACCGGCCCGCATCCTCGATGCCGAACAACACGGTGCGCCGACGCCGGCGCGCGCCGGCAGCGGGCTTGCGTTGCTCCGACGGCACGAGCAGCGCGCGCAAGCCGGCAAAACTGTCGGAATTCACCAATCCGAGCGCAACCAGCTCGGCGAGCGCCTCCTCGACTTGCGAGCGCAGCAAACCGGTGCCCTCCGCCAGCTCGTCGAAGAACGACGCGCCATGCTGCCGGATGTGCTCGGCAATCGCTTCCGCCCGGGGACTCGGTTGGATGGCATCCTGGGTCCGGCAGAGCGACGCCCAGAGCGGCGCATTGCGGCGGGCAAGCAGCATGATCGGCGTGGTGCGCACCGGCGCGGGCCTGCGGTCGGTGCCGTTTGCCCGGCCGTTGCGATGTCCCGGTCGCGCCCAGGCGATGCGTCCCGCCAAGCAGCGATCGTCGAGCCAGGCGGGTTCATATCCGCGCAGGCGGGCCGGCAGGATCTCGGTCTCCCAGGCGCCGGCCGGCGCCGCAAATCCTTCGAGCTGCTCGACAACCCCATCGAGCGCATCCGGACCTTCCCTGCGCGCCTCGGTTTCCACCCACTGCCAAGCGAACAAGAAACGCAGGAAATCGCGCGGAGCGACCGGCTCGATCTCGGCGCGCAGGCGCTTGACGGTATAATTGTGAATCCGGGCGAGCAGCCCGCGCTCGCACCATTCATCGGCGGCGGCTTGCGGGGTGAAGCGTCCGCGCAACGCGAAGCCTTCGGTCTGGAGCGACGCGAGCGCAACCGCGATGTCTTTCGGCTCCATCCCGAGCGGAGCGGCCAGCGCGGATTCCGTGACCGGCCCCTGCCCTTCCAATCGACCGCGCAGGATCTCGGCGAGCGCATCCTCGGGTGACCATTCGCGCTCGGCATGGGCGGCGGGGGCGGCAATCGCGGGCTCGAGCGTTGCTTGCGGCCACAGCGCCCGGAACTGCGGCAGGCGCTCGGCCGCGACCCACAGCGTCCCTCCCGGCAGGTGCAGCCGCGTCGCGCGTCTCTGGCGCACGAGCTCCGAGAGCCAATCGCTCCAATGCTCCGCCGCCTGCACTTCCTGCGCGGTGAGGAAGCCGAGCCACAGCAGCGCATCGTGCAATTCCTCGGGATTGACCGGGTCGGGCCATGTCTCGGTGCGAACCCGCGCGATCGCGTCCGCATCGAGCCGCCCGAGGTCGGACGCGGCCTCGGGCGCGAGCCAGCGCCGGCTCAGCACGGCCTGGGTCCGGCGCTCTTCGAGCGGCGCGTCGTCGAGATAGGCGTAGGGCCGGGCAGAGAGCACTTCGTGGGCGAGCGGCGAAGGCTCGGTCAGGTCGCGGGCAATCACGCGGATCGCGCCGGACTCCAGGCCCGCAAGCAGTCGTTCCAGGCCGCCGATGTCCATGGCCTCATGCAGGCAATCGGCAATCGTCTGCCGCACCAACGGATGGTCCGGCACCTCGCGCTCGCCGACCAGATTCTCGGCGCAGGCGAGCTGATCGGGAAACACCGTTCCGATCAGGTCTTCGGCGGCCATGCGCGCGAGCTGCGGCGGGACCTTGCGGCCGCCGCGGAATCGCGGCAGCGCCAACGATACGCCGGCGACCCAGCGCCAGCGCGTGATGAACATCGGCGCATCGAGAATCGCCTGGACGAGCAGCGGCCTGACGCTCGCCGAGTTGAGGTAGCGCGCCACGTCGGCGAGCTCGAAGCTGTGCGCGGTCGTGAGCGAGAGCACGATATTGTCCTCGGTCGCCGCGGCCTGGAGCTCGAAATTGAATTTTCGGCAAAACCGCTTGCGCAACGCCAGCCCCCAGGCGCGATTGATGCGGCTGCCGTTGGGCGAGTGGAGCACGAGCTGCATGCCGCCGGCCTCGTCGAAGAAGCGCTCGAGCACCAGCGTGTCCTGCGTCGGGAGCGAGCCCAGCGCGGCAAAGCCCGACGCCAGATATTCGACCAATTGCCTCGCGGCGGGCTCGGCGATTCCGACCTCCTCGACGAGCCAACGCAGCGCGCCCTCCCCGGTCGGATCCGTCGCGAAATGCGCGGCGATCTCGGCGCGCAGGCGCGACACCGCGGCCGACAGTTCATCGCTGCGGCCCGGCGCCTCGCCCAGCCAGAACGGAATGGTAGGCGCCATGCCGTGGGCATCCTCGACCCGCACGATGCCGCGCTCGACGCGCAGGATGCGGTAGGACTTGTTGCCGAGCTGAAAGATGTCGCCGGCCAGGCTTTCGACCGCGAAATCCTCGTTGACCGTGCCGATGATCTGGTCTTCGGGCTCGAGCAGCACGGAATAATCGGCATTGTCGGGGATCGTGCCGCCCGAGGTCAGCGCGGTCAGCCGCGCGCCGCGCCGGCCGCGCAGCACGCGATTGACGGCATCGTAGTGGATCAGCGCGCCGCGCCGGCCACGGCGGGTGGAGAACCCCTCGGCGAGCATGCCCACCACGGCGGAAAAATCCGCGCGCGCAAGCGCCCCGAAGGGCGAGGCGCGCCGCAGCCGCGCAAACAGCGCGTCCTCGTCCCATTCCTGCGCGGCGACTTCGGCGACGATCTGCTGGGCGAGCACGTCGAGCGGCGTTTCGGGAATGATCAGCCGATCGAGCTCGCCGCGGCGAACGCTGTCGATGAGCGCCGCGCATTCGACGAGATCGTCGCGCGAGAGCGGGAACAGCCGCCCCTTGGGCAGGCCATCGACCGCGTGGCCGGAGCGCCCGACCCGTTGCAACAAGCTCGCGATCGAGCGCGGCGAGCCGATCTGACAGACGAGATCGATCTCGCCGATGTCGATGCCGAGCTCGAGCGAGGCGGTTGCGACCAGCGCCTTGAGCTCGCCGCGCTTGAGCCGCTGCTCGGCATCGAGCCGCTGCTCCTTGGCGAGACTGCCGTGATGCGCCGTCACGAGATGCTCGCCCACGCGCTCGGACAGCTGCCGCGTCACCCGCTCGCTCATGCGACGGGTGTTGACGAAGATCAGCGTGGTGCGGTGCGCCTCGATCAGCTCGGCCAATCGCCGATAGACCTGCTCCCAGACTTCGGCCGACATCACGGCTTCGAGCGGGGAATCCGGAATTTCGACGGCAAGATCGCGCGCCCGGCGGTGCCCGATGTCGATGATCGTGCATTCGGGGTTGGCGCCGGGGTCGATCGCCTGATGCGCTGTGCCGTTCGAGCCGGCCCCGATCAGAAAGCGCGCCACTGCTTCGACCGGCTTTTGAGTGGCGGAGAGGCCAATGCGCAGTAACCGGTCGCCGCACAGCGCGGCGAGCCGTTCGAGCGAAAGCGCCAGATGGCTGCCGCGCTTGTTCGGCGCGATCGCGTGGATCTCGTCGACAATGATTGTGCGGGTGGTCGCCAGCATCGCGCGACCGGATTGCGAGCCGAGCAGGATGTAGAGCGACTCCGGCGTGGTCACGACGATGTGGGGCGGCCGGCGTCGCATGCGCTCGCGCTCGCCCGGAGTGGTGTCGCCGGTGCGCACCCAGGTGCGGATCTCGACGTCCGGCAGGCCCTGCGCGCGCAAAGCCTCGCGGATGCCGGCGAGCGGCGCTTCGAGGTTGCGCTGAATATCGTTCGACAGCGCTTTGAGCGGCGAGACGTAGACGACCTGCGTCGCGTCGGCGAGCCGTTCCTCCAGCCCTTGGCGGACCAGCCCGTCGATCGCGGCGAGAAACGCCGCGAGTGTCTTGCCCGACCCGGTCGGCGCGGCGACGAGCACATGCCGGCCGGCGTGGATCGCCGGCCACGCCTGCGCCTGCGCGGGCGTGGGCGCGGCGAAACTCCGCGCGAACCACGTGGCGACGGCGGGGTGAAACAGGGAGCTAGGGTTCATGGGACGCCGATGTTTCCGGAAGACCGCGGATCGATGATAAATCGCCGGTCGCGGATGGGGCCAGCCTCGATATGGACGCTGGCTTTTGTGGAGTAATTCCGGTGCCAAGGACAGATGGGCCGGTTCCCAGTGGAATCAACCCTACTCCACGTCCTCGACTTGTTCCGGCGCGCCGCCGAAGGCCTTTTGCGCCAGCGCCGCCTCCATGAACGGGTCGAGATTGCCCTCGAGCACGCCCGCGGGATCGGACGACGTCACGCCGGTGCGCAGGTCCTTGACCATCTGATAGGGCTGCAGCACGTAGGAGCGGATCTGGTGGCCCCAGCCGATGTCGGTCTTGGCCGCCTGCTCGGCCGCCGCCTTCGCTTCGCGCTTCTTGAGCTCGAGATCATAAAGGCGCGCGCGCAGCATCTGCCACGCCTGCGCCCGGTTGCGGTGCTGGGAGCGGTCGTTCTGGCACACCACCACGATATTGCTGGGAATGTGGGTGAGCCGGATCGCGGATTCGGTCTTGTTGACGTGCTGGCCGCCGGCGCCGCCGGCCCGCATGGTGTCGATCCGCACGTCCGATTCCTTGATGTCGACGACGATGCGGTCGTCGACCACCGGATAGACGTTCACGCTCGCGAATGAAGTATGCCGCCGCGCATTGGCGTCGAAGGGCGAGATGCGCACCAGCCGGTGCACGCCGCCCTCGGTCTTGAGCCAGCCATAGGCGTTGCGGCCCTTGATGCGCACGGTGGCGGATTTGAGCCCCGCCTCCTCGCCCGGCGTCTCCTCGATATATTCGACCTTGAAGCGATGCTGCTCGGCCCAGCGCGTATACATGCGCAGCAGCATCTGCGCCCAATCCTGGCTCTCGGTTCCGCCGGCCCCGGCGTGAATCTCGAGGAAGCTGTCGTTGGCATCCGCCTCGCCCGACAACAGCGCCTCGGCCTGCCGGCGCTCGGCTTCCGCCTTGAGCGCATCGAGTACGGCTTCGGCTTCCTTGACCACCTTGGCGTCGCGCTCGGCCTCGCCGAGCTCGATCATGGTGAGCTGGTCCTCGAGCTCCTGCTCGATGCGCGAGATCGCGCCGAGGTTCTCCTCGAGCGCGGTGCGCTCCTGCATCACCCTTTGGGCGCGCTCCTGGTCCTTCCACAGGTCGGGGTCCTCGGCCTGCCGGTTGAGCTCGGCGAGCCGCGCTTTCGATCGATCGAAGTCAAAGATGCCTCCTCAGCAGCCCGACGGACTGCTTGATGGCATCGACGGTGGATTGGACTTCCGCGCCCATGGCTGAACTTCTTCGAATTGTGCCGAACGGCTCCGGCACGCTACGCGGCCGCATGTAGCGACCGGGACCGCTCAAGGCAATGTCGACGGCTCAGTAAAGCCCGCCAGTTCCCGAGCGGATCGCTCGGTCGGATTCCGGCGACACGCCGCCCGGATAATCGGAGCGGATCGGCCGGCCCTCGGGATCGGTGAAGCCGATGATGGAATAGCCGTCCGGCGGCGAGGTGCCCGGCTTGAAGGCCTCGATGATGACCTTGCCGCCCGCGCCGGGCACGGGACGCAGCCCGGTCTTGGCATCGATGCGGATCAGCTTGATCCCGGCCGGCGGCGAGAAATCGACGCCGGGCTTGTCCGCAAGCGCGACCTTCAGGAAATCCTTGACGATGGGGGCGGCAAGGTGGCCGCCGGTCGCGCCGCGCGCGAGGTGCCGCGGCTTGTCGTAGCCGATGTACACGCCGACGGTCAGGTCCGGCGTGTAGCCGATGAACCACGCGTCCTTCTCATCATTCGTGGTGCCGGTCTTGCCGGCAACCGGCTTCCCGACTTCCTGGACCACGGTCGCGGTCCCGCGCTCGACCACGCCCTTGAGCATCCAGGTGACCTGAAAGGCGGTCATCGGGTCGAGCACCTGCTCGCGCCGGTCGACCAGCACGGGCTCGGGCTGTTTCTTCCATTGATCGGCGTCGCAGCCGCGGCATTCGCGCTCGTCGTGACGATAGATGGTGTGGCCGTAGCGATCCTGGATGCGGTCGATGAGGGTCGGCTTGATGCGCTTGCCGCCGTTGGCGAACATGGAATAGGCCGCCGTCATGCGCAGCACCGTGGTTTCGCCCGCGCCCAGCGCGAACGACAGATAGGGCGGCAGGTCGTCGTAGACCCCGAAGCGCTTGGCGTATTCCCCGATCAGCGGCATGCCGACGTCCTGGGCGAGCCGCACGGTCATGACGTTGCGGGAATGCTCGAGCCCGAAGCGGAGCGTCTGCGGGCCGTAGTACTTGCCTTCGTAGTTCTCCGGCCGCCAGGCGGCCATCCCCGGGCCCTGATCGATCTCGATGGGCGCGTCCAGCACCACGGTCGAGGGCGTATAGCCGTTGTCGAGCGCGGCGGCGTAGACGAACGGCTTGAATGCCGATCCGGGCTGGCGCAGCGCCTGGGTCGCGCGGTTGAACTGGCTCTGGTCGTAGGAGAAGCCGCCGGCGAGCGCGAGCACGCGCCCGGTCCACGGGTCCATCACGACCATCGCGCCGCTGACCTCGGGAATTTGCCGCAGCCGGAACTGGCCGGAATCCTTGCCGATCGGCTCGGCATAGACCACGTCGCCCGCCTGGAGGATCTGGCCGACCTTGGGCCCGCCCTTGGCGCGCTCGGAGGCCGGCTTTGCCCATTTGACGCCGTCGAGCGCAAAAATCCCGACCTGGCGCTCCCGCGAAATCGTGCCGGCAGGCTCCCGCAGCGGCTGCAAGCCGATGCGCGCCGCCTGGTCGGAGCTCTCCAGCACCACGGCGAGCCGCCATGGGGCAATATCGGCGAGCGACTTGACCTCCGCGAGCTTCGCGCCCCAATCGCCGCTGATGTCGATCTTGGCCAGCGGTCCGCGCCAGCCTTGGGCCTCGTCGAAGCGCACGAGACCGTCGGTCAGGGCCTTGCGGGCCATCACCTGGAATTTCGGGTCGAGCGTGGTGCGGATCGAGAGACCGCCTTCATAGAGCTTTTTCTCGCCGTATCGCTCGTAGATCTCCCGACGCACTTCCTCGGCGAAATATTCCGCCGCGAACATGTGGGCGCCGGTCGGGTGCGGCGTCACATTGAGCGGATCCTTCTTGGCCTTCTCGCCTTCCTGGAAGGTGACGTATTGGTCCTCGACCATGCGGTCGATGACGTAGTTGCGCCGCTCGATGGCGCGGTCGCGCTGGCGGAACGGATTGTAATTGTTCGGGCCTTTGGGCAGCCCGGCCAGATACGCCGCCTCCGCGATCGTCAACTCATGTACCGACTTGTCGAAATAGAGCAGCGAGGCGGCGGCGATCCCATAGGCGCCGAGCCCGAGATAGATCTCGTTGAGGTAGAGCTCGATGATCTTGTCCTTGGAATAGGCGCGCTCGATCCGCAGCGCGAGCAGCACCTCCTTGATCTTGCGATTGAGGGAGACCTCGTTCGTCAGCAGGAAGTTCTTGGCAACCTGCTGGGTGATCGTCGAGGCGCCCTGGGGGCGGCGGTTGCTGCCGTAGTTCTGCACGTAGACCCAGCCGGCGCGAATGATGCCGCCGAAATCCAGTCCGCCGTGCTCGTAGAAATTCTTGTCCTCGGCGGCCACGAACGCGTTCGTCACCAGCTTGGGCACCGCCTGGATCGGCAGGTAGAGCCGGCGCTCGCGGGCGTATTCGGCGAGCAACGCGCCGTCGCTCGCGTGGATCCGGGTCATGACCGGCGGCTCGTAATCCTGCAGCTGCGAGTAGTCCGGGAGGTCCTTGGAGAAATGCCAGAACAGGCCGGCGGCGGCCGCAATGCCGACGAGGAACACCACGGTTCCGGCGGCGAACAGAAAGCCGAAGAAGCGCACCAGGAGCCTCATCGCCGCCGTCCCACCGCAACGCGATTCAGGTCCATCGCAGCCGATCTTCCAAGACTCGCCGATGAATATACGCCATCCGCCGCAGCGCGGGGCGTTTCATCGCGAACGGCGCGGCGCCGCATCGAGCCCGGTTTCGTCGCGCCGTTTTGTGGTCAAACTGAGGCTGGCCCGGCACCCTAATTCGATCCCCCCGCGGCACCGGTTCCCGCGAGCCGGGTGGCGAAATACGTGGTGATGGCCTGGGCGATGGATTCGGTCGCCCGCGCGCGCCAGGCATCCGACATCAGGTATTTGAGATCCTGGCTGCTCGAAACGTAACCGAGCTCGATCAGTGCCGAAGGAACGTCGGGCGCCTTGAGCACGCGGAACCCCGCGGATTTCAGCGGATGCTTGTGCAATCGCGAGGTCGCCTTGAGCTCCCTGACCAGGGCGTGGGCCAAATTGGCGGAGAATGCCTTGGTTTCGCGTTGCGCCAGATCGATCAGGATATCGGCGACATCGTTCGGCTCGGCGCTCAAATCGACGCCGGCGATGACGTCGGCGCGGTTCTCGGCTTCGGCGAGCCGGGCCGCTTCGGCATCCGAAGCGGTCTCCGAGAGCGTGTAGACGCTGGCGCCTCGCGACTCGGAATCTCGGTGCACCAGCGCATCGGCATGAATGGAGAGAAACAGCGCAGCCTGTCGCGACCTCGCCAGCTGCACGCGATCCGCGAGCGGCACGAAGCGATCGTCGGTGCGCGTCATCGCCACCCGGTATTTGCCGGATTTCTCCAGCTTGTCGCGAAGCTGCTGGGCGAACTCCAGCACGATGGTTTTTTCGGTATCCCCGGTGGGCGCCACGGTGCCGCTATCGAGCCCGCCATGGCCCGGATCGAGCACGACCAGCGGGCGCGGATCGGCATCCTTGGCGTCATGGTCGATTTTCACCTGCGGCGCGGAACGCCTGGGCCGGTTCTCGAGCGCGATATTGCGCAAGAAACTGTCGCGATCGATCGCAGCCAGATCGAGGACGAGGCGGGCCGGCTGGCCCTCCTCCGGGTCGATCACGAAGGCCTTTTCGACCCGGACTGGCGCGGTCGCGTCCAGCACGATGCGCGATCCGCCCGGCATGACCAGACCGAAGCGGAAAGCCTTCACGAGACCCCGTCCGGTCTCGCCGAGCTTGGCCGGGAGCTGGAATACGACCTGGGGGAGATCCAGCACGACCCGATAGGGGTCGGCCAGCGTGAAGGCGGAGACCTCGACCCGCTTGCTCAGATCGAGCACGAATCGGGTGCGAGCCTCGTCGCCCCCGAGCCTCGCATCGGTGGCGACGGGCGGCTCCGCCGCCAAGGTTGGGGCGGCCGCGCCTCCGCCGAGACCGGCAACGAGCAGTCCCCACAGCAGGCCGAGTGCCGAGCCTTTCGCGATGGACCGCACGGTTGATTCACCTCCGCGCTCTACTTACTCCAATAGGCAGCCATAGTTAATCGCCGCTTTAAGCAAGTCCTACCGATCCGGCACAGTGTGGCGGTTACGTGACAGTCCTGGGTTTCGTACGTGACAGTCCTGGGTTTCGCGACCGGGCAAGCGGGGCTTACCCTTGTATCGATGAACCCGTTACCCCGGGCCGGGAGCCTCGGCTTGCCAATGCGCGAGGGGGGCCGTAAGAAGGGCGCGCTGACGGTTGATAGTCCGGTTTTGCCACGCTTGGGCACCGAACAGCCACGGCCTGCTCCCGGAGGGGTTCCGGGAAAGCCGCTGGCGGCAAGCTCCCCGCCTGCGTGTGACGCTTGGATCGAGCGCGCGGGAGCGCCGGTCGGTGCCCCTCCCAGGGCAGCTGGAACGCATGTGGGTGAGCCGCGTGCCAGCGCCGCGGGCGTCCGGCCGACAGCATTCGAGAACCGGCGGCGGTCGCAAGCTGCCGCCCGTTACAGGTCGAAGACATGGTTGCGGCGCAAGATACCAATTCGCTTCGCCGGAGCGCAGCAGAACAGGCGGCGCGCAATCTTCGCCTCGTCCCCCTCGCGCAGGAATGCGCGTCGCACCGTCGGAATGCGCTTCTCGACGGGGATTTTTCCCGCTGGCGCGACATGGCGGAATTTACCCATGCCGCCCGCGGCCGAGACGGTTTCGACCCTCCATTCCAACCTCGTTTGGGCGCGCCGCTCGCGGCGCCAGGTGTCGCGAGGATCGCGGCACCGGTCCCGGTCAAGATGGCCCGCCCCAGAAAGATCGATCAATGGCCAACAAGATGCTCATCGACGCGACGCACCCGGAGGAAACTCGCGTGGTCGTCGTACGCGGCAATCGCGTCGAGGAATTCGATTTCGAATCGGCAAGCCGCCGACAGCTGAAAGGCAACATCTATCTCGCCAAGGTGACCCGGGTCGAGCCGTCGCTCCAGGCGGCTTTCGTCGATTACGGCGGCAACCGCCACGGCTTCCTCGCATTCAGCGAAATCCATCCGGATTATTATCAAATCCCGGTCGCCGACCGGCAGGCGCTGATCGCCGAGGAAGAGCGGGCGCAGCGCGCAGCGGATGCCGAGCTCGACCGGCGAGCGGGCCGGTCGCGTCGCCCCGTCCGGGCCGCCGCCGCGAGGCTCGAGGAAGTCCGCACCGCCGCGGCCTCACCTGAGGAGACCGAAAGCGCATCGAGCGAGCCGCAGCCCTCCGCGGCATTCGCGGTCGACGACGGTTCGCAGCCGGAGGCCGCGCCGGCGCCCGAGCCGACGCCGGCGGAGGAACGCGAGCCCGAGCCGGCCGACGAGCTCGCCGCGGTCGAGGAAGCCAGCGAGCCCGCGCTCGAGATCGAGCGCGCCGTCGAAAGCGAGCAGCCCGCCCCGGCGCAGCCCGTGGCGGAGCATGCCGAAGGCGGCAATGGTGGCAACGGCGGCAACGGCGGGGCCGTCGACGAGATCGAGGCCGAGGACGACGAGGCGGTGGAATCCGTGGGCGCGGGCGACGCCATGGAGGAAGTGCCCGAGCGCATGCCCCGCGTGCGGCGTCAATACAAGATCCAGGAAGTGATCAAGCGCCGGCAGGTTATGCTGGTGCAGGTGGTCAAGGAAGAGCGCGGCACCAAGGGTGCGGCGCTGACCACCTATCTGTCGCTCGCCGGACGCTATTCGGTGCTGATGCCCAACACCGCCCGCGGCGGCGGCATCAGCCGCAAGATCACCGACGCGCAGGACCGCAGACGCCTCAAGGAACTCGCCCAGGATCTCGAAGTGCCGGAAGGCATGGGCGTGATCCTGCGCACCGCCGGCGCCAATCGCACCAAGGCGGAGATCAAACGCGACTTTGAGTATCTGCTGCGGCTGTGGGAAACCGTGCGCGATCTCACGCTCAAGTCGACCGCGCCCACCCTGGTCTACGAGGAAGGCTCGCTGATCAAGCGCTCGATCCGCGATCTCTACAACAAGGACATCGATGAAGTCCTGGTTGCGGGCGATGAGGCCTATCGCGAGGCCAAGGACTTCATGCGCATGCTCATGCCGAGCCATGCCAAGAACGTAAAGCCGTACAAGGACGGCCAGCCGATCTTCACCCGATACGGCGTGGAGAGCCAGCTCGATGCGATGTTCTCCCCGACCGTGCAGCTGCGGTCCGGGGGCTATATCGTCCTCAATCAGACCGAGGCCCTGGTCTCGATCGACGTCAACTCCGGGCGCGCCACCCGCGAGCACCACATCGAGGACACCGCGCTCAAGACCAACCTGGAGTCGGCGGAGGAGATCGCACGGCAATTGCGGCTGCGCGACCTGGCGGGGCTGATCGTCATCGACTTCATCGATATGGACGAGAAGCGCAACAACCGCGCCGTCGAACGCCGAGTGAAAGACTGCCTGAAATACGATCGCGCACGCATTCAGGTCGGCCGCATCTCCCATTTCGGATTGCTGGAGATGTCGCGCCAGCGCATCCGCACCAGCGTGCTCGAAAGCTCGACCGAGAAATGCCCGCATTGCGGCGGAACCGGCCACGTGCGCTCGGTCTCCTCGGTGACGCTGCAGCTGTTGCGCACCTTGGACGAGATGCTGATCAAGAGCGGCACCCACAGTCTGATCGTGCGCACCCGCGCCGATGTGGCGCTCTACGTGCTCAATCACAAGCGCGCGCACCTGCGCGAGCTCGAGCAGCGCTTCCGCATCGCCATCACGGTCAACGCCGACCCGAGCATCGGCGGGCAGCAGCCCTTCGTGATCGAGCGCGGCGAGCAGGTGCACAGCGTCGAAGCGGCAAAAGCCATCGCGGCGCAGCCGACCGCGATCGTGGCGGAGGAAGAGGAGGAGCTCGAGCCCGAGCTCGAAGCCGAGCTCGAAACCGAGCCTCTGCCCGAGGACGCCGTCGAGCAAGCGGCCGAACCCGGCGAAGCGCCCGAAGGCGGCGAAGTCCCCGAAGGCGGCGAAGCGCCCGGGCGACGGCGCCGGCGACGACGGCGGCGACGGCGCGGCGAGGAACCGGATCTGCACCAGGTGGCGCCCTCGCAGCCCGAGCCGGAAGAAGGCGAACCGGAACTCGAGACCAACGAGCAGGATGCGGGACTGCCCCAGACGACGGCCGAAGCCCAGGCCGAGAGCGAGCGTCGTCGTCGACGGCGAGGTCGACGCGGCGGCCGGCGGCGGCGCGGCCGGGAGGGCGAGGCGCGGGAATCCGAACCATTCGAGCCGCAGCCGACGATCGATTCCGAGCTCGACGTCGCCGTTGCCAATTTCGACCGGCCCCCTGTAACCGAGCCGGAGCGGCTCGAAGCAGCCGTCGAGCCGCAGCACGCCGAGCCACAGCACGCCGAACCGCGGCCGGAACCTCCTCCGCCCAGCGAGCCGCCCGCGCAGCAGGCCGAGCAGCCGCGGCGGCGCTCCACCGTGCGCGAACCGGCGCCCTTCTTCCCCGGCCAAGGCCCGGCCCAGCCGACCATAGCGCCGGCAAACGAAACGAGAGCGCCCGAGCCGGAACCCGCAGCATCCTCCCCGGATCGCACAGCCGAAACGGAAAGCACCGACCGTCCCCGCCGCACCGGCTGGTGGGCGCGGCGCCTCACCGGCAAGGACTGAAATGCGCGCGCGCAGGTTCGGCGCGGTGCGGAGAGCATGATGGAAAGCGCCTGGGTCGATCGCGACGCCGCGGCGCTGGTCGATCATTACGCCAAGGACGGCGTTCCGGCCGAGCTCGCCTTGCGCGTCTACACGACGCGCTTGCTCGGCCGCGACCCGAAGCTCGTGCTGCACGGCGGCGGCAATACCTCGGTCAAGATCCGCGTGCGCGATCTCCTCGGCGAGGAAGTCGAGGTGCTCTGCGTCAAGGGCAGCGGCTGGGACATGGCCCGGATCGAGCCGGCAGGCTTGCCGGCCGTGCGCCTCGATCCGCTGAAAACTTTGCGCTCGCGCGCGGCGCTCGCGGACGAGGAGATGGTGCGCATTCAGCGCGCCCTGCTCATCGATCCGATGGCGCCGAATCCGTCGGTCGAGACCCTGTTGCACGCCTTCCTGCCGCAGAAATTCATCGATCACACGCATTCGACCGCGGTGCTCAGCCTCACCGATCAACCCGACGGCGCCGCGATTTGCCGCGAAGTCTATGACGGACGGCTCGGCCTCGTGCCCTACCTGATGCCCGGATTCCGGCTCGCCAAGAAAGCCGCGGAAATCCACGATGCGGATCCGAAGGTCGAAGGCCTCGTGCTGCTCAAGCACGGGATCTTCACCTTCGGCGATACCGCGCGGGAAGCCTACGAGCGCATGATCGAGATGGTGTCGCTCGCGCAAGCGCGGCTTCGCCGCGGCCGCAAGGCGGTGTTCGCCACCGCGCAATTGCCGCAACGGATCGCCTCGCTGGCCGAGGTCGCGCCGATCGTGCGCGGCGCCTGCAGCCGCAAGGACGAGAAGATCGAAGGCGCCTACCGCCGGCTGATCCTCGAGTTCCGCACCAGCCCCGCCATTCTCGATTACGTCAACGGGGCCGAGGCGCCGCGCTATGCCCGGGCCGGCGTGGTCACGCCCGATCACGCCATCCGCACGAAACACTGGCCGGTGATCGTCGCGCCCCCCGAGGAGGGCAAAGGCGCCGATTTCAAGCAGGCGATTTCGGCCGCGGTGAAGTCTTTCGTCGAGAACTACGAGGCCTATTTCGCTCGCAACAACGTCCGCTGCAATTCATCCAAACGCATGCTGGATCCGCTGCCGCGCGTCGTGCTCGTTCCGGGCCTCGGCTTGTTCGGGCTGGGC
Organism: Xanthobacteraceae bacterium; assembly: GCA_036395835.1. Taxonomy (GTDB): domain Bacteria; phylum Pseudomonadota; class Alphaproteobacteria; order Rhizobiales; family Xanthobacteraceae; genus AP-16. The sequence goes on from DASWCW010000036.1 coordinate 15,800, forward strand.
CGCAGCAAGAAGGACGCACGCATCGCGGCGGACCTCGCCGAGAGCGCGGTCGAGACCATCACGGGTGCGGAAGCGATCGGCCGCTTCGAGTCGATCGGCGAGGCCGAGACGTTCGATATGGAGTATTGGTCGCTCGAACAGGCCAAGCTCGGCAAGGAACCGGAAAAGCCGCTGGCCGGACAAGTCGCGCTCGTCACCGGGGCCGCCGGAGCGATCGGTGCCGCAACCGCGCGGGCGCTCGCCGGCGCGGGCGCCGAGATTGCTCTCATCGATATCGATGCGGAGCAGATCCGCGCATGCGCCGAAAAGATCGGCGGCGCCGCGCTTGCGGTACCGTGCGACGTGACCGACGGCCGCGCCGTGCGCGCGGCGTTCGATGCGGTCGTCGAGGCGTTCGGCGGAGTGGACATCGTGGTTTCCAACGCCGGCGCCGCCTGGCAGGGCCGCATCGGCGAAGTCGAGGAAGCCGTGCTGCGACGCAGCTTCGAGCTCAATTTCTTCGCGCACCAATTCGTGGCGCAGAACGCGGTGCGCGTGATGCTGGCGCAGGGCACGGGTGGCGCGCTGTTGTTCAACGTCTCCAAGCAGGCGGTCAATCCGGGGATGGATTTCGGTCCTTACGGATTGCCGAAAGCCGCAACTCTGCTTCTGGTCCGGCAATATGCGCTCGAATACGGCAAGCACGGCATCCGCGCCAATGCCGTCAATGCCGATCGCATCCGCTCCGGCCTGCTCACGCCGGAACTGATCGCGGTGCGCGCGGCGGCGCGCGGCTTGAGCGAGCACGAATATATGGCCGGCAATCTGCTCGGACGGGAAGTCACGGCCGACGATGTGGCTCAGGCATTCCTCTATCACGCGACGGCGCTCAAGACGACGGCGGACGTGACCACGGTCGACGGCGGCAACATCGCCGCGGCGTTGCGCTAGCCTGCATCGAGGCGAACGCCGGAAGGCTCGAGGAGAAACGATGCGTGCGGCCGGAAAAGCGACGGCGGGTTTGCTTGCGGCAGGTCTGGCTGCGCAATGGACCGCAAGCTCGGCCATCGCACAAACGCAGGAGCGATTTGTCGGAACGCTCAGCTGCGCGAAATCGACGTTCGCCAAGCCCGCCAGGCGCGAGCCGATCACGGTCGAGGTCGCCGGCGGTGTTGCCCGCTATCGCCATACCGTACTCAACGAGGACGGCACGGCGGGCGTCGGGATGGAGACCGGCGAGGGAGCGATCGGCAAGGACGGCAAGGTGATGCTCGCGGGAACCTGGAAAAGCCAGAGCGGCGTCTATTCCTACGAGGCGCGCTATGCCGGCACGCTCGGCACCAAGGGCGAGCTGGCCGGCCAGCAAGCTTGGATCATCCACGGCCGAAAGGGCGAGCGCAGCTGCACGGTGATCTTGTCGAAGCGCGGCCGCGGTCTGTTGCGATGATGAAACGATGATACGTTATGAGCGCGGTAGCGAACGGCGCGACGGAGAAAATGGATGGCAAAATCTGTGGTGCAGGAACAGTTCGGCGCCACCGCGGCGCACTATCTGACCAGCAAGCCGCATGCGAAGGGCAAGAGCCTCGAGCGGCTGGTCGAATTGGTGAAGCCGCAGCCGGGATGGCGGGCGCTCGACGTCGCTACCGGCGCCGGGCACACCGCTTACGCGTTTGCGCCGCATGTCGCGCGGGTCTGGGCGAGCGATATCACCGAGGAGATGCTCGCGCTCGTTCGCGAGGAAATCGCCAAGCGCAAGCTCGGCAATGTGCGCGTCGCCTATGCCAAGGCGGAATCGCTCCCGTTCGAGGATGCCAGCTTCGACCTCGTGACCTGCCGCATCGCGCCGCATCATTTCGACAGCATCGCGCGGTTTCTCGACGAGGCGCGGCGCGTGCTCAAGCCCGGCGCGACGCTGGCGATCACCGACAACATCGTGCCGGCGGGCTCGGTCGGCGATTACGTCAACGCCTTCGAGCGGTTCCGCGACCCGAGCCACCTGCGCGCGTGGACCATGGAGGAATGGCGCGCGGCGCTCGCCGGCCACGGCTTTGCGATCCAGCACGAGGAGCAGGCATCGAAATCGATCGAGTTTTCCAGCTGGGCGAGCCGCCACGATGCCATCATGCAGGTCCTGCTCAAGGCCATGCTGATCGAGACCACGCCCGCCGTGAAGTCGTTCCTGCAACCGGACGAAGGCGGCGGCGAGCTGACTTTTCACCTCACCGAGGGATTATTCGTGGCAAAACGAAAGTAGGAGTCACCTAAGGAGGAGTGGCCGCATCTCAGAGACTGGTCGTTCCGGCCAAGCGCGAAAGCGCGAGCGCCGGAACCCATGAACACCGATTTGGCGTGAGTACCAGCCGACAATTCTATCTCTACATTCTCGCCAGCCGACGCCACGGGACCCTGTACATCGGCGTCACCAGCGATTTGGTTCGAAGGATCTATGAACACCGCATCAAGGCCGTTCCAGGATTTACGAGGCAATACGGCATTGATCGGCTGGTCTATTTCGAAATATTCGATGATCCGACTTCTGCCATCGCCCGCGAAAAGCAAGTGAAGAAATGGCGTCGGGATTGGAAAGTTGCGTTGATCGAAGCAGAGAATCCGGACTGGCGAGACCTATTCGATGGAATAGCACAATGGGCATAGGCCGGTGTGCATGGGTCCCGGTTCTCGCTCGCCAAGCTCGCTCGGCCGGGACGACGGCGCGTGGGTCTGAACGCGGTTACTTCAGCCAAGCCCCGATCCGGCGCACCGCCTCGCGCATCTCGTCCGCCGACCCCGCATAGCAGAAGCGCACGAAATTCTTGCCGTCGACGGGATCGAAATCGATGCCCGGCGTGGCGGCGACACCGGCCTCTTCCAGCATGCGCTTGGCGAAATCGAAGCTGTCGCTCGAGAAACGCGACACGTCGGCGTAGAGATAGAACGCGCCGTCGACCGGCAGAAACTTGCCGAGCCCGGTCTTGGGGAGGCCGTCGAGCAGGATGCGCCGGTTGTGCTCATAGCCGTGCTTGACTTCCTCCATCTCCGAGCGGGCATCGAAAGCCGCCTCCGCGGCGATCTGGGAGAGCGTCGGCACCGAGATCGCGAGATTCTGCTGCAGGCGCTCGATCGGCCGCACCAGCGCCGGCGGAACCACCATCCAGCCGACCCGCCATCCGGTCATGCAGAAATATTTCGAGAACGAATTGATCACGACCGCGCGTTCGGACAGCACCGCCGCCGTCTCGGCCGCGAAGGCGTAATCGAGCCCGTGGTAGATCTCATCCGAGATCACCCGGATCCCCTCCCCCTCCGCGGCGGCGACGAGTTCCGCGAGCGCCCGGCCGCTCATCATCGTGCCGGTCGGATTGGCGGGACTGGCGATGAGCACGCCTTTGAGCGGCGCGTGACGGTGCGCCGCAAGCAGGCTCTCGACCGTGATCGACCAGCGCGTAGCTTCGGAAATCTCGATCGGCACCGGCTCGCAGCCCAGCGCGGTCAGGATGTGCCGGTAAGGCGGGTAGCCGGGCCGCGCCATCGCGACCCGTTCTCCGGGCCCGAACAGGGCGAGAAACGCCAGCAGGAACCCCGCGGACGAGCCGGTGGTGACCACGACGCGGTCAGGATCGAGCTCGCAGCCGTAGGTCTCGGCATAGTGGCGGGCGATGCGGGCGCGCAGCGAGGGAATGCCCAGCGCCTCGGTGTAGGCGATCCGCGCGGTCTCCAGCGCGGCGCGCGCCGCCGCGATGGCGCTCGAAGGCGCCGGCGCCGCGGGCTGGCCGACCTCCATGTGCACGACGCGCCGCCCCTGCGCCTCGAGCCGGGCCGCCGCGGCCATCACATCCATGACCATGAAAGGCGCCACATTGCTGCGGGCCGAGGCCGTGATCAGCCGTTTCGCCGCATCGAGCATGATCGCGATCGATCCGATGTCATCCTTGCCGCATCGCCTCGCTAATGCCGCATTCCGCAGGCTGTTGCCCGCATTCCCAAGTCGTGATCGCGGCCGCGTTGACCATGTCCCGGCGGCTTTCTAGTTTGCGCCGGAATTTCCGGGGAATCCGACCTGTCATGACGAACGGCCGAGGGCTTAACAGGGAGCGGCGCGGGACGCCAGCCTCGCGCGCCATCGCGCTCGTCACCGCGGCCGCCATGATCGCTTCGGTCGGCCCGGCCAGCCCGCAAGAGCCCAAGGGGCTACCGCTCATCCGCGATGCGGAGATCGAGCAGCTGCTGCGCGATTACACGCAGCCCGTCCTGCGCGCCGCCGGGCTGGCGCAGCAGAACATCCGGGTCGTCATCATCAATGACCGTGCGTTCAACGCCTTCGTGGCCGACGGCAGGCGGATCTTCGTCAACGTCGGAGCGCTGATGGAGGCAAAGACCCCGAACGAGATCATCGGGGTGTTCGCCCATGAAACCGGACACATAGCCGGCGGGCACCTTGCCCGGCTGCGCGAGGAGATCTCGCGGGCGGAGACTTCGGCCATCATCGCCATGCTGCTGGGCGTCGGCGCCATGGTGGCCGGTGCGCGGGCCGGCGCCGGTTCCGGCATCGGTCAGGTCGGGGCCGCGGCGCTTTCCGCGCCGCAATCGATCGCGTTGCGATCGCTGCTCTCTTATGTGCGCGCGCAGGAGGAGCAGGCGGATCGCGCCGGAGTGAAATTCCTGACCGCTACCGGCCAGTCGGCGAAGGGCATGTCCGATACCTTCAAGCGGCTCGCCGATCAGATGCTGGTGAGCTCGCGTTACATCGATCCCTATCTGCAATCGCACCCCTTGCCGAAGGAACGCGTCGCCGCCCTCGAGGGCCTGGCGAAGACCAGCCCCTATTGGGACAAGAAGGACCCCTCCGAGCTGCAGCTGCGCCACGACATGATGCGGGCCAAGCTGTCGGGTTTCATCGAGCGGCCCGACACGGTGGAGCGGCGCTACCCGGCGAGCGATACCAGTCTCGCCGCCCGCTACGCCCGCGCCATCGTCGCCTATCGGCATTCCGACCTGCGCTCCGCGCTCGTCCAGATCGAGGCTCTGGTCCAGGCCCAGCCGAGCAATCCGTATTTTCTCGAGCTCAAGGGACAGGCGCTGATGGAAAACGGCCGACCCGCCGAAGCCCTCGTGCCCTTGCGCCGGGCCGCGGCGCTCGCACCCAATGCCGCCTTGATCCAGATCCTGCTGGCGCAGGCGCTGGTCGCCACCAACGAGCCCAAGAACGCGGCCGAGGCGATTCCGCTGCTGCGGGCGGCGGTGACCCACGAACCCGATATGCCCGAAGGCTACACTCAGCTGGCCATGGCCTATGGTCAGAAGGGAGATCTCGCCGAAGCCGATCTCGCGGCGTCCCAGGCGGCGTTCGCGCGCGGCGATTTCAAGACCGCGCGAGACCTCGCGGCGCGGGCCAAAACCCGGTTTCCGACCGGTTCTCCCGGTTGGGTCCGGGCCGACGACATCGTAACCTATAAGCCGCCGGCGAGAGCCAGCCGCAACTGAAGGAAGATTTTCGATGCAACGCTTGCTCCGTCCACTCCTGATCGCCATCGTGGCAGCCGTGCTGGCGATCGGTTCGCTTCCGGCGCGCGCCCAATCGTTCTCGGATACCCAGCGCGGCGAGATCGAGCGCATCGTCAAGGATTATCTGGTCGCCCATCCCGAGGTGCTCCAGGAAGTCATCAACGAACTCGAGAAGCGCCAGAGCGATGCCGAGGCCGCCAAGCACCGGGACGGCGTCAAACAATACAGTCAGGCGCTGTTCTACTCGCCGCGCCAGGTCACGATCGGTAATCGCCAGGGCGAGGTGACGCTGGTCGAGTTCTTCGATTACAATTGCGGCTATTGCAAACGGGCGCTGAGCGATCTTCTCAACCTGATGAAGGAGGATCCGAAGCTCCGCGTCGTGCTCAAGGAATTCCCCGTGCTGGGGCCCGGCTCGGTGGAAGCGGCGCAGGTCGGAGTTGCGGTCCGCATGCAGGACCCGACCGGCAAAAAGTACCTCGAGTTCCATCAGAAGCTGCTCGGCGGCCGGGGCCAGGCCGACCGCGCCCACGCGCTCGCCGTCGCCAAGGAGATCGGCCTCGATACGGCGCGCATCGAAAAGGACATGACCGGCGACGAGGCCAAGGCCACGCTCGAGGAGAACATGCATATCGCCGAGGCGCTGGGGCTCAACGGCACGCCGAGCTATGTCATCGGCAGCGAAGTCGTCATCGGCGCGGTGGGCGTGACGGCGCTGAAAGAGAAGGTCGGCGTCGCGCGACCATAGCGGCGTTTGGTTGCCGCGGGCTTTCCCCGGCAGCCGTGCCCTCCTATAACGCGCCGGGAGCCGGGATGGCGGCACCCCCCTCTCCTTGCAGAAGCCCATAGCCAAGGCACGTCATGGCCGACACCATCTACGTCCTCAATGGCCCGAACCTCAACCTGCTCGGCACCCGCGAGCCGGAAACCTACGGCCACACCACGCTCGCCGACGTCGAACAGCTGTGCCGCAACGCGGGCAAGCGCTTCGAGGTCGCGGTGGAGTTCCGTCAATCCAACCACGAGGGCGCGATCGTCGACTGGATTCAGGAAGCGGCTCGCAGCAACGCATTGGGGATCGTGATCAATCCCGCCGGCTACACCACGACCTCGGTGGCGATTCTCGATGCGATCCTGGCGGTGAAGATCCCGGTCATCGAGGTGCACATCAGCAACATCCACGCGCGCGAGAGCTTCCGCCATCATTCCTATGTCTCGCGCGCGGCTCGTGCCGTGATCTGCGGGTTCGGCATCGAGGGCTATGCGCTGGCCATCATCGGGCTTGCCGCCATGGTCGGCGCGACCGCCAAGAGCTGACCACGCCATGCAGCTTCCGAAACGGCCGATGCACAAGGGCAAAGTTGCAATCGATCGGGAGCTGATCCACGAGCTTGCGGAATTGCTCGAGGAAACCGGTCTCGACGAGATCGAGATCGAGCAAAACGGCATGCGCGTGCGCGTGGCGCGGCACTCGCCTGTCGTGCACGTTTCGCCGCGACCGGACGCGGCGGCGCTGCCCGCAGCCGCGACGGCACCCGTGCCGATACCGACCCCCGCGCCTGCCGATCCGGCCAAGCATCCCGGCGTGGTGACCTCGCCAATGGTCGGAACCGCCTACCGATCCGTGGAGCCCGGGGCGAAGCCGTTCGTCGAGATCGGCAGCCCGGTCAAGATCGGCGATACCCTGCTGATCGTCGAGGCGATGAAGACCATGAACCAGATCCCGGCGCCGCGCGGCGGAATGGTGACGCAGATCCTGTTCGAGGATGGCCAGCCGGTCGAATACGGCCAGCCGCTGATGATCGTCGAATGAGCGGCCGCCGCCCCTGCGCTTCGCGGCGCGTCGCGTCCGGGGAGCGGCGAACCTTGCCGCGAAGTCATGTTCGATAAGATCCTCATCGCCAACCGCGGCGAGATCGCGCTCAGGATCCTGCGCGCCTGCAAGGAGCTCGGCATCGCCACCGTGGCGGTGCATTCGACCGCCGACGACGACGCCATGCACGTGCGGCTCGCCGACGAAAGCGTCTGCATCGGCCCGCCGCCGGCCAGGGATTCCTACCTCAATATTCCGGCGCTGCTCGCGGCGTGCGAGATCACCGGCGCGGATGCGGTGCATCCGGGCTACGGCTTCCTGTCCGAGAACGCGCGGTTCGCCGAAATTCTCGCCGAGCACAACGTGCATTTCATCGGGCCCAAGCCCGAGCACATCCGCCTGATGGGCGATAAGATCGAGGCCAAGCGCACCGCCCGACGGCTCGGCCTCGCGGTGGTGCCGGGCTCGGAAACGGCAGTCGGTTCCGACGAGGACGCAGTTCGGCTTGCGGCGGACTTCGGCTTCCCGCTGCTGATCAAGGCGGCCGCCGGCGGCGGCGGGCGCGGCATGAAGGTCGCGCGCTCGCAAGCGGAATTGTCGTCGGCTCTGGCAACGGCGCGCGCCGAAGCCAAGGCGGCGTTCGGCTACGACGCGCTCTACCTGGAGAAATATTTGGAGGCGCCGCGCCACGTCGAGATCCAGGTGCTCGGCGACGGCAACGGCCGCGCCATCCACCTTGGCGAGCGCGATTGCTCGCTGCAGCGGCGGCATCAGAAGCTGCTGGAGGAAGGCCCCTCGCCGGCGCTCAATGCGGGGGAACGCGACCGCATCGGCGAGAAAGTCGCGGATGCGATGCGCGCGCTCAATTATCTCGGCGCCGGCACCGTCGAGTTCCTGCACCAGGACGGGCAGTTCTATTTCATCGAGATGAACACGCGGATCCAGGTCGAGCATCCGGTCACCGAGATGATCACCGACATCGACCTTGTTCTCGAGCAGATCCGGGTGGCGGCGGGCGCCGAGCTCCTGCTCGAGCAGAAGGACGTGCGCTTTCACGGGCACGCGATCGAGTGCCGCGTAAATGCCGAGAATGCCGCCTCGTTCCGGCCCTCCCCGGGCCGGATCCTGCACTATCACCCGCCCGGCGGCCTCGGCGTCCGCGTGGATTCGGCGGCCTATCAGGGCTATGCGATCCCGCCCTATTACGATTCGCTCGTCGGCAAGCTGATCGTGCACGGCAAGACCCGCACCGAGTGCCTGATGCGGCTCAAGCGCGCGCTCGACGAGTTCGTCATCGACGGGATCGACACCACCTTGCCGGTGTTCCGCGCGCTGGTGCGCGAGCAGGACATCGTCGACGGCAATTATCACATCCATTGGCTGGAAGATTTTCTCGCGCGCACCGTGCTGCAGGAATGACGGCGAGGACGGGCGCGCAGCTCGCAGGGTGGGTCGAGCGAAGCGCGACCCACCGGTGGGTTTCGCTGCCGCCCGACCCGCCTTACAATTCGATTCCATGGCCAACCGTCAGAGCTCCCAAGTCGAGATCACGCCGGAAGTGCTGCTCAAGGCCTATGCCTGCGGCATCTTTCCGATGGCGGAGAGCGCCGAGGACCCGGCGCTCTATTGGATCGAGCCGGAGCGCCGGGGCATTCTGCCGCTCGAGCGCTTCCATGTACCGGCGCGGCTCGCCCGCACCTTGCGCGGCGATCGGTTTCGGGTGGTGTGCGATCGCGATTTCGACGCGGTGATCGACGGCTGCGCCGAGCCCCAGGCCGGCCGCGCCCGGACCTGGATCAACATCCGGATTCGCAGGCTCTATCGCGCCCTGTTCGAGCACGGGCATTGCCACACGGTCGAGGTCTATGACGGCGATGTCCTGGTCGGCGGGCTCTATGGGGTCAGCCTCGCCGGCGCATTCTTCGGCGAGAGCATGTTCCACCGCGCGCGCGATGCCTCGAAGATCGCGCTGGTGCATCTCGTCGCCCGGCTGCGCGCCGGCGGTTTTATCCTGCTCGACACCCAGTTCGTCACCGATCATCTGGAGATGTTCGGCGCGATCGAGCTGTCCCGGCGCCAGTATCACCGGCTGCTCGAGCGGGCGCTGGCCGGCGATGGCCGCTTCGACGCACTGGCGCCGGATATCCCGATGACCGGGCGCGACGCGCTCGCCCGCGCGACGGGCGCCGGCTGAGGCGCCGTCCGCGCGTTTGCGCTCGTTGCCGGACGAGGCTTACCGCCTCTGAGTCGCGGGGGATGGATTGGCCGCCTGCGCGGGCACGGTGGGCTTTGCCGGTGCAGCCGCGGCCGGCGCAGGCGGATTGGCGCTCTGGATCGGCGGGCTCGGCGGGCTCGGCGTCGCGGCGGCAGCGCTCGAGGGCGGCGTTCCCGCGGCGACGTTGCTCTTTTTGCAGTCGACGAGCCACACATCGTAGATCGGATGCTCGACCCCGTGCAGGCCGGGGCTCGCCGCGAACATCCAGCCGGTGAAGAGGCGCTTGGTCTCGCCCTGCAACGTGATCTCATCGACTTCGACGAAGCCGTCGGTATTCGGCGTTTCCGTCGGCGGGCGCGTGTAGCAGGCGCGCGGCGTGACCTGCAGTGCACCGAACTGCACCGTCTCGTTGACGGCGACATCGAACGTGATGATCCGGCCGGTGATCTTGTCGAGCCCGGAGAACACCGCGGTCGGATTGACGACCTTCTCCGCCGGCAACGCCGTGATCACTTCGTCGCCGGGCTGCGGCGCGGTATTGCCGGGCTGCGGGGCGCCGCGCGGCTGGCGCTGGCCCGGCGGCAGGCCGGGTGGCGGCGCCTGACCCGGTCTTTGCACCACGCCCTGCTGGGTCGGGTCCATCCCGGGCGGCGGCGGAAGCGGCTGCGACTGAACGGCGCTCGGCGGCGGCGCAGGGCCGCGGGATTCGTTTGGCGGCGGCGGATACGGCTGGCGCCCGGGCACGTTCGCGGGCGGGCGCGGCGAATCGCCGAAAATCGTGCCGAATTGCGCCGCTGCCGGTGCGACATTCACCAGCACGCCGACGCAAGCCAACGCTGCGAGAAATTTGGGTCCAGCCATCGGCGCCCGGAGCCGCGCGCGATTTTTTCGCGGCGGAATGCGGCTGGTTAACACGCGGATTGCGGCACGGAAAGGGCGCTTCCTCCCGCGGCGGATCCCCTTCGGGGGAGAAACGAAGCGTTACTCGCCCGGCGTCCAGGCCTTGTAGTCGCCGGTGGCGGGATGGCGGCGGTTCTGGGCGAGCGTCGAGCCGGGCGGGCGATAGGCCAGCGGCGTGCCGGTGAGATTGGGCCGATGCGATTTCTCCCAGGGCCAGGTCTTCACGGTCTCCTGTGTCGGCGGCACGTCGACGGTGTGGTGCAGCCAGCCGTGCCAGCTCGGCGGCACCTTCGAGGCTTCCGCATAGCCGGTGTAGATCACCCACCGGCGCTCGAACCCGAGGGTGGGATCGACCTTGCCGCCGCGGGTCCGGTAATAGCGATTGCCGAACTCGTCGGTCCCGACGAGCTCGCCATACGCCCACGTCCAAAACTGGGTGCCGAACGTCACGCCGTTCCACCAGGTGAAGAAGCGCAGCAGAAAGGTCTTCATTCGCCGCTTGTGCCACCGCGGCCGATCCGTGTCCAGGATGACCCGTCGCAGTGCCGGGTCGATCTGCTATGCCGCGCGATCCCGCTGTGATCGCCACAGCGCGGCAAGCCGCTCGAGCCCGCGCTCGCTGCCGAGCAGCGCGCGCTTCTCCGCCTCGCTCAGGACTTCGAACGCCTCCTCCAGATTGGTGCATTCGTCGAGCTTGGCGAGACCGACGACGAGGTGGACGTCGAGGTCGCGGCCGGAGCGGCGTCGCGGCGGCGGCAGCATGCGGCGGTGCAGCTCGACGAGGTCCGGATCGTCGAGAAACGCGGCCATCAGCTCGCCCGGCTTGCGCTCGACCGCACGCAAGCTCGCGGTCAATTCCTCCGCATGGGAAAGGATGGGCGGGGGTGCGCGCTCCTCCGGGATCGACAGCAGCCCGAGCCGGCGCAGCGCGAGCCCCCAGTTCGGCCGCGCCGTCAGCGTGGCCAGCGGAACGGCGAACACCAGGCCGACGATGACCGGCGTCATCCACAGGAACAGCGGCGGGGACACGGCAAAGGCCGCTGCCGCGAACGAGAAGCCGAACAAGGTGTGCCAGCGATAGCGGCGCAAGCTCTCCCGCAGCGGCATGGCGGCGGCGGCGCGGCGCTGCGCGCTCCAGCCGGCGTCGCGTCCGAGCAGGATCTGCAGGACCGCGGCCGTCTGCATCAGCATCAGGATGGGAGCGGTCAGCCCCGAGATCAGCGTTTCGATCAGCAGCCCCGCAAATCCGCGCAGCGCGCCGCCGCAGCCGCGCCGCATCGAGCGGTCGCCGAGCAGGAGGAGGTAGCCGAGCAGCTTGGGCGCCAGCAACAGCCCGATCGTGCCGGCGAATACCTGCGCGGCGCGGACCGGATCCTGCGCCGGCCATTGCGGGAACAGCGAGAAGCCCGGAGCAAAATATTCCGGCCGGACGAAGCGCGCCTGCAGCGAGATCATCAATCCGACCAGCAGGAACGTGAGCCACATCGGCGCGGTCAGATAGGCACCGATGCCGGTGACGAGATGCAGCCGGCTGACCCAGTGGAAGCCGCGGGCCGGCAGCACCGCGAGGTGCTGCAGATTGCCCTGGCACCAGCGACGGTCGCGCAGCGCATAATCGCTGAGCGAGGGCGGGCACTCCTCGTAGCTGCCCGACAGGATCGGCGCCATGTAAATCGCCCAGCCGCCGCGGCGGAGCATCGCCGCCTCGACGAAATCGTGACTCAGGATGGTGCCGCCGAACGGCTTGCGCCCGCGCAGCTCCGGCAGCCCGGCGCGCTCGGCGAAGGCCCGCACTCGGATCGCCGCGTTGTGGCCCCAATAGTTTCCTTCCGCGCCGTGCCACCACGCGAGCCCATGGGCGATCAGCGGCCCGTAGACGCGGCCGGCGAACTGCTGCACGCGCGCAAACAGCGTGTTGGCGTTGACGATCACCGGGAGCGTCTGGATCAGCCCGACCTGCGGGTTGCGCTCCATGGCGGCGATCAGCCGAACGATGGTGGCGCCGGTCATCAGGCTGTCGGCGTCGAGAATGATCATCTGCTCGTAGCGCGCCCCGAAGCGGCGCAGCCAATCCGCGATGTTGCCGGACTTGCGGCCTTCGTTGACGGCGCGGTGGCGGTAGAAAATCCGCCCGTGGCCGCCGGTGCGATCGCGCAGCGCGACGAAATGCATCTCCTCGGCGATCCAGGTCTCCGGGTCTGTGCTGTCGCTGAGAATGAAGAAGTCGAAATGCTCGAGCGCGCCGGATTCCGCGAGCGAAGCGTAGATCGCCTCGATCCGGCCCATCAGATGCGGGGCGTATTCGTTGTAGGCGGGCACCAGCAGCGCGGTTCGGGTCGAAAGCCCGGGGAGCGGCCCGGCTTCCTCGATGCCGAGCTGGCGCGTGCCGCCGCGGAGGAGCGACACGAACCCGGCGAACGCGGTCGCGAACGAGAATGCGATCCAGGCGAACAGGACGACGTACAGCGCGAGAATGACCGCTTCGAGATTGGTCAGGCCGCCGACCTGCAGCACCAGATACATTTCGTATCCGGCAAATCCGGTCAGCGCCAACGTCGCGCAGACGAGAACGACGCGGCGGCCCGACGTGCCGGGCGGCGAGGTCGGCGACCCGACCGGCTGCGGTTGCTGCCGCAGCGACTGGACCGGCATCGCCAGCGGCGCTTCGTCCGGCAGCGCCGGAGGCTGCGGCGTCGCCGCGGCGGGCGCGCCGTCCTGCAGGCGCGCTACGCGGTCCATCGATAGAGCCAGACTTCGGAAAGCATGGCTTCGCCCAGCATCAGTTGCGCGCGCAGCTCGACGGGCGATTGCCGCCCCGGCACGAGCTCGAAGCTCAGGCGCCAGCCGCCGGTTTCCGGATTGGGCTGGGTCACCACGTGCCGGATCTCGCCGGCGCCGGCGCTCACGAGCCCGCGGATGTTCTCGGGCGGGCCGGCGGCCTTGAGGTTCTCGCCCTGAAAGTCGAGCACGAACAGCCGCGTGCTGGAATCCGAGCCGCGGCCAGCGCGCGTCGCCCTCACCTCCGCCAGCTCGGGCTTGTAGGATTTGCCGGAGCCCCAATGCTGCCGGTAGGTGAACGTGTATTCGCCCTTGGCGCGCAGCGGCTCGTTCGGCCGCCAGAACGCGACCATGTTGTCGTGGATCTCCTCCTTGCTGGGAATTTCCACGAGGAACACGCCGCCACTGCCCCAGTCGCCGATCGGCTCGATCCACAGGCTGGGGCGCTTCTCGTAATGGGCTTCGAGATCCTGATAATCGCGGAAGTCGCGCTTGCGCTGGATCAGGCCGAAGCCGCGCGGATTGGTGTCGACGAAGGTGGAGATCTGCAGATCGCCGGGATTGTTCAGCGGCCGCCACAGGTGCTCGCCGCGCCCGTTGAGCATGCCGAGACCGTCGGAATCGTGAACCGCGGGCCGGAAATCATCGACATTGGCGCGATTGCCGGCGTCGAACATGAACATGCTGGTGAGCGGCGCGAGCCCCGCCGTCGCGATATCCGCGCGCGGGTAGAGCGCGGCCTCGACGTCGAACACGGTGGGGTCGCCCGGTCGGATCGTGAAGCGATAGGAGCCCGCCGCGCTCGGGGTATCGAGCAGTGCATGCACGACGACGGACTTGGTGTTGGGCTGCGGCCGCTCCAGCCAGAACGATTTGAACACCGGAAATTCCTCGCCTTTGGGATCGCCGGTGGCGAGCGCGAGCCCGCGGGCGGAGATGCCGAAGTTCAACCCCTTGGCCAGCGAGCGGAAATAGCTCGCGCCGAGGAAAACCGCGACTTCGTCGTAATAGTCCGGGCGATTGACCGGGGCGTGCAGGCGAAAGCCGGCAAAGCCGATATCGTCGCTGGGATCCGGAGACGTGATTTTTCCCAACGAGAAGATGCCCGGCGAATACACGATGCGGCGGGCGCGGCCCTGATGGACCTCGAAAATGTCGATGCGGTCGGAATAATAGAAGCCGCGATGGAAGAATTGCGCCTCGAACGGCAGGCCCGCGCCGCGCCACAGCGCCTTCTCCGGCTCGAATCGGATCGAGCGGTACTGGTCGTAGGTCAGGTTCTTGAGCGTGTCGGGCAGGCGCGTGTCGGGCGGTTTGTATGGCTTTTGCGCGAGATCGCGCGCGAGCTGCCGCACGCTGAGCGCATCGAACGGCGAGCCCTCGTCGGGATTGGCCGCCGCGAGCGCCGTCCGCGGGTGTCGTTCGATGACGGCTAGGAAAGGCAGCGACAGGCCTGCAAGCACAAGGTCCCGACGGCGCAACTGCTTCCTCCCCCAACCTCGCGGGACTCGAGCGCTTTGCATCACGATGAGATCAGGGGCTGCGCACGGCGCAGACTGGTCCCCCGCATTTTTGCATCGAGATAATGGCAAGCCGCGTCCGCGGTTCCGCGATTTCCTGTTGCGCGCCGGCGCCGGCCGGCGGCAGGCGAGTCGCGCGAGCCCATTCATTCCGATTCGAGCCGGTTGCGATCCTGATTCTGCTCTCGCCGCCAACCGACGGCAGCCAAACAGGATTTCGATTCTCCGGAACGCCGAAGTTTGCCGGTACCATAGCACCTTTTCTGGCCCAAGCGTATGCCGACAGGATGGCGATTCGCGACCGTTCGCCGCCGCCGCGCCCTTCCGAATCCCCTTCCCTTCTCCGATATTTACCGCAATGCAGCTCGGCGTTTTCCCCGCAATCCACGGGCAACTTTCCCCAGATTTAGGGGTTGATTCAGACTCTCGCACTAGTTCTTGACTGCCGGGACGGAGTCGTCCTAGCCTTCGGGTGTCGGGCGCGGGTCGTACCAAGTGCTCGCCGGACGCCTCCCAGAACAGGCTAGCGACGCCGCTCCGCCGGGGCCGAAGGCTAAGGCGAGCCCATGGCTTCGCATGGACCGGAGGTCGGTAGCGACCCACTCAGAACGGGCGCCGCGAAGTGCCGGGCGTAACGGGACGTGGAGCAGAGTGCCGGGACCAACCGGCAGCGCGCGGGCTTTGGCCCACGCAAGGCGAAATGTCGGCGCGCGGGCAACCGGCGTCGACGAAAAAACGGGGTGGAGCAATGCGGATCGAGCGGCGATACACGAAGGAAGGCCAGTCGCCCTACGAGGCAATCGAGTTTCGTCTGACCACGAGCGAGATCCGCAATCCGGACGGCTCGGTGGTGTTCCGGGCGGAAGCGGTCGAAGTGCCGGCGTTCTGGTCCCAGGTCGCCTCCGACGTGCTGGCGCAGAAATATTTCCGCAAGGCCGGGGTGCCGGGGCGGCTCAAGCGCGTCGAGGAGGAGAGCGTTCCCTCGTTCCTGTGGCGCTCGGTCGCCGACGAGGCGGCGCTCGCCGCGCTCCCGGAGAAGGAGCGCTTGGGCGGCGAGACCTCGGCCAAGCAGGTCTTCGACCGGCTCGCCGGCACTTGGACCTATTGGGGCTGGAAGGGCGGCTATTTCGCCTCCGACCGCGACGCGTCGGCCTTCTTCGACGAGCTGCGCTACATGCTCGCGATGCAGATGGTCGCGCCCAATTCGCCGCAATGGTTCAACACCGGCCTCTACTGGGCCTACGGCATCGACGGCCCGAGCCAGGGGCACTATTACGTCGATTTCGCCACCGGCAAGCTCACCCGGTCGAAATCGTCCTACGAGCATCCGCAGCCCCACGCCTGCTTCATCCAGGGCATCGCCGACGACCTCGTCAACGACGGCGGCATCATGGATCTGTGGGTGCGCGAGGCCCGATTGTTCAAATACGGCTCCGGCACCGGCTCGAATTTCTCGAAACTGCGCGGCGAAGGCGAACGGCTCTCCGGCGGCGGCAAATCCTCCGGCCTGATGAGCTTCCTCAAGATCGGCGACCGGGCCGCCGGCGCGATCAAATCGGGCGGCACCACGCGGCGCGCGGCCAAGATGGTCGTGGTCGACGTCGATCACCCCGACATCGAGCAGTACATCGACTGGAAGGTGCTGGAGGAGCAGAAGGTCGCCAGCCTCGTCACCGGCTCGCGCATCAACCAGCGGCACCTCAAGGCGATCTTCAAAGCCTGCGTCAATTGCGAGGGCTCGGGTGACGATTGCTTCGATCCCGACAAGAACCCGGTGCTCCGCCGCGAGATCAAGGCGGCGCGCAGAAATACGGTGCCCGACAATTACATCCGCCGGGTGATCCAGTTCGCCAAGCAGGGCTATACCGACATCGAGTTCCCGATCTACGACACCGACTGGGATTCGGAGGCCTATCTCACCGTCTCCGGCCAGAACTCGAACAATTCGGTGCGCGTGACGGACGAGTTCCTGAAAGCCGTCGAGGCCGACGGCGATTGGGACCTGACCTGGCGCACCAAGCCCGGCAAGGTCGCCAAGACCGTCAAGGCCCGCGCGCTGTGGGAGAAGATCGGCTACGCCGCCTGGGCGAGCGCCGATCCCGGCCTGCAGTTCCACTCGACCGTCAACGATTGGCACACCTGCCCGGCCTCCGGCCCGATTCGGGCCTCCAATCCGTGCTCGGAATACATGTTTCTCGACGACACGGCGTGCAATCTCGCTTCACTCAACCTGCTCGCGTTCCGGAATCCGGTCTCCGAGTCTCCTCCCCCTGCAAGGGGGAGGTCGGCGAGCGAAGCGAGCCGGGTGGGGGTCGAATCTTCCGCTGGCGACCCCACCCCGGACCGCCTGCGGCGGTCCGACCCTCCCCTTGCAGGGGAGGGAGAAGGAA
Source organism: Xanthobacteraceae bacterium (assembly GCA_036395835.1). GTDB lineage: Bacteria > Pseudomonadota > Alphaproteobacteria > Rhizobiales > Xanthobacteraceae > AP-16. The sequence continues at coordinate 32,900 of DASWCW010000036.1, forward strand.
GGTTGCGCTTCGACATCACGGGCTACGAGCATGCGGTCAAATTGTGGACCGTCGTGCTCGAGATCTCGGTGCTGATGGCGCAGTTTCCCTCGAAGCAGATCGCGCTGCTCTCCTATGAATACCGCACGCTGGGGCTCGGCTACGCCAACATCGGCGGCCTCTTGATGTCGTCGGGCATTCCCTATGACAGCGAGGCCGGCCGCGCGATCTGCGGGGCGATGTCGGCGATCATGACGGGCGTCTCCTACGCGACCTCGGCGGAGATGGCGGCCGAACTCGGCCCCTTCCCGGGCTATAAGAAGAACCGCGAGCACATGCTGCGCGTCATCCGCAATCACCGGCGCGCGGCCTACGGCGCCAAGACCGGCTACGAGAAGCTCTCGACCCCGCCGGTGCGGCTCGACCACGCCGCCTGCCCGGACGCGGAGCTGATCGAGCACGCGAGACTCGCCTGGGACCAGGCGCTCACCCTGGGCGAGGCGCACGGCTATCGCAACGCGCAGGCGACCGTGATCGCCCCGACCGGCACCATCGGCCTGGTGATGGATTGCGACACCACCGGGATCGAGCCGGATTTCGCCCTGGTGAAATTCAAGAAGCTCGCCGGCGGCGGCTATTTCAAGATCATCAACCGCGCGGTGCCGGAGGCGTTGCGCGTGCTCGGCTACAGCGAGGCCGAAATCGCCGAGATCGAGGCCTATGCGGTCGGCCACGGCACGCTGTCGAACGCGCCGGCGATCAACCACACGACGCTCCAAGCCAAGGGGTTCACGGCGGAGATCATCGAGAAGATCGACAAGGCGCTGCCCACCGCCTTCGACATCAAGTTCGTGTTCAACAAATGGACGCTCGGCGAGGAATTCTTGCGCGACACGCTCGGCATCCCGGCCGAGACGATGGTCGCGCCCTCGTTCGACCTGCTCACGCACGTCGGGTTCGGCAAGCGCGAGATCGAAGCGGCCAACATCCACGTGTGCGGGGCGATGACGGTCGAGGGCGCGCCGCATCTCAAGCCCGAGCACTATCCGGTGTTCGACTGCGCCAACCCGTGCGGGCGCACGGGCAAGCGCTATCTCTCGGTCGAGAGCCACATCCGCATGATGGCGGCGGCGCAGCCGTTCGTCTCCGGGGCGATCTCGAAGACCATCAACATGGCGAACGAGGCGACGGTCGAGGACTGCAAGGCCGCCTATCTGCTCTCCTGGAAGCTCGCGCTCAAAGCCAACGCGCTCTACCGCGACGGCTCGAAACTCTCCCAGCCGCTGCAGAGCCAGCTCATCGCCGACGAGGAAGAGGAGGAGGACGAGCTCGCTTCCGTGAAGGCGGGGGTCGAGGCGTTCCTCGAAAAGCCGGCGGCAGCGCGCGCCGCGGGCATCGCCGAGCGCATCGTCGAGAAGGTGGTCGAGCGCATCACGGTGCTGCGCGAGCGCGAGCGCCTGCCCGACCGGCGCAAGGGCTACACGCAAAAGGCGGTGGTCGGCGGCCATAAGGTCTACCTGCGCACCGGCGAATATGAGGACGGAAGGCTCGGCGAGATCTTCGTCGACATGCATAAAGAGGGCGCGGCACTGCGCTCGCTGTTGAACAATTTCGCGATCGCGGTCTCGCTCGGCCTGCAGTACGGCGTGCCGCTCGAGGAATATGTCGACGCCTTCACGTTCACGCGGTTCGAGCCGTCGGGCCCGGTGCAGGGCAACGATTCGATCAAATATGCGACGTCGATCCTCGACTACGTGTTTCGCGAACTCGCGGTGAGCTATCTCTCCCGCTTCGATCTCGCCCATGTCGACCCGACCGAGATCGGCACCGGGTTCGACGCGCTCGGCCGCGGCGTCGAGGAAGGCAAGACCGGCGGACCGTCGAAATATGTCTCGAAAGGCCTCACGCGCTCGCGCGGCGACAAGCTGGTGGTGATGTCCGGCGGGGGCGGCGGCGGCGCGGGGGGCGGCGGCTCGGCCGGCGGCGGTGGCGGCACGACCGAGGCGCGCTCTTCTTCTCCCTCCCCCCTTGTGGGAGAGGGCCGGGGTGGGGGGTCAACCAACGTAACCTCGTTTGCAGGCTCCGGCGCAGCCGCCCGAGGGGGCACCGCACCCGCGCTTAAGGCCGAGCCCGAGCAAAGCCTGAGAAGCGCGCCCGACCCGCTCGCCTGGTCGCAGAAGGAGGCCCGCGCCGCGGCGGCTGAAAAGCGCGCCGAGGCCAAGGCCAAGGGCTACGAAGGCGAAGCCTGCGGCGAATGCGGGAATTTCACCTTGGTGCGCAACGGCACCTGCATGAAATGCGACACCTGCGGCAGCACCACGGGGTGCAGCTGATATTTGTTCCCGTCATCCTGAGGTGGCCGCGCGCAGCGCGGCCCTCGAAGGATGCAGGGAAATCGCTTCGAAGAATGAGCGCGGCCTTCGAGGCTCGCCGTCTGCGACGGCTCGCACCTCAGGCTGACGAGAGCGAGGAAGCCATGACCCGCGACCGCATCCTGTTCCTGATCCTCGGCGCGCTCGTCGTCGCCGTCATTGTGCTCGGCTATCAACTCCAACAAGAGCGCAAGAAGACCACCGGCATCGACATCAACATCGGCGAGAAGGGCATCTCGATCGAGAAGAAATGATCTACCTCGTGCAACCGGTCACAAAATAGATCCCAAATGGCACCGCGTTGATCAAGACCCACAACATGGAACGAGTTCTTACCGATATCGATTCCGATCACGGCGATCGTCGTGCTGAAGTGCTGAGACATGGCGTGCTCCTTGACTTTGGCGCCCCTGGCAAGGTTCGCTCGCCGGTGGGGCAAAGCACGGCCGGACCATCCCATTAGCGGAACCTCGGCGTGCCGAACCTCACTAGCGCTCAAGTTGGTGGCCGTCAGGTTGCTCGGCACTGCTGACTTTTATGCCAGAGCTAAGCTACACTGCCGCTCGTGTCCTGCAGGGTGTGAACCTAGGTTAGCCGTGGTGCCACGATGCCAGTGCAACGCGACTCGGTTCAACTTGAAGAGCGCAAGTTTGAGCTCGACGCCGAGATTCGACGTCGCGACATGGCCATCAAGGAGGCCGAGGCCAAGCGGACCGGACTTTCCGCGGCTCAAGCTACAGTAGCTGGCGCGGCTATAGCTCTCGTTAGCGGCGTGGCTGGCGCATTGATTACTGCATGGTCGTCGCAAAGCATCGAAATCGGAAAATCACTGACTTCGCTACAAATCGAAGAACTTAAGGCGAAGGGCAATCTTGATCTTGAAAGGAGCAAACAGCTTGCCACTGAATCTCTTGAGCGTAAGAAGTTCGAGACGTCGCTAATCCTCGAGGCAATTAAGACTTCTTCCAGGGCCGATGCGATTAGGAACCTGAAGTTCTTCGTTGCCGCAGGATTTGTGAGCGACCCGGATGGGAAGATCGCTCGGCTGAGCGACGAAAGCCTTCCCTCGATTAGCACGCCTTCCCAAGAATCCGCTGGTCGAGCCTTGCGAGCGACAGGTAGTATCAATGTACGCTCCTCCACTGAAGGGGCCTTTGTCTGCACGGGCGTAGGTATCAGTCCGCAGCACGTAGTGACGGCCAGTTTCTGCATCACTGGTCCAAGCGGCAGAACGACCTCTGAGAGGAGCATCGAATTCAAAACAGAGAAGAGCACTTTTCCGTTGCGAGTAATAAAGCTGGCAGATGAGTCAAAATTGGCGCTGCTGCAGGTCGATTCTGCTGCCCGACTAGACGCTTTTCTCGATCGGACGCGCGTCAGAGATCCTTTGCTTGGAGAGCGCGTGTACTTTGCATTGGCGCTCCCCGACCTCTCTGTTCAACTTCGAACATGTGAAATCACCAAGAGCTTGGCAACCGACAACGACTTCGAAAACAACTGCTCAACCGGACCAGGTTCAGCCGGTGCTATAATAATCGCAGTGGCGGATGACGCGTTGCTGGGAATCCACCACTCCAGGCGAACCTCGGGTGAAGGTGGTGTGGCAGCAAAGTTATCGAAAGCCCTAACATACTTAAGTCCTGATTTGCCCCCACTCGACGGCGCGCAGTTACGTCCTCCCTAGTATTCCCTCAACTGATCGAGACTTGCCGGCAAGGTCCGCCTTTGGCACTTATGCGACCTTCCCCGACGGCAGACGAAAGGCAGATATTGGCCCAAAACGGCGCATCGCTGGGCTTCTATCGATCCTCGCTCATGAGTTCAGGCCTTAGTCAATTGCTGCAGCGGACCCGACGCAGAGACCGAAAATGAAGCTCGGCATCTACCTCAACTCGCAGCATCGCGAGCGCGACGATCCGGCCCGGCGGCTTGCCGAGACGCTGGAGCAGGCGCGGCTCGTCCGCACGCTCGGCTTCGATTCGATCTGGGCCGGCGAGCACCACCTCGTGCCGGGCTTCCACTATTTCCCGCAGCTGCCGCTGCTCGTGCGGATCGCGGCCGAGGCCGAAGGGCTCACGCTCGGCACTCACGTGACGCTGTTGCCGCTGCACAATCCGGTGGAGCTCGCGGAGGTCGGCGCCTTCCTCGATCTCGTCACCGGCGGAAAATTCCTGCTCGGGGTCGGGCTCGGCTATCGGCCGGAAGAATTCGCCGCGTTCGGCGTGCCGATGGGCGAGCGGGTGAGCCGGCTGACCGAGGGTGTCGAGATCATCCGGCGGCTGTGGACCGAGGACCGCGTCACCCATCAGGGGCGGCACTGGCAATTCTCCGACGCCAGCATCCGGCCGCGCCCGCTGCAATCGCGCCCGCCGATCCTGATCGGCGCCCAGGCGGAGCCAGCGATCCAGCGCGCGGCGCGCATCGGCGACGGCTGGCTGCTCGTGCCGACGCCGACGATGGAAAAACTCTCCGAGCAGATGGCGCTCTACCGCTCCGCGCGGAGCGCCGCCAAGCTGCCAATGCAGGAGCACATCTGCCGTCTCTACGAGGTTGCGTGCGCGTCCGACGAGGAGACCGCGTTTCGCCGCGTCGCGCCGTATCTGCTCGAGAAATACGCATCCTATGCGGCGTGGGAGCTCGGGGGCGTCGCGGAGAAGCGCGACGGCGCGCCCGAGGAGCAATTGCGCCGCTTGGCGAAAGACCGCTTCGCGATCGGCACACTCGCGCAAGTCACGGACGCGCTCCTGGCACAGCATCGCGCCGGCATCACGCAGGTCGCCATGCGGGTGAGCTGGCCGGGCATGGGCCAGGACGACATTCTGGCCTCGATCGAACTCATCGGCCGCAACGTGCTTCCCGAGGTCCGCCGCAGGACCTCCGCCGGCGGGTAGCTCCCCCACGTCATTGCCGCAATTGGGGGCTAGAGCGCGCGGCCTCGATCAAGTCAAACCCACCTCTACGAAGCCCCAACCCCGGAGAGTTCACCCATGGCAGACCTCACGCTCTATCACGCCGCGCCGTCGCGCTCCTCGATCGTGCACTGGATGCTCGAGGAGGTCGGCGAGCCCTACGACATCCAACTCGTGAGCTTCAAGAAGGGCGAGAACCGCCGGCCCGACTACCTCGCCGTCAATCCGATGGGCAAGGTGCCGGCGCTGCGCCACCGCGACGTCGTCATCACCGAGGCGTCGGCGATCTGCGCGTATCTCGCCGACGAATTCCCGCGCGCCAAGCTCAACGTGCCGATCGGCAACCCGAAGCGCGGTGTCTACCTGAAATGGCTGTTCTTCGGTCCCAGCTGCGTCGAGCCGGCGATCTGGGAGCGCGCCTATCCGCGCAAGGAGGCGGCGCCGCGCGCGGCGCTCGGCTTCGGCGAGTTCGAAACGGTCATCGACGTGCTGGCCAAGGCGGCGGCCGCGGCGCGGCCCTATCTCATGGGCGAGCAATTCACCGCCGCCGACGTGGTGATCGGCTCGGGGCTGCGCTGGGGCACGATCTTCAAGCTCATCCCGGAGCGGCCGGAGTTCGCCGCCTATCTCGCGCGGCTGAACGAGCGCCCGGCATTGAAGCGGACGATGGCGAAAGACGCCGAGCTGCAGCAGAAGCAGGAAGCCGCATAGGCTCGACCCCCCACCCGGCTCGGTACTTCGCACCTCGCCACCCTCCCCACCGCTTCGCGGGGGGAGGGAATCCCACAGGTCAAACGCCCGGGCGTCGCGGAAGTCGGACTGGCTTGCGCGGCGCCCGCTCCGCGCAGAACGCCTCGACCGCGCCGGTGACCGCCGCGGCGATCGCCGCCTGGCGCTCCGGAGATTCCAGCAGCAATTCCTCGTCGCGATTGACGATCGAGCCGGCCTCGAGCAGGACGGCGGGCATCCGGGTCTTCCGGAGCACGATCAGCTGGTCGTAGCGGTAAACTCCGGCCTCGGCGTCGACCAGCTTTCGCTGCCGGCTTCCCATGAATTTTTCCGTGTAATGCGGCGTGTACTGCAGGCCGCGCGCTTTGAGCTGATTGCCGAGAAGCCTGCCGAAGCGCAGGCTGCCCCTGGGATCCCCATTGTCATTCGAGATGAAAATGGAATGGCCCTTGAAGCGGTCGCTGAAAGCGTGCTCGCGGCCGTCGTACTCCCATCTCTCCACGAAGGGATCCGGGACGCCGTCATGATGGATCGAAAGGAAGAGATCGGCCCCCAGGCTGTTCGCGCGCGCGGCGCGCTCGAGGAGCCCGCGAGGCGGCGGCGCGGCCGTGATCAGCTCGACGGTCTTGCCGAATCCGGCAGCCACCAGCATCTGCTCGATCTGGTTCGCAAGGCGGAGGTTGAACATATATTCGGTCGCGCCGCGGGCACTCAGCACGCCGTGCCGTTCGACGGTGTGTCCCACGTCCACGATGACGCGGAATGCCGCGCGGTTGCAGCTCGAGCGGTCCGTTCGAACCGGGGAAGCGCCGGCGATCTCGCCCCATGCGGAATGCACGGCGCCGCGCCAAAGCAGGATCGACAAGGCGACGAGCGCCATTGTCGCGACGCACCGCGGACTGCGCATCAGCATCCCCCGTTCGACCTTCCCCATAGCGAGATCAGCTTCGCGCGTCTACGGCCTTCGCGTTCGCCAGATCAGATTCAATGACGTTCCGCTCTCGCAGGCCGGCATCGGCAATGTAGGGTGGGCGCGGCGCGCGTGTGCGCCCCCCGCTTTCGCTGGCGCAAGTCTTGCCCATTCTACATCAGCTCGCGTAGCGGAACTTCGGCTGCCAACCTGCGGCGCCTTCCGGAATGAGATCCAGCAGGTGCCAGACGCTGCAGAAATCGTCGCCGTGGGTGAAGGCGGTGTCCGCCACTCGCAGGATTTTGTCGCCCCTGCGCTTGAATACCGAGACGCCCGGCATCGCGCCGCCGTTGCGCACATAGCCCATATCGTCGGCGAACGTCGTGCCGTGGTGCGAGACCATGGGGAACTTCCAGCCGCGGGAAGCGGCGAAGCTCTGCTGTTTGTCGGGCGGGTCGGGCGAGGACACGACGAAGGCGGCACGATCGCGCAAGTGCTCGAATACGCCGTTGAAACCGTCGGCCCACATCGTGCAATTCGGGCACCCGGTGCCCATGTTGTGGATGACGAACAGCGTGTCCTTGTCGCCGAACAAGGCGGAGAGCCGAACCTTCCCCTGCGGGGTTGTGAGTTCGTAGTCGCGCACCTCCTCGGGCTCGATCGATGCCTGCGCGTTGCGCATTTTCTCGCGAATCTCGGTGATCTGACGCCGATACTCGCTGAGCTGCCGGGTCGTTTGTCGATAGTTCATCCTTCTGCTCCGATGCTTGAAATTCAGCTGCCGTAATTGTCGCGATGGCGCACCCAGGCCTGCGGATTGGGTCCCTGGTCCGCCTCGTTGCGTCCCATCGGAACGAGATCCAGGTACTGATAGGCCACGTTCATCATGTCGAGACCGCGGCCGTAGCAGGAATAGGTGTGAAAGATCGCGCCGCTTGCGTCCCGGTAGAACACGCTGATGCCCGGCTGCTCCGGGACCGAGGATTTGGACCAGGCATAATTGTAAAAGATTTCGCCGTTCGCCAGCGCTTCCGGGGTGAACGACACGTGATAATCGAAATTGAAGTCGGTGTTTTCGGACGAGACCCACTTGAAGGTCCAGCCCATACGTTTGCGGAAGGCTTCGATCTTCGCCAACGGCGCCCGCGAGATTGCGATCAGCGTCACGTCGCGCGCCCCAAGATGCACGACGTTGCGCTCGAAATTGTCGGCCCAGAACGAGCAGCTCTTGCAACCGACGTCCCAGTCCGGGGCGAACATGAAATGATAGACGACAAGCTGGCTGCGGCCGGCGAACAGCTGCGCGAGCGTCTCGCTGCCTTGCGGGCCCTCGAAGCGATATTCCTTGGCGACGCGCACCCACGGCAGCTCGCGTCGCGCCTGGCTCAGCTCATCGCGCAGCCGCGTGAATTGCTTTTCCTTGGCGAGAAGCCGCTTGCGCGCCTCCAGCCAGTGTTCGGGCGTGACGACTTGATGCTCGTTCATGCTCACTTCTCCCGTTGCGATTTGACGGATCGGCTGCGTCTCCGGGGCAACGCCGGCTTGGCCGGCCTGCTTCGGCCCGCCTTGCGCGCGGTTGCGGATTTCTCGCGTTCGATCTCTTGCAGCGAGGCCGCCAGGAGATCGAACTGAGCCTGCCAGTATTTGCTGTAGCGGTTGAGCCAGACGGCCGCCCCGTAGATCGGCCCCGCGTCCAAACGGCAGCGGCTGATGCGGCCGGTGCGCTCCTGCGTCACCAATCCGGCGCGCACCAGGACCTGAATGTGGCGCGACACGGCTTGGAGCGAAATGTCGAAATGCGCGGCGGTCTCCGACACCAGCAGGTCCTGCCCGTCGAGCCGGTCGAGAATCTCGCGCCGCACCGGGTCCGAGAGCGCGGCAAACACCAAGCTCAGTGCGTGCTGCTCGTCGTCCCGGGACGGCGTCTGCCCGACCACGCGCAGATGCGACGGGTTTCCCATGGAGCCAGCGCCTTATCATCAACCAGTCCGTTGATATTCAACCGCACTGTTGATGATATGTCAAGCCCGCGTAGCGGGGTCCGCCGACGGCCGGATTTCGTGCCGCTCGCGCCGGGGACCGCCGAGTCTGGGTTTGGCCCACTTCCCAGGTCGAGGACGCACACTACCGTAGCGGCCCACCCCTCGCCGTCAGGCCGGCTGATCGCGCGGCACGATCGATCGATCCGGCTCGCGGTGGTCGGCCGCGGCGCGGGCCGGATCGGCGAGGCGCACGTCCTGGATCGGCGAGGGAATCTCGATTCCCTCGCGCTTGAACGCGTCCCACAGCGCCAGCAGCACGAGCCCGCGCACGTTCGTTATCCCCGCGACCGGATCGTCGATCCAGAACCGGAGCATGAAATCCAGCGACTTCGAGCCGAACGCAACGAAATGGCAGACCGGCGCCGGCTCCGCCAGCACCCGCGGCGCCGCGGCCGCCGCCTCGACCGCGACCCGCCGCACCTGGTGCGGATCGCTCGCGACGTCGACCCCGAACGGCACGTCGAGGCGGATTTCTTCCTTGGTATAGGACCAGTTGATCACGCGTTGCGTGACGAGGTCCTCGTTCGGGATGAGCACCTCGCGCCCGTCGCGGGTGATGACCGCGATGCAGCGGGTGTTCATCGCATTGACCCAGCCGTAGCTCTCGCCGACCGTGATGACGTCGCCGGGCTTGATCGACTTGTCCACCAGCAGGATGATCCCGCTGACGAAATTCGACACGATCTTCTGCAGGCCGAACCCGACGCCGACGCCGAGCGCCCCGGTGAAGATCGCAAGCGCGGAGAGATCGATCCCGGTCGATCGCACCACGATCAGGATCGCCAGCGTCATGAGCGTGAGCCGGACCAGCTTTCCGATCAGGACCTGGAACGACGGCGTCAGATCCGACGCGCCGTGCACGCGGCGCTCGAGAAAACCGCTCAGCGCGGAGGCCGCCCACACCGCCAGGATGAGCAGCAGGATGGTCTTGAGCACGAGCAGCGGCGTGACGCGCAAATTGCCGATGACGACGGCAACGGAATCGAGCGCATCCGCGGTCGGACCAAGCAGCCCGAGAATGCTCAACGCCGCGATGGTCCAGGCGGAGACGGCAAGGATACGGAAGATCAGGCGGTTGCGGATGAGGCCGGCGATCACATGGATGGCGACCCACGCGGTGGCGAGCTTGCCCACGATCCCGAGCAGATAGCTGGCGGCCGGCAGGGTGAGCGCCAGCATCGCCACCTGGATGAGCGCCAATATCCCGACGAAGGCGATCACGCCCACATTGGCCGCGATCGCGCGCGCGAGGAGCCGCAGGAACGACGGCCAGCCCATGGTCAGCTCGACGAGATCGACGCGCCTGCGAACGAGCGCGGCGATCATCGCGGCGGCGGCAGCCGCGAGCAGGATCAGCGCCAGCTGGACGAGAAACGAGATCGAAGCGACCTCGGCGCCGATCGCGCGCGCCGCATCGCCGAGACCGCTGATGATCTGCTCCACATCATTCATTGCCGGTTCCTCGAGACGTGCTGCACCAGCACGCGTGGGCCTCGCACGAAGGCCCTGAAACCAAACATGAATCAACGCGCGGAATGCTCCCAGGGTTGCAGCCTGCAGGGTCCTTGTTCTCCTGTGTACTGGGCAAATCGTCAACGAATCCGGCGGTCGGTGCCCTTGACCGATGCCGATTTTGCCTGGCCTACGAATTGAGCGATCATCTCGGCGAAACCATGCGGAACGCAGTCGTGACAGCGCTCGTCATCATCGGTGGCATCCTCGCCGTCCTTGTGCTCGGCATCGCCGTCTTCATCGCAGCGAATTGGGCGCCGGAGAAGAGCGTCGAGGAGCTCGCGCGCTGGGCGTCGCCGCCCTCGACCTTCGTCGATGTGCTCGGCATGAAGGTGCACCTGCGCGACGAGGGGCCGCGCGATGACGCAAGCCCGATCGTGCTGCTGCACGGCACCGGATCCTCGCTCCACGCGTGGGAAGGCTGGGCGCAGGCGCTCAAAGCGCAGCGGCGCGTCATCCGGTACGACCTCGCCGGATACGGCCTCACCGGCCCGTCGCCGGACAATATCTATTCGCTCGACGACGACGTGCGCCTCGTCCTCGCCATGCTGGACAAGCTCGGCGTGCAGCGCTGCGTGCTCGGCGGCAATTCGCTCGGCGGGGCGATCGCGTGGCGGACGGCGCTGGCGCATCCCGCGCGGGTCGAAAAACTCATCCTGGTCGACGCTGGCGGCTACCCGCCGCACGCGACTTCCCTTCCGTTCGGATTCCGGTTGGCGCGGCTTGCGCGGTTTCCGCTCGTCGGCACGCTGCTCGAACACATTCTGCCGCGCAGCCTGGTCGAGCAGGGCTTTCGCAGCATCTACGGCGATCCCAGCAAGGTCACGCAGGAGCAGATCGATCGCTCCGTCGAGCTCACGCAGCGCGCGGGCAACCGCCGGGCACTGCTCGAGCGCGCGAGGCAACGGCGGACCGGCATTCTCGCCGAGCGCATCCGGGAGCTGAAGTTGCCGACGCTCGTCCTGTGGGGCGGCCGCGACCGCCTGATTCCGCCCGATGATGCCGAGCGCTTCCATCGCGAAATTCAAGGCAGCACGCTGGCGATCTTCGAGGATCTCGGCCACGCACCGGAGGAGGAGGACCCGACCCGCACTGTCGCGGCGGTGAAGCAATTTCTCAGGATGGAGTGATGCTGACGGCGGCGGCCAGTTTGTGAGTCGTGAATTAGGAGGAAGGCGGCGCGGCGGGCGAACAAGCTGAACAGCCGTTCATCTCACGATCGGTCTTAACGATTTGGCGCGGAGACCCACGGCGCTCGCGCGCCGGGGAGGAACATGGAAGCCGAGAACGGCGTTGTTGATCGGGGAGGGTTTAGTGACCTCTGGAGGAAAGCATGCGCGCATCTTCTTTCATCTTCGCTGCCGTGGCCGGCGTCGCCGTCGGCTTTGTCGGCACGCCTGGCGCCAATGCCATGACATCTACCTCGCCCTCCGGCGTGCGGGTGGCGACCGAGGCGATGGACACCTCGGCGCTGGTCCACTGCCGGCCGTTCCGGCACTGGCATGAATGGGAGCATCGCCGCACGTTCGGCTGCGGCGGCGGCGGCAGCGTCGAGATCCGGCGCGGCCACCGCGTCGGCGTCGGAATCGAGGAACGCCAACGCAGCCGCACCTCGATCCACTCCCGCAGCAGTGTCACGCGCGGCGAGACCTCGGTGCGCGGCTCGACGAGTAGCAAGACCGGCGAAAGCACCAAGTCGAGCACCACCACCAAGTCCGGCGGCACGTCGGGTGCCACGACCGGCCGCGGTCAGGGCGGCGAGAAGTCGTCGACCGGCGGTTCGAGCGGCGGTGGAATGAGCGGATCCGGCGGAACTTCCGGCGGCCAGAAGCAGTAGTCCCGCGTGAAGGGCCGCATTCGGCCCGCTCGCAATTCGTGCGCGCTCCCCGTCGAGGGCAGGCTTGCCTTCGGCGGGGCGCGGCGTCTTTGCGCCTGAGATGCCGGAGATGGTAACGGGTCGGCCTCTGGTACCGAGGCGCGTTGCGAATCCTGGTCCATGCCCCGCCCGTTCCGCATCGAAGGCTATGTGATCGTCTCCGCCGACGGCATGATCGCCGGCGCCGACGGGGCGATGCCGCAGGCGCTGAAAATCGAGGCCGATCAGCGCTTCTTCCATGCCTCGCTCGACCATGCGGGGGCGCTCGCACACGGCCGCCATTCGCAGGAGACCGACCCGCGCGCGCCGCAGCGGCGGCGGCTGATCCTGACCCGGCGCATTCAAGCGCTCACGCCCGATCCGCAGAACCCCAATGCGGTGTGGTGGAACCCGGCGGGCGCCAGCCTCGAAGAGGCCTGGAACGCGCTCCGCCCCGCGCGGGACGTGCTCGCGGTGATCGGCGGCACCGAGGTGTTCGGGCTGTTCCTTGCAATCGGCTACGACGTTTTCCATCTCAGCCGGGCCGGCAAGGTGCGCCTGCCGGGCGGGAGGGCGGTGTTTCCCGGCGTCGGTCCGCGCACGCCCGAAGACCTGCTGGCGGCGCATGGGCTAAAAGCCGGTCCGGTGCGAGTGCTCGACGAAGCCGCGGGCGCGACGCTGTGCAGCTGGATGAGGGCCGAAGACAGGACGATGGAGGACGGATGATCCATGCGGCAAGCGCGCAAACTCTTATCTGTGCTCGATGCTCCGTCGTCCATCGTCGAGGCCTCGGTCGAAAATCCCAACGCGGCCCTCGAATACGAGATCGCCCGGGAAAAGGCATCGAGCCTCGGGCGGCTCGGGTGCCGGCTCGAGGCCGCGCTCGCGGCGCTGCAGGCCTTCGATCAGTCTCACGTGCGGCGAAATCTCGGCGGCGAGCGCGAGGCGCTGCTCGCCGAGGCCGGAACGCTGCTGTGGTATTTCATCGTGCAACGCGAAGCCTGCGGGCTGCGCGACAGCGCGCGGGTGATGCAGGACTACGGCGTGCCGCGAGACGTGCGCGCCCGCATGGGAGTCAGCCGACGCACGATGGAAGATGGGCGACAGACGAAAGACAGGTAATTTCCTGTCCTCCGTCGTCTGTTCTCCGTCATCAGTAGTAGCAATAGCCGGGCCGGACCAGCATGTACTCGCCGGTCGGATAGCGGTAGTAGCAGCGGCCCTGCCAGAAGTAATAGCCGCGGCGGCGCTCGGCCTGCGCCCCGATCATCGCGCCGGTCGCGCCGCCGATCAGCGCGCCGGCGGCCGCGCCGCCGGCCCGGCCGGTCACCGCGCCCCCGATCGCGCCGCCGAGAATAGCGCCGCCGATGGCGCCGCCGAGCGTCTCCTGCGCCTTGGCCTGCGGCGTCGGCAAGGTCGCGGCAAGCGCCAGGAACGCCGCCGCCATGGCAGTGGTGCGGATCATCGCGAATCTCCCCTTCGTGCTTCGCCCCGTCGGCTTCTAAGCCGTGGCGGATGATTTTTCAAATCGGCACAGGAATGCGGCTTTTGTTCTGCAGTCGCTTCGCTCGATCCGGGCTACGGCCCCCGGCCGGCGAGCCCGGCTCGTTTGCAATCGAAGCTCGATCGGCGGCAAACTGAGGCAAACGCGCCGCTCGCGGCCGCACAATGCAACCAGCCAGGGAGGATGCCATGCCCAACCTCACCCGCCGGACCTTGTTGCAGGCAACCGCCGGAATCGCCGTCGCGGCCGTGGCGCCGCGCATCGTGCTCGCCCAGACCACGCCGCCTGCGGCCGGCCCGTTCCGGCAGGATCCCCTCCCCTATGCGGCGAACGCGCTCGAACCCGCGGTCGATGCCCGCACCATGGAGATCCATCACGGCAAGCACCACGCCGCCTATGTCTCCAACCTCAACACCATCGCCAAGGACAACCCGCAGATTGCGCAAATGCCGGTCGAGCAGGTCTTGGCGAAGCTCGGCGAGCTGCCGGACACGATCCGCACGATGGTGCGCAACAATCTCGGCGGCCATGCCAACCACACCATGTTCTGGCAGATCATGGGCCCGGGCGGCCGCAAGCCGGAGGGCGAGGTCGCCTCGGCGATCGAGCGCGATCTCGGCGGCCTCGACAAGTTCCAGGCCGACTTCAATGCGGCCGGGCTTCGGGTGTTCGGCTCGGGCTGGGTCTTCGTCACGGTGACCCGCGAGGGCAAGCTCGCGATCGAAACCCGCCCCAACCAGGATTCGCCGCTGATGGACGGCAAGCGCGCGCTGTTCGGCAATGACGTGTGGGAGCACGCATATTACTTGCAATATCAAAATCGTCGGGCCGATTACCTCAAGGCATGGTGGAACGTCGTGAACTGGCCGAAGGTCGCCGAGCGCTATGCCGCCGCCAAGGCCGGGACGCTCCAAATCTAGCGTTGCGTTCCCGCTACTATGATACCTCTACCACCCAAGGAGCAGGTATCCACGAATATTATGCCCTAGATTGCAGTTGTGCTGGCGCACAGGCCCGGCCTCCAGTAACATGGTTTGCCTGCGGCAAGCCGGGCCCGCGGTCAATTTGCGCACCTCTCGAGAACGTACGCCAAGGCATGTTGGACGGAATAAGGTACCTGTGCCGCGAGCGTAGGAAATAGCTGATCACCGGCGGCAATCTTTAAAACTGGCGGCTTGAAGATGGAACGCAGCAAGACGAGAACCAAAGCACCCGACGCCCGCGATATGGATGTCGGCCGTAGAATTCGCGCGCAACGTCTGGTTTGCCGCATGTCGCAAACCGAGCTCGCGAACAACCTGGGAGTTACTTTTCAGCAGGTGCAGAAGTACGAGAAAGGCGTCAACCGGGTCGGCGCGGGACGTTTGTCGCGCATTGCCGACGTGCTCAATGTTCCCGTCGCATTCTTCTTCAGCGGTGATATGAGCCCCTCGGTCGCATCCGACAGCGCCAGCACCGGTTTGAGCTTCCTGGAGACCGCCGGCGCCGTCCGCCTGGTCCGCGCTTATTCGACGATCGAGGATCCGCAGATCCGTCGCGCGCTCGTCGATCTGGCGGAAGAGATCGCCGGATCGCGCGGCCGCGAGCCGGGCAGACACGCGGGCGCCGAGGCTCGCAAGCGCGGGCGCAGGGACGGCCGCAGGGCAAGGCTTTCCTGAAGCTTTGCTGCGTTCCCCGGACGCGGCGCAGCGCACCGGAACTCGGGTGTTCCCGAGTTCCGGCAATATCTGGACTCGCAAGTCGGAAACATCCGACTTGCATGCGGTGCGCCGCTGAACCGCGACACGAGGCGCCGGGTTTCGTTACCTACCCCGCCCTCGCCTTCTCCACGATCTCGGCAATGAACCGCGGCAGCGCGAAGGCGGCGCGCTGCACCTGCGGCGTCCAATACCGGGTCGGGAATCCTCCCGCCGCGGCGTAACGCTCGGCGAGGGTCTCGACCGGCAGCGTGCGCGATCGCGGATCGTCGGCGGCCCACCCCATTGCCATGTGGCCGCCGATGTAGGTCGGGATGGCGGCGACGTAGCAGCCGGCGTCGGCGAACAGCTTGCGAAAATGCCCGACGCTCGAGATGAGCTCGTCGGGCTGGAAGAACGGCACGCCGTTCTGGGTCACCATGATGCCGCCCGCGCCCATGCAGCGCTTGCAAGCCGCGTAGAACTCGTAGGTGAACAGCACCGCGCCGGGACCCTGCGGGTCGGTCGAGTCGACGGTGATGACGTCGAAGCGGCGGTCGGTCTTTTCGACGAACTTCATGCCGTCGTCGATGACGAGATCGAACCGGGGATTTCCCAGCACCGGCCCGGTGAACTCGGAAAAATGCTCTTTCGAGAATTCCACGACCGAGGCGTCGATCTCGACCTGGGTGAGGCGCTCGACCGATTTGTGCTTGAGCACCTCCTCCGCGATGCCGCAGTCGCCACCGCCGATGATCAGCACCTGCCGGGCCCGGCCGTGCGCCAGGATCGGCACATGGGTCATCATCTCGTGATAGATGAACTCGTCCCGCGTGGTGACCTGGGTGGCGCCGTCGAGCATCAGCACCTTGCCGAACAGCTTGTTCTCGAACAGCACCAGATGCTGGTGCTCGGTCGCAAGCTCGTAGAGCACCCGCTCGACCGCGAACGTCATGCGGAAGCCGAGCTCCTCGAACAGGGTTTCGGCGATCCAGCGCGGCTCGGCCATGACGGTGTCCTCTCGTTTGCCGGATCCAGGTTTTCCGTTTGAGGGAATCCGTCATCCCGGGTCCGAGCGAAGCGAGGGAACCCGGGATCATGAACACCGGTTCGCGCGGTCTTCTGCGACTCGTGTTCATGGGTTCCGGGCTCGCGCCTTCGGCGCGCCCCGGAATGACGACCTCGTGGGGCGTTCCTACGCGCCCTGGCCGCGCAACAGCTCGCTCACCGCGAGGCGCTTGGGATTGAACGCCTCGCGCAGCACCGGCACGCATTTGTCCGGATCGGCCTTGCCGCACATGAAGATGTCGAGCGCCGCGTAATTGGCTTCGGGCCAGGAGTGGATCGAGATGTGGCTCTCGGCCAGCACGGCGACGCCGGAGACGCCGCCGTTGGGCTCGAAATGGTGCAGATGGACGTGCAACAGCGTCGCACCCGCGGCGGCCACCGCCCGGCGCAGCGCCGCCTCGATATGATCGACGTCGTCGAGCCGTTCGGCGTCGTAGAGATCGACGATGAGATGCACGCCGGCGCAGCGCACCCCGTTTCTCACCACGAAATGATCGTCGTGCGCTTCGGCGTTTGCCGACGCAGGCGAGACGATCGCGGAATCTTCCTTTCGGGAGGTACTTGGGATCCCCAAGTCCATCCCCAATTGGAAGAGGGCGTTCGGACGCATGCCGTCCTCCCCAACCAGAGACCGAACCCGAGGCGCCGACGAGCCGGCTCCA
This sequence comes from Xanthobacteraceae bacterium, assembly GCA_036395835.1. GTDB lineage: Bacteria > Pseudomonadota > Alphaproteobacteria > Rhizobiales > Xanthobacteraceae > AP-16. The sequence goes on from DASWCW010000036.1 coordinate 50,118, forward strand.
CGGAAAGCGAACGCCGCTGAAACAGACCCATATACGTGGACCTACCAGCGGCTCAGGCCCACATAAACACAAGGCTACCAGCCTGCAAGCGATTCTTGAGCAAAAAGGTTCCGATTTTCGTAATGCCCACAAGCAAGCTTGATGGCTGGTCGGGCGGGCGAGGCGCCGGGATCAAACGTCCGCGGCTTTTCCTTCGGCCGCCTGCGCGGCGGCCGCCTGCGCTTCGACCACGGCGATCGCCGTCATGTTGACGATGCCGCGCGGGGTCACCGAGGGCGTGAGGATGTGGGCCGGCCGCGCCGCGCCCATGAGAATCGGCCCGACCGGGAACGCGTCGGCGAGCACCTGGATGGCGTGATAGGCGATATTGGCGGCGTCGAGATCCGGTAGAATCAGCACGTTGGCCTCGCCCTCGAGGCGCGAATGCGGCAGCACATGCGCCCGGTACTCCGGGTTGAGCGCCGATTCCACGTTCATTTCCCCGTCCGCTTCGAGCGCCGGTTGGCTCGCGGCCAGCAGCTCGCAAGCGCGCCGCATCCTGCGCGCCGATTCGCTGTCGTAGCTGCCGAAATCCGAATGGGAGACGAGCGCGATCTTGGGCTCGAGCCCGAAGCGACGCACGTGGGCGGCGGCGAGCACCGCCATGGCGGCGACGTCCTCGCTCGAAGGATGCTGGGTGACCTGGGTGTCGGCGAGGAAATACTCGCCTTTCGAGCTGATCACCAGCGAGAGTGCGGCGAAATCCCGCACGCCGGGTGCCAGCCCGATGATGTCGCGGATATGTCGCAGGTGCTCCCGGTAGCGGCCCTCGACCCCGCAGAGCATGGCGTCCACCTCGCCGCGGCAGAGCGCCAGCGCGGCGATCACGGTCGCGTCGGTGCGCACCAGCGTGCGCGCCACGTCGGGCGTGACGCCGTGCCGGCCCGCCGCCTCCACATAGGTCTCGACGTAATTGCGGTAGCGCGGGTCATCCTCGGGATTGACGAGATCTACATCCTTGCCGGGGCGAATCGAGAGGCCGAAGCGCTGCAGCCGGGCATCGATCACGCCCGGGCGGCCGACCAGGATCGGACGGGCGAGGCCCTCCTCGACCAGCACCTGCGCGGCCCGCAAGATCCGCTCGTTCTCGCCCTCCGCATAGATCACGCGCTTGGGCGCCGCCTTCGCCTGGGCAAACACCGGTCGCATGATCAGGCCGGAGCGGAACACGAACCGGATGAGCCGCTCCCGGTACTGCTCGAAATCCGCGATCGGCCGGGTGGCGACCCCGGAATCCATCGCGGCTTTCGCGACCGCCGGCGCGATGCGCAGGATCAGCCGGGGGTCGAACGGATTGGGAATGAGCGAGCCGGGACCGAACGTCCGCGCCTCCCCGCCGTAGGCGCGCGCGGCAACGTCGGACGGCGGCTCGCGAGCGAGCGCCGCGATCGCTTCGACCGCCGCGCGCTTCATCGCCTCGTCGATCGCGGTCGCCCCGACGTCGAGCGCGCCGCGGAAGATGTAGGGGAAGCACAGCACGTTGTTGACCTGGTTGGCGTAATCGGAACGCCCGGTGCAGATCATCGCCTCGGGCCGCACCGCGAGCGCTGCCTCCGGCATGATCTCCGGCACCGGATTGGCGAGCGCCATGATCAGCGGACCCGCGGCCATGCGCGCCACCATGTCGGGCTTGAGCACGCCGCCGGCCGAGAGGCCGAGGAAAATGTCGGCGCCCTCGATCACGTCGCCGAGCTTCCGCGCCCGCGTTTTTTGCGCATAGACCGCCTTCCAGCGGTCCATCAGCTTCTCGCGTCCCTCGTAGACGACGCCCTCGATGTCGGTCACCCAGATGTTTCCCGGCTTGGCGCCGAGCGCGACCAACAGATTGAGGCAGGCGAGCGCCGCCGCGCCCGCCCCCGAGGTGACGATCTTGACCGCAGCGAGCGCCTTGCCGCTCAGGCGCAGCGCGTTCAGCACGGCGGCGGCCACGATGATCGCGGTGCCGTGCTGATCGTCGTGGAACACCGGGATCTTCATGCGCTCTTTCAGCCGCGACTCGACCTCGAAGCACTCCGGCGCCTTGATGTCCTCGAGATTGATGCCGCCGAAGGTCGGCTCGAGCGCGGCGACGACCTCGACCATGCGCTCCACTTCGTTCGCCGCGATCTCGATGTCGAAGACGTCGATGCCCGCGAATTTCTTGAACAGGACCGCCTTGCCTTCCATCACCGGCTTGCCGGCGAGCGGGCCGATGTCGCCGAGCCCGAGCACGGCGGTGCCGTTGCTCACCACCGCGACGAGGTTGGCGCGCGCGGTGAGCTCGGCGGCCTCGCTCGCGTCCGCCGCGATCGCCTCGCAGGCGGCGGCGACGCCCGGCGAATACGCGAGCGCGAGATCGCGCTGGTTGGCGAGCGGCTTGGTCGCCGCGATCTCGAGCTTTCCGGGGCGCGGCCCGCGATGATAGGCGAGCGCGCTCTCGCGCAGCTCCTCGGACAGATCGGTCGGCACCAGTTCCTCCCCTGCGGACGTTTTCGTGATTAAACTCCACTGCGGCGCGGGCAAAAATAGTTCTTCGCTACAGCGGAAAGAGCGCGTGCTGCTCAGCCCGGACCTATTCGGCCTTGGGGGGCAGATCGAGCCGGATGTGCAGCTCGCGCAGCTGCTTCGGCAATACCTCGGAGGGCGCGCCCATCAGCAGATCTTCGGCGCGCTGCGTCATCGCGAACAGCGCGACCTCGCGCAGATTGTGCTCGCGGCAAAGCAGCATCACCATGCGGTCGAGCCCGGCCGCCATGCCGCCGTGGGGCGGCGCGCCGTAGCGGAATGCGCGGTACATGCCGCCGAAGCGCGCCTCCAGCACGGCATCGTCATAGCCGGCGATGGCGAACGCTTTCTTCATGATCTCGGGCTCGTGGTTGCGGATCGCGCCCGACGCGATCTCGTAGCCGTTGCACACGACGTCGTACTGGAAGGCGTTGATCGTGAGCGGATCGTTGCTCTCGAGCGCGGCGAGGCCGCCCTGCGGCATCGAGAACGGGTTGTGGGAAAAGTCGATCTTCTTGTCGAGGTCGTTCCATTCGTACATCGGGAAATCGACGACCCAGGCGAGCGCAAACCGCTTCTCGTCGATCAGCCCGAGTTCCTCGCCGAGCCGGGTGCGCGCGGCGCCGGCGAGCTTTGCCGCCTCTTCCTCCCGGCCGGCGGCGAAGAACACCGCGTCGCCCGGCTTCGCTCCGGCCGCCGCCGCGATCTTTTCCTGCACGCCGGCCGGAATGAATTTCGCGATCGGCCCTTTGCCGCCATCGGGCTCGAACACGATGTAGCCGAGCCCCGGCGCGGCAAGCTCGCTGCGCGCCCATTCGTTGAGCTTGTCGAAGAACGAGCGCGGCTGGGCGGCCGCGCCCGGCGCGGGAATCGCGCGCACGATCTTGTTCTTGAAGGCCTTGAACTCCACGTCGGCGCCGGCGAATTCCTCGGTCACGTCGGCGATGACGAGCGGGTTGCGCAAGTCCGGCTTGTCGGTGCCGTATTTGCGCATCGCCTCGCGGTAGGAGATGCGCGGAAACTCGTTCGTGACCGGCCAGCCGTCGGCGAATTCCTCGAAGACACCGCGCAGCACCGGCTCCATCGCCGCGAAGACGTCGTCCTGGGTGACGAAGCTCATCTCGACGTCGAGCTGATAGAACTCGCCCGGCAGGCGGTCGGCGCGCGGATCCTCGTCGCGGAAGCACGGCGCGATCTGGAAATACCGATCGAAGCCGGCGACCATCAGCAATTGCTTGAACTGCTGCGGCGCCTGCGGCAGCGCATAGAATTTGCCGGGATGCAGCCGCGACGGCACCAGAAAATCGCGCGCGCCCTCGGGCGAGGACGCGGTCAGGATCGGCGTCTGGAACTCGGAAAAGCCCTGGCGCTTCATCCGGGCGCGCAGGCTGTCGATCATGGCGATGCGCTTGACGATGTTGGCGTGCAGCCGCTCGCGCCGCAGATCGAGGAACCGGTATTTGAGCCTGATGTCCTCGGGATATTCCTGCTCGCCAAACACCGGCAGCGGCAGCTCGGCGGCGGGCGAGAGCACCTCGATCTCGGCGATGAAAATTTCGACCGCGCCGGTCGGAAGCTCGGGGTTCGCGGTGCCGTCCGGGCGCCGGCGCACCGTGCCGTCGATCCGCACCACCCATTCGGCGCGCAGGCCCTCGGCTGCGGCGAACGCCGGGCTGTCGGGATCGGCCACGCATTGGGTCAGCCCGTAATGGTCGCGCAAATCGATGAACAGCAGGCCGCCGTGGTCGCGGATGCGGTGGCACCAGCCGGAGAGCCGCACTGCCGCGCCGATATCGCGTTCGCGAAGCGCGCCGCAGGTGTGCGTGCGGTAGCGATGCATGTCGTTCCCTGAGGAAAATGCTCGCGCCCTATGCGGCGAAAGCCGGCGGAAAAGCACATGCAGCCCGGCGTTTGTCAAGGCAACGGCTGGGGTGTGTGAGAGCCCATTCGGTCCGCGCTGGACACGATATGATCCGCGAGAGGTGCCGCACGCTCCTTCCCTCCCCCGCGAAGCGGTGGGGAGGGTGGCAAGGCGCGTAGCGCCGAGCCGGGTGGGGTTGGAACTCCTGAGCCAGTACAGTCCCCCCACCCCGATCGCCTTCGCTGTGCTCAGGCGATCGACCCTCCCCACCGCGCTGAAGCGCGGGGGAGGGAAAAGCGCGACCGCGGCTCGGCCGGTGCCCGCCCTCGACTCTGCGGCGGGGATTTGCAAACTCGCCGCTTCACGCCGAGCGAGCCGGAGCTTGCGACATGGAACGGATGACCGCCGCCGAAGCGACCGTGGCCTCGCTCATCGCCCACGGGCTCGACACGCTCTATGCCCTTCCCGGCGTGCACAACGATCCGCTCTTCGACGCGCTGTTCAACGCCGCCGAAACCATCCGGACCGTTCACACCCGGCATGAGCAAGGCGCCGCCTATATGGCGCTCGGCGCCGCGCTCGCGACCGGCAAGCCGCAAGCCTATTCGGTGGTGCCCGGCCCCGGCTTGCTCAACTCCGGCGCGGCGCTGCTCAACGCCTACAGCATGAATGCGCCGGTGCTGGCGCTGATCGGGCAGATTCCCGACGCGGATATCGGCCGCGGTTTCGGCCACCTCCATGAGATCCGCGATCAGGCCGGCGTCATCGCGCGGCTCGTCGGCCATTGCGTCCGCATTCGCGCGCCCGAGGAAGCGTCCGCGCTGGTCGCCCAGGCGATGAGCGCCATGCGGACCGGGCGTCCCGGGCCGGCGGCGCTCGAATGCGCCATCGACATGTGGGGCCGCGCGGGCGAGGTGAAGCTCGTTCCGCCCCAGCCGGCGCCCGAGCCGCCGCTCGACGAAGATGCCATCATCGCCGCAGCCCGCCGGCTCGGCGCGGCGAAGCGCGTGCTGATCGTGTGCGGCGGCGGCGCGCAGGACGCGGCCAAGGAGGTCGGCGAAATTTCCGCCATGCTGCAGGCCCCGGTGCTCGGCTATCGTCGCGGCCGCGGCGTGCTCGACAGCCGCGATCCGCTGAGCGTGACGCTTCCGCTCGGACATGAGCTGTGGGGCGAAGCCGATGCCGTGCTGGCGATCGGCACCCGGCTGCACAATCCGCAAACCGCCTGGGGCCTCGACGAGGATCTGACGATCGTCCGGATCGATGCCGATCCGGACGAGCCGGCCCGGTTCCGCGCGCCGGCGGTCGCGCTGATCGGCGGCGCCAAGCCGATCCTGCGCCGCCTGCTCGACGTGCTGCCCGGGCACAATGCGCGACGCAAACCGCGCAAGACCGAAATGCAGGAGCGGCAGGCCCGGGTACGCAAGCGGCTCGAAAAGCTCGCGCCGCAGCTCGCGTATTTGGAGGCGATCCGCGCCGAGTTGCCCGAGGACGGAATTTTCGTCGACGAGGTGACCCAGATCGGCTTTGCCGCCCGGCTCCTGCTCCCCGTCTACAAGCCGCGGACCTTCCACTCGCCGGGATATCAGGACAACCTTGGCTGGGGATTTGCCACCGCGCTCGGCGTCCAGGATGCCCGGCGCGACGTGCCGGTGGTGGCGATCTCGGGCGATGGCGGCTTTCTCTACACGGCGAACGAGCTGGCAAGCGCCATGCACCACCGCATTCCCCTGGTGACCATCGTGTTCAACGACGATGCATTCGGCAATGTCCGCCGCATCCAGGCCGAGCGTTACGGCAACCGGCTGATCGCGAGCGATCTGACCAACCCGGATTTCGTGCGCTACGCCGAGAGCTTCGGGGCGAGAGCCGAGCGGGCACGCTCGCCCGAAGCGCTGCGCGATGCGCTGCGGCGCGCCTTGGCCGAGCGCGGCGGACCCAGCCTGATCGAGGTGCCGGTCGGCGAAATGCCGAGCCCGTGGGAGTTCATCCACATGCCGCGCGTGCGGGGAAAGTCGTAGGCGGAATGTAAAATGATACCAGAATCTCCGCCAAATCCGTTCATCCGGTTTGCAAGGAGCTGCCGAAGCCTTTGCCGGCATGTTTTGATCGGCGACACCGGCGCCGGCGTCCGCTAAAAACCGAGCACATGGAGCCGATCACGACCACCGATCCGCTTGCGCAGGCCTGCGCCCGGCTGGCCAAGCACCCCTACGTGACCATCGACACGGAATTTCTGCGCGAAAGCACCTACTACCCGATCCTGTGCGTGATGCAGATGGCGAGCCCGGACGAGGCTTTGGTCGTCGACGCGCTCGCGCCCGAGATCGATCTCGCGCCATTCTTCGCCCTGATGGCCGACGAGAGCGTGCTGAAGATCTTTCACGCGGGACGCCAGGATATCGAGATCATCTGGCACCGCGCCGGCCTCATCCCGCATCCGGTGTTCGACACCCAGATCGCCGCCATGGTGCTCGGCTATGGCGATTCGGTCTCCTACGAGCAGCTGGTCCAGCGCATCACCGGCGACTACCTCGACAAATCCCACCGGTTCACCGATTGGTCGCGCCGGCCGCTCAGCAAGGCGCAGATCGCCTACGCGATCTCCGACGTCACGCATTTGCGCGACATCTATCTCGCGCTTTCGGCCGACCTCGCCAAGCGCGGGCGCACCGAGTGGGTCAACGAGGAGATGGAGATCCTGACCTCGCCCGACACCTATCGGAGCGAGCCGGATAGCGCGTGGCAGCGCGTCAGGACCCGGGCGCGGAAGCCCAAGGAGCTTGCGGTCCTGATGGAGGTTGCGGCCTGGCGCGAGCGCGAGGCGCAAAGCCGCGACGTGCCGCGCGGACGCGTGCTCAAGGACGATGCGCTCGGCGACATCGCCGTGCAGGCGCCGACCAGCTTGGAAAAGCTCGCCGCGCTACGCTCCCTGCCGCGGGGGTTCGAGCGCTCGAAATGGGGCGAGGCGATTCTCGAGGCGGTCGAGCGCGGGCTTGCGCGCGATCCGAAATCGCTGCCGCGGATCGAGCGCAGCCGCGGCGCGGTCAACGGCGCGGCAATCGTCGAATTGCTCAAGGTGCTGCTGCGCATGACCTCGGAGCGCCACGCGGTCGCCGCCAAGGTGATCGCCACCGTCGATGATCTCGAGCGGATCGCGACCGACGATGCGGCCGACGTCGCGGCACTCAAGGGCTGGCGGCGCGAGCTGTTCGGAGAGAAGGCGCTCGCGCTGAAGCAGGGCCGCCTCGCGCTCGCGATCGAGAACGGGCGCGTGGTGTCGGTGGAGCGGAACTGACTTCTCAGTGCCGCGGCGGGCGGCGGTCGGCCCACGGCTGGGCGGCCTCGAGCTGCGCGGCAAGCCGGAACAGCGTCGCCTCGTCCCCGAAGGCTGCCGCGAACTGCACGCCGATCGGCAGCCCTTGCGCCGACCAATGCAGCGGAATCGACATCGCCGGATTGCCGGAGGTGTTGAACAGCGACGTGAACGCGATCGTGCCGAGCAGCGCCTGCAAGTAGGCTTGGGGATCGTTGTTGCCGGTCATGCTGAGCACGCCGAGCTTGTAGGGCGGCTCGCACATCGTCGGCGTGAGCAGCAGGTCGTAGCGGGTGAAGAAGCGGCCGACGACGCGGCCGACCTGGTGCAGCGCCCGGATCGCGCCGGCGTAATCGCTCGCGGTGAGCTCGCGTCCGGATTCGGCGGCCGCCCACGTGAAGGTCTCGACGTCGTCGGGTTTCGGCTCGCGGCCGAGCGCCTTGCCGCGCGCTTCGAGCGTCATGCGGGTGTTGGCGCCGATGATGACCCGGCGCGCCTTGTTGTGCAGCTCCTCGTCGATGAAGGGCGAAGCTTCCTCCACGGAATGGCCGAGGCTCTCGCACAGCTTCGCAGCCTGCGACACCGCCGCCACGCATTCCGGATGGACCGGATGGCCGCTCCACGCCCTGGTGGTGAATGCGATCTCGAGCCGGCCCGGCGCTGCGCCGACCTCCGCGAGATACGGACCCCGGGGCGGCGGCGCCCAATACGGATCGCCGACGTCGGGTCCCGCGGTCGCGTCGAGCAGCGCCGCGCTGTCGCGCACCGAGCGCGTCACCGCGTGGCCGACGCTTGCGCCGCTCCAACCTTCGCCGAGGTCCGGCCCCAGCGGGGTGCGCGCGCGGGTCGGCTTGAGGCCGAACAAGCCGCAGCAGGACGCGGGAATGCGGATCGAGCCACCGCCGTCGGTCGCATGCGCGATCGGCAACATGCCGCAGGCGACCGCCGCCGCGGCGCCGCCGCTCGAGCCGCCGGCGCTGAATTCGACATTCCACGGGTTGCGGGTCGGGCCGAACAATTTCGGCTCGACCGAGGTAGAGAGGCCGAACTCCGAGGTGTTGGTCTTGCCGAGAATGACCAGACCCGCGCGCTTCATGCGCGCCACGATCTCGCTGTCGTGGTCGGCAACCGCGTCGCGGAAGAATGCGGAACCCGCCGACGTGATCGTGCCCGCGTAATAGACGCCGAGGTCCTTGAGCAGATACGGCACGCCGGCGAACGGACCCGCGGGCAAACCCGCGGCGATCGCTGCTTCGGCCCGATCGTACATCCGGTCGACGACCGCGTTGATCGCGGGATTGCGCGCCTCGATGCACGCGACCGCGGCGTTCAGCAGCTCCTTCGGGGTCAGCGCGCGCGTCTTCACCAGATCCGCGAGACCGAGGCCGTCGAATTGCTCAAAATCTTTCATGGCACTTCCGCTTGTTCCTCGCTGCGCCCCCTACCCGATCGCCGGCGCGCGGCCGATCGGGATTTCTCATGATAACGGCGGGCGGCGGTCCGCCCAGGGCTTGGCGACCTCGAGCTGCGCGGCGAGGCGGAACAGCGTCGCCTCGTCCCCGAAAGCCGTCGCGAACTGCACGCCGATCGGCAAGCCATCGGCGGACCAATGCAGGGGAACCGACATCGCCGGATTGCCGGCGGTGTTGAACAACGCCGTGAAGGCGACCGCGCGCGGGTGGGCCTGCCAGTAAACGTCGGGATTATCGCCGCTCATGCCGAGCAGACCGAGCTTCGGCGGCGGATGGCACATCGTCGGGGTGAGCAGCAGGTCGTAGCGGGTGAAGAAGCGGCCGACGACACGGCCGATCTGGTGCGCGGCCCGGATCGCCCAGGCATAGTCGGCCGCAGTGAGCGTGCGGGCAATTTCCGCGGTCATCCAGGTGATGGTCTCGACATCGTCAGGCCTAGGCTCGCGACCCAGCGCTTTTCCGCGGGCTTCGAGCGCGACCCGGGTGTTGGCAGCCCTGATGATCCTTCTCGCCTTGGTATGCAGCTCTTCGTCGATGAAGGGCGAAGCTTCTTCCAAATGGTGACCCAAGCCCTCGCAGATCCGCGCGGCTTTCGATACCGCGGCCGCGCATTCCGGATCGACCGGGTGACCGCTCCAAGGCCGGGTGGTGAAGGCGATCCTGAGCCGCCCCGGATCGGTGCCGACCTCGGCGAGATACGGACCTCGTGGCGGCGGCGCCCAATAGGGATCGCCGATGTCGGGGCCCGCGGTTGCATCGAGCAGCGCCGCGCTGTCGCGCACCGAGCGCGTCAGCGCGTGGATGACGCTCGAGCCGCTCCAGTTCTCGCCGAGATCGGGCCCCATCGGGGTGCGCGCGCGGGTCGGCTTGAGGCCGAACAAGCCGCAGCAGGACGCAGGGATGCGGATCGAGCCGCCGCCGTCGGTGCCATGCGCGATGGGGAGCATGCCGGATGCGACCGCGGCAGCCGCGCCGCCGCTCGAGCCGCCGGCGCTGAATGCGAGATTCCACGGATTGCGGGTCGGGCCGAACAATTTCGGCTCGGCCGAAGGAGAGAGACCGAATTCCGAGGTGTTGGTCTTGCCGAGAATGACGAGGCCGGCACGCTTCATGCGCGCCACGATCTCGCTGTCGTGGTCGGCGAGCGCGTCGCGGAAAAACGCAGAGCCGGCCGACGTCACCGCGCCGGCGTAGTAAGCGCCGAGATCCTTGAGGAGGTACGGCACGCCAGCGAACGGACCTGCGGGCAATCCCGCAGCGATCGCGGATTCGGCCCGATCGTACATTCGGTTGACGACCGCGTTGATCGCGGGATTGCGCGCCTCGATGCGCTCGACCGCGGCAATGAGCAGCTCTTTCGCGGTGATCGCGCGCGTCTTCACCAGGTCCGCGAGACCCAGGCCGTCGTAGCGCTCGTAATCTTTCATGCCGCTCATTCTCTGCGTCCAGTTCCCCTTCCCCTACCCTGCCAAGATCACCGGCTCCCGGCCGATCAGGCGCGCGAGCTGGCGCAGGCGATTGAACACGCGCTCGCCCGCGAGCGGCGCCAGCTTGGCGTCGAGATCGAGCACAAGGCGCTTGCGCTCGACCCGCATGGGCGCCCGCGGCAGGATGCCCGGCATCGCCGCGGAGATCAAAAAGGCCACGCGCAGCGAGGCGCCCAGGATGCGCGCCCGGTCGAGCATGCGGGTCGAAGCGAGCTCGCGCAAGCGCGGCGAGAGCTCCTCGTCCACCAGGCCGACATGGCGGAAGAAGACGGTCAGCGCCAGGAAGGCGCGTCCCGGATGGTCGATGCCGACGAAGGCGGCATTGGCGACGATATTGAGCGATTGCTCGCCGCGATAATCGGGATGCGCGCGCCAGCCGATGTCGGCAAGCAGGCACGCGGCATGGCGCAATCGTGTCTCCTCCGCGGTTTCATCGATGCCGGACGAAACGAGAAAGTCGTCGGTCCAGGAGATCAGCTCGTCGCCGTGGCGCGGCGAGCGCGAACGCAGCACGTTGAGGTCCTGCGCGGCCGCGATCAGGGGATCGCGCTTGCGCTCCCCCGGGTCGAGCAGCGAGTAGAGCAGGCCTTCGCGCACCCCGAGCGCGGAGATCACCACGTTCTTCGGCCGCGCCACTCTGACCAGATGCTCCAGCACCAGTGCCGCATAGGCCAGCAGCGGCCGGCGCGCATCGGAAACCACCTCGATGCGCGAGAGCATCTGCGGATCGATGCGGTGCACGAGACGGGAGAACTCGAGCGCTTCCTTGGCGGGGATCACGTAGCCGTGCATGACGTGAAGCGGATATCCGGTCTGCCACATGTGCAGCCGTGCGAGAGCGCGCCACGTGCCGCCGACCGCATAGAAGCTGCGCCCGGCCCCGGCCGCGAGCTCGGGTATCCCGGCCAGCGCCTTCTTGACGAATTTCTCCGCCTTCTTGAGCGACTTCGAGGAAATGTCCTGCAAGGCGAGGCCGCCGAGCGGCAGCGTCTCGCCCTCGCGGATGCGGCTGCCGCGCACGTCAACGAGCTCGAGCGAGCCGCCGCCGAGGTCGCCCACGATACCGTCGGGGCGGTGAATGCCGGACGTCACGCCCAGCGCCGAATATTTGGCCTCGCGCCTGCCGGACAGCACGTCGATCTTCGTGCCGCAGATACGTTCGGCCTCGGCGATGAACGCGCGTCCGTTGCTGGCATCCCGGCAGGCGGCCGTAGCCAGCCCCCACAAGCTCGCGACCCCGACGGTGTCGCACAAGGCGCGGAACCGGCCGAGCGAGGCCAGCGCCTTGTCGACCGCATCGGCGGGCAAAAGCCCGGTCGATTGCACTTCGCGGCCGAGCCCCGCCAGGACTTTCTCGTTGAAGATCGGCGTCGGGCTGCGGGTCAGCGCCTCGTAGATGATGAGGCGGACCGAGTTCGAGCCGATATCGATGACGGCGACGGGCGGGCCGAGATCGAGCCGCCCGCGCGCGGCATGCCCCCGCCGCCTAGGCGCGCTCGCGCCGGCGGATGAGGCTGCGGGGGGACGAGTCTTTAAGCGATTTTCCACGGCCGGACAGGCTTGGATTGGTCATGAAATATTTGTGCGCATTGAACGGCTCCTCGCCGGGCGCGGCCTTTATGCGCGTCGAGGTGCCGTCCGGCAAGAGCTTCCAGCTCTGCTGGTTGTCCTTGAAATTCGCCACCATGATCTGGTCGAGCACCTGCTCGTGCACGGTCGAATTGAGCACCGGGCACAGCACCTCGACGCGGCGATCGAGGTTGCGCGGCATGAGGTCGGCGGAGGAAATGTAGACGGCAGCCTTCGGGTTCGGCAGCGGATGGCCGGCCCCGAAGCAATAGATCCGGCCGTGCTCGAGGAAGCGGCCGACGATCGATTTGACCCGGATGCGCTCGGACAATCCTGGCACGGCAGGCCGCAGGCAGCAGATGCCGCGCACGACGAGGTCGACCTCGACGCCCGCGCGCGAGGCGGCGTAGAGCGCGTCGATCACCTCCGGGTCGACCAGCGCGTTCATCTTCATCCAGATCGCCGCCGGCCGGCCGGCCTTGGCATGGGCGACCTCCTGGCGAATGTGGGTGAGGATGCGGGATTTGAGATTGAGCGGAGACACTGCCATCTTCTCGATTTCGGCCGGCTCGGCGTAGCCGGTGATGAAATTGAAGATGCGCGACACGTCGCGGGCGATCACCGGATCCGCGGTGAACAGCGAGAGGTCCGAGTAGATCCGCGCAGTGACCGGATGATAGTTGCCGGTGCCGACGTGGACGTAGGAGGCGAGCGAGCCGCCCTCGCGGCGCACCACCAGCGAGAGCTTGGCGTGGGTCTTGAGCTCGATGAAGCCGAACACGACCTGGGCCCCGGCGCGCTCGAGGTCGCGCGCCCAGCGGATGTTGGCCTCCTCGTCGAACCGCGCCTTGAGCTCGACCAGCGCGGTCACGGATTTTCCGGCTTCCGCCGCCTCCGCGAGCGCTTTCACGATCGGGCTGTCGGACGAGGTCCGGTAAAGCGTCTGCCGGATGGCGACCACGTCGGGATCGCGCGCCGCCTGATTGAGGAACTGCACGACGACGTCGAAGGACTCGTAAGGGTGGTGGACGATCAGGTCCTTCTGCCGAATTGCCGCGAAGCAATCGCCGCCTTGATCGCGGATGCGCTCCGGGAATCGCGGATTGTACGGCACGAATTCGAGGTCCGGCCGGTCGAGGCTGCCGGTGAGCTGCGAGAGCTCGTTGAGCGCCAAGACCCCGTCGACCAGGAATATTTCATCCTCGGTGACCGCGAGCGCGCGCTGCACGAAATTGCGTAGCTCGACCGGCATCGAGGGCTCGAGCTCGAGCCGGATCACCGAACCGCGCCGACGCCGCTTGAGCACGGATTCGAACGACCGCACCAGGTCCTCCGCTTCTTCCTCGATCTCGATCTCGGAATCGCGCAACACCCGGAATGCGCCCTGGCCTTTGACCTGGTAGCCGGGGAACAGCAGCGAGATGAACTGGCCGGCAGCCTGCTCGAGCGTGATCAGGCGCACGGTGCCGGCCTCGGCCGGCGGCGGCAGGCGGATGAAGCGCTCGATCTTGTTGGGCACGCGAATGAGCGCGTTCATCGCCTTGCCGTCGCTCGCGCGCGCGAGCTGCAGCGCAATCGAGAATCCCAGGTTGGGGATGAACGGGAACGGATGCGCCGGGTCGATGGCGAGCGGGGTCAGGACCGGGAACACCCGGTGCAGGAAATGATCCTCGAGCCAGGTCCGCTCATGCCGGGTCAGATCGGGCCCGTCGACCAGCACGACGCCGGTTTCCGCAAGCTCCTGCCGCAGCTCCCGCCACCGCGCCTGCTGATCGCTGGCGAGCACGGCGACGGCTTCGCGAATGCGGGCAAGCTGCTCGCTCGGCGTGAGCCCGTCCGGGCTCTTGGCGGCGATGCCGGCCCGCACCTGGCCCTTGAGGCCGGCGACGCGCACCATGAAGAATTCGTCGAGGTTGTTGGCGCTGATCGAGAGGAACCGCACCCGCTCGAGCACCGGATGGCCCTCGTTCGCGGCCTCCTCCAAAACCCGGCGATTGAACTGAAGCCACGACAGTTCGCGATTGATGAACCGGGCGGGGTTTCTCGCCAGCTCGGATTCCGGCACCGCCGGCGGCGCCACGGAAAGCCCCTCGCGGCCCGCCGGAAGCGGCTGTGGCGGCGAAAGCTCAATGTTTTCCGCGCGATCGACCATGAACTTGCTGCAGCCTTTCAGCCGGGGGATTTGGTTGCCGAAAGGGCGGCGCCATGATCGCGCCTGCCGGGGAGCGTTTCAAGGCTCAAGACCGCGCAAGGTTGCGACGGCGAGGGCACGGTTAACCGGCCGTTGCAGGCGCAGCGAGGCCTGGTCGAGCGTCGCCACCGCGGCGCGGGCGGCGGCGATCGATCGCTCGATGCGCGCCGCCAGATAGCCGATCAGGTTCTCGTCCACCGCGAGCTGCCGGTCCGCGAACAGTTTGATCAGCACGGCCCGCAACAGATTGTCGTCCGGCGGGCCGAGTTCCGCCACCGGCAAGGCGCGCAACCGGGAGGCAAGATCGGGGACGCGCACCGGCCAGCCGACCGGCGAAGCGCGCGAGGTCAGCAACAGGAACGCCTGCTCCTCGCGCGCGAGATTGAGCAGGTGGAAGAGCGCGGCCTCCTCGAAAGCGCCGGCGCGCACGTCCTCGAGCACGAGCGCACCGGTCGCGAGCGCGCCGGGCAGGCTCGATTGCGCGAGCGCGCGCGAAGACAGAAGCCGCGCTCCGGCGCGCTCGGCCCAGATCGCCGCCAAATGGCTCTTGCCGGAACCCGCCGGGCCGACGAGGGCCAATACCCGGTCGGGCCAATCCGGCCAGCGCTCGATGATGGCCAGCGCCGCCGCATTGGGGGGTCCGGCCAGAAAATCCTCGCGCGCGAAGCTTACGGAATGGGCAAGGGCAAGCGCGAGCTGGTGGGGACCGGAGGAACTCGGCATGAACGAACTCAGCGCCGCTCCTTGCCGGGCGCGGGCGCTGCTGCGGCCGCCGGCGGCACCGGCGGCCCGGTATAGAGCGGACTGGCCAGATATTGCCGAAGCGCGAAGCGCACGAGCACGCCCGCCGCCGCCGCGAGCGGCACCGCCAGCAACAGCCCGACGAAGCCGAACAAATACGCGAAGGCGAACAGCGCGAAAATCAGCCACAGCGGATGCAGGCCGACGCTCTCGCCCACCAGCTTCGGGGAGAGCACGTTGCCTTCGACGAACTGACCGACGAGGAAAATTCCCAGCACCATCAGGATGGACGTGTAGTCCGGCCAGAACTGGGCTACGGCGACACCGAGTCCGACGACGAGGCCGGTGAGCGAGCCGACGTAGGGAATGAAGGTGATCACGCCCGCGAGGAGGCCGATGAGCAAACCGAAATTGAGCCCGACCAGGGTGAGCGCCACCGCATAATAGGCGCCGAGAATGAGGCACACGCCGCTCTGGCCGCGCACGAAGCCGGCGATCGCGGCGTTGATCTCGCGGCCGAGCGCCCGAACGGTCTCCTGATGCGGACGCGGCACCCAGCCGTCGACCGCCGCCACCATGCGGGGCCAGTCGTAGATGAAATAAAAGGCGACGACCGGCGTCACCACCAGCAGCGAGAGGATCGAGATCAGCGCCCGGCCGCCGGCCCAGAGCGAGGTCAGGAACGCGGCGAGCCAACCCACGCCCTGCTTGACCAGCTCGCCCGACGACTGTTGGGCATCGAGGAAGCCCTCGCCGACGATCTTGCTCAGCCAGGGGCGGTTCGGGTCGGTGGCCAGCGCCTGCAACTTGGCGACGTAGTCCGGCAGCTTGGCGATCAGCGCGCTGAGCTGGTTGCCGAGAATAGGCGCGATCAGCACCACGAGCACCAGCAACGCCAGCACGAACATGCCGACGATGAGCAACGCGGCAATCAGCCGGCTGACGCCGAGCCGCTCGATACGATTGGCGAGGGGGTCGAGCAGATAGGCGATCGCCACGCCGGCGACGAACGGCAGCAGGATATCGCGCAGCAGCCACAGCACCAGCGCGAACGCGGCGATCGCCAGCGCCCAGAATACCATCTGCCGCGTCGGCATCGTGCGTCCGCGCGAGGCCTCGTCCGGGGGCATCATCTTCCCTTCTGGAGGCTGCCGTTCGAGCCCATGTGGCGGACCCATTCGCGGACATAGGCGGCGATCGAAAGCAGCGTCAAGGCGGCAACCACGCCCATGGCGACGTCGAGCGCGAGGCCGGCGTCAAAATCGAAGCCGAGCGCGGCCAGCACCAGGCCCGCGAAGCCGATCTGCGCGGCGGTATTGATCTTGGAGACCATCAGCGGCTTGGCCGCAATCGGCTTGCCCAGCAGCCACGCCAGCATCACCGCGCCCACGATCATGATGTCGCGCGACACCACCAGGATCACGAGCGGGCGCGGCACCGCCCCGCTGATGCCCAGCGTCACGTAGATCGACACGATCAGCGCCTTGTCGGCGATCGGGTCGAGGTAGGCGCCAAGCTCGCTCGCCATGTCCAGGCGCTTGGCGAGATAGCCGTCGACCGCGTCGCTCAGGCCGGCGATCACGAACAAGATGAATGCAAATAGCATCTCGCCCGAGCTGATCGCCCAGACCATGATCGGCACGGAGAGAATGCGGGCGAGCGTGATGAGGTTGGGGATATTCAATTCGAGCGCCTCGCGGACGGGGCCTGATAGACCGCCCGGCCGGCCTTGCCAAGCCGAGTCTCGGGACCGGCGCGTCGTGCGGCCGTTTGGGAATTTTCGGCGCGACGCGGATTTGTAGACCATTGAGAAACCAAGGAATTTGCATGTTTATTTCGCAAAATGCACTATGTGGTTGCGTATCTCGGAACAAATGCAACTTGTATTCATCTGCGCATTGTTGCCGCTCGCAAGAATCCGACGTACGACCCGCCGAATGCGTCGTTCGATCCCGACACGGCCGGGGGATTTCGGCCTGCCGCCGCGCTGTTCCGGGGCATCGCCGTGAGCCGGAAGCGCGTGGCAATCCTCATCTCCGGCCGCGGCTCCAACATGGAGGCCTTGATCGCGGCCGCGGCGGAAGAATCCTATCCTGCGCAAATCGCGCTCGTGATCTCGAACCGCCCCGATGCGCCCGGCCTGCGGCGCGCGGCTGCGGCCGCGATCGCCACCGAAATCGTCGATCACACGCTTTACCGCGACGATCGCGAAAAATTCGAGGGCGCGCTGCAGGAAAAGCTCGATGCGCACCGGATCGATCTCGTCTGCCTCGCCGGCTTCATGCGCCTGCTCTCGCCGAATTTTGTCGGCAAGTGGCAGGGCCGCATGCTCAACATCCACCCTGCCCTGCTGCCAGCTTTCAAGGGCCTCGACACCCACGCGCGCGCGCTCGAGGCCGGCGTGAAGATTCACGGCGCCACGGTCCACATGGTGGTGCCGGAAGTGGATTCCGGCCCCATCCTGGCGCAGGCCGCGGTGCCCGTGCGCGAGAGCGACACCACCGAAACGCTCGCCGCGCGCGTGCTCGATGCCGAGCACCGGATCTACCCGGCGGCGCTGAAATGGTTGGCCGAAGGCCGCGTGCGCATCGTCGATGGGCGCTGCCGGATCGAGGGCCAGGTCGACGCCGATGGCCTGCTGTTCGTGCCGAAAATCTCGTAGGATTGGGCCATCTGCAGAGGACGATCATGATCACGCTCTACACCTTCGGTCCCGCCTTCGGCCTGCCCGATCCAAGCCCGTTCGTGATGAAAGCCGAGGTGCTGCTCAAGATGGCCGGCCTCGCCTACCGCACCGACACCACGGGGCTGCGCCGCGCGCCGAAGGGCAAGCTGCCGTATATCGACGATGATGGACAGCGGATCGCGGATTCGACCTTCATCCGCTGGCACATCGAGAAGAAATACGGGATCGATTTCGATCGCGAGCTCTCGCGCGAGGAGCGTGCGGCGGCCTGGGCGTTCGAGAAGCTCGCCGAGGATCACCTCTACTGGGCGATCGTGGAGGCGCGCTGGACCGACGATGAGAATTTCGCCAAGGGCCCGCAAACGTTCTTCCGCGGGATCCCGGCGCCGCTGCGCCCGCTCGTGATGGCCATGATCCGGCGCCGCGTGCGCAACTCGCTGCACGCCCACGGCATGGGCCGGCACTCCAAGGCGCAAATCGCCGAGCTCGCGGCCCGCTCGATCGACGCCTTCGCGGATTTCCTGGGGGCGAAGCCGTTCTTTTTCGGGCGCGAGCCGACCGGCGTCGACGCCACCGCGTTCGCCTTTACGGCCGGCGCTCTGTGCCCGATCTTCACCGCCGCGGCCCGCACGGCGGCGGAACGCCACGAAAATCTGCGCGCCTACGTCGGGCGCATGACGGCGCGCTATTATCCCGAGCGCAGCGAAATGGCGGGTTGCATCGCGGCGGCGTGATTCTGAATTCCTCGCGGACAAGAAAAAACCCCCGGCCGAAACCGGGGGCTACGGAGCCATCCGCGGGCCGGGCTTGCGCCCGGGCAGCGTGCCGTCACGTGATTTTCAGGTTCTCGGCCGAGGTCTTGCCTCGATTGGTGACGAGCTCGTATTCGACCACCTGACCTTCGTTGAGGGTGTTGAGGCCAGCGCGTTCGACGGCCGAAATGTGGACGAACACGTCCTTGTCTCCGGTCGATGGTCTGATGAACCCGTAGCCCTTGGTCGGATTGAACCACTTGACGGTGCCCTTGTGCATCGTCGATCTCCTGGTCTTACGTCTATCCTCACGCGGAAACGCAACGCTGCGATCCGCGCCACAACCCGGCTTTTGGAAAGATCCGAAGCGATCGCGCCTCGACGGCGTTCGGCCGGAAGCCAAAATCAGATTGCGTATCGAGCCAACATGAAAAATAGGGCGTTAGCAAGGCCGATTTCTGCGCACTGTGGCGAAACGCAAGTTGGTTGCCGGCGCGCAATGATGTCGCTGGTTTCATCACGCAGCGCTGAAGCTTTAAGGCGCTGGAAAATTTCAGGCGACGCCGCGCTGGTGAAGAATTCGTCACCATCGATGCGGTGCCGGGCCGCCTTCCCGCCGCCGGAAAAATCGCGAGGACCCGCGCCGATTCGCTCAAGCCGCCCGCTTCACCCAAACCTTGTTGTCGTGAAACGCCGCGCCGCCGAACGGCGCGATGGCGTCCGCCCCGGTGAGCGTGTTGATCCCGCGCCCGTCCTCGAACG
>DASWCW010000037.1:0-22904 GCA_036395835.1 Xanthobacteraceae bacterium
CCGGTTTTCAGATCTTCCGCGTTCATGCAAGGCATGAAGTCGACCGACGCATCGATGCCCATGAAAAGCGGCTCCGCGATCCGCGGCATGTCGGCTGCCGTCTTGAGGTCGAACACCACGATCATGGTGCGCTTGCCGTCCATGGTCGTGAAGTAAGCAGCCTCGGCTTTCGTCGTTTCCAGCGTCTGACCGACGATCTCCGGCAACTTCCCGCTTTGAATCGCCTCGTTGCCCCGGTCTACCGGGAGCTGCACCCTCATGAGCATTCGCATCTTCGTGTTCTCCCTCGATGGTAATTCGTCATACCGCCACACGCGTCTTGGACTTTACCTCGAACGCTTCCCTTCGATCCCTCAGCCATTGTCCTCGCCATGGCTCGCCGTCAAGGGGGCGAGCCGTGTGACTGCGGCCCGTCCATTGCCGAGGACGCCAACCGCTCAAAGAACCGCCGCGTGGGCGGCCACTTCGAAAACGCCGCGCCAGATCATCTCGAGCGCCACGTAGAGCACGATCGCGAGCCCGAGCCAGCTGATCCAGGCATGGCGCACGAGGAGCTTGGCGATGAAATTGGCCGCGATCGCCATGAGCAGAATGGACAGCCCGAGCCCGATCACCAGGATCATCAGATCGTTCTTGGCCGCGCCCGCGACCGCCAGCACGTTGTCGAGCGACATGGAGAGATCCGCGACGATGATTTGCATAACCGCGGCGCGAAAGCGCATCGGCTGCTGCGGTCCGCGCGGGCTCTTGCCCTCGACGATGGCCCGATCGTCGTGGCCGCTTGTGAGTTCGCGGTACATCTTCCAGCACACCCACAACAGCAGCACGCCGCCGGCGAGCGTGAGCCCGATGATCGCGAACAGCTTTGTGGCGATCACCGCGAACAGCACGCGCAGCACGACGGCGCCGACAATGCCCCAGAAAATCACCTTGCGCCGCGTGGCGGCGGCGACGCGGGAGGCCGCCATTCCCACCACGATGGCATTGTCGCCCGCCAACGCGACGTCGATCATCACCACCTGCGCGAGCGCGATGAGCGACTGATAGGGGGCGTCCATCACCGGGGTATACGGCATCGGCCGGAAGAGGTGAAATCAGCCGACGATCTCGTTTCCGGAGAAGAACTGCGCGATCTCGGCGGCCGCGGTCTGCGGCGCGTCGGATCCGTGCACCGAGTTCTCGCCGACCGAGCGGGCATGCAGCTTGCGGATGGTCCCGGGATCGGCCTTCGCCGGATCGGTGGCGCCCATGAGCTCCCGATATTTCGCGATCGCATTCTCGCCTTCGAGCACCTGAACGACCACCGGCCCGGAGATCGTGGATTCCACCAGCTCGGAAAAGAACGGCCGCTCGCGGTGCACCGCATAGAACGTCTCGGCCTGCTCGCGCGTCATGCGCACGCGCTTCTGCGCCACGATGCGCAGCCCCGCGGCTTCGATCATGGCGTTGATCGCGCCGGTCAGATTGCGCTTCGTCGCATCGGGCTTGATGATCGAGAAGGTGCGCTCGATCGCCATCTCGCTGTTCCTGTTGCGGGGAGGACCGTCGGAATGCCGGGCTTATAACGGCGGCGTCCGGGGGCAGCAAGGCTCACCATGTGCCGATTGCGCGCCCTGCCGCCGAGGGGAGAATTGTGTCGGGTTTTGCCGCAATTGTGCGCCATGCTACCGCCATTGCCGGCGAGCCGAGCGGCCGCAACCGTCCCGTTGATGCCGGCGCGGCGCTGGAGCAAAATCTCGCGAATCGCCACTTTGCTGCAACGGCCCGAAACGGATTTTTGCAATGGCGAGCAGGTTTCCCCGCCCGTTGACCGCGATGGCAGCCGCAGCGCTCGTCCTCGTCCTCGCGGCATGCTCGGCGCCCGGCGAGCAGGCGACCGATACGGATCTCAGAACCAAATTGCGCCTCACCAAGCCGGACTGGGCGCAAAACATCCAGGCTCCCGCCGATACCAGGAGGGCATTGGGACCGGACGATTTCGTGGGGCCGGACGGCCAATGCGCCGGCGATGCCGCGCCGGCGGCCGGCACACCGGCACCCAACGCACTCTATTTCCAGGCGGGCCCCGAAGCGGGCCCCAGGGCGAATCCCGCGGCGGCTCCGGGCGCCGCGCCACCGACGAGCCCCCAGCTCGGGCGAGGGATCGGGCTCGAAATGAGCGAGTGCGACGTCGTGCGGGCGGTGGGCTATGCCGGCCAAGCGGAGATCTCGACAGGCGAGCGCGGTGAGCGCAGCGTGGTGCTGACCTATCTGCAGGGCGAACGTGCCGGCATCTATCGCTTCGTGTCGGGGCGGCTGAAGTCGATCGAGCGCGCGCCGGAGCTTCCCGCCGCGGCAAAGCCGGCGCCGGCCAAGAAACCCGGCAAGAAGCCGGCCGCGAGCTGAGCGGCGCGCGCGGAAAAAAGCGGCAATCGCCTCGTGGGCAAAGCTCGATATGGCATGATCAGTCGCCAGTGGGCGCAATGCGAAACTCAATCACCTCCGGAAGCTGACGAAGGTGGCGAGACAGGTTTTCGGCATTTTCCCGATCCCGCGTCCGTATGACCATGCGATATTCGAAAATCTTGCCACCTTCCGCGAGCCGATACGAGAGATTCGCGATGGTAAAACCGTGGCCCGAGATGAGCTTTCGTAACTCGTCCTCCGGCAAAACCGAGCCACGGTCAAATTTCAAAGTATGGTGAGCATAGAACTCGCTGGGCAGCCTGTGCTCGATCATTCGGAAAACCGCCAGCACGGCAAGCGTGGCTATTGCCGCGACAATCGCCGGGAAATAGAAGCCGACTCCCACCAGGATTCCGATCGCCGCCGTGACCCAAATCGAGGCCGCTGTTGTCAGTCCGCGAACCGTGAGCCCTTCCTTGAAGATCACCCCGGCTCCCAGGAAGCCGATCCCGGTCATGATGCCTTGAGCCATTCGGGTCGGATCTGTGCGAATGGTGTCCACGGAAACGGCGGTCATCCATTCGCTCTGGTATACCGTGGCCAGCATCAGAATCGCGGATGCCAAGCTTACCAGCGCGTGGGTCCGGAAGCCGGCTGGGCGGCCATGAAACGTGCGCTCGAAGCCGATCAGCGCCCCAATCAGCAGAGCACCGGCAATGCGTACGATGATGGTCAGGTATTCGGGACTCATGCGGTTACCGTACAAGACGCACTAGTCGGAAACATCCGACTCGGCCGCGATGATTTGGGCCAAGCCGGAAACATCCGACTTGACCGCGATGATTTGGGCCAAGTCGGAAACATCCGACTTGGCCGCCGTCGAGCCGCGTTCACGCCTGGCGCTGCCAGCGGCCGTGATCGTCCATCTGCCAATAGGTCACTTCGAAGCCGTTCGCCTTCGCGGCGGTCCAGCGCTCGCGCGCGGCAGCAAGCGCCTCGGCGTCCTCGCCGTCGAATAGGAGAACGATGCGGCGATATTGTCCAACCTCGGCCGGCATCGCGGCGCCATCGAGCAGAAATCGCACGTCGGCACGGTTGGGATTGTCGCCGGTGAGCGTCAGCAGGATCGGCTGCGCCGCGACCTCGCTCTCGCGATCGGTGCCGTGCGGCAGAAAGCCTTCTTCCCGATAGGTCCATAGATGCGAATCGAGCGCCTCGAGGCGCTCCTCCGAGGCGACCTGGACGGCGACCCGCCAGCCGCGCTGGAGCGATTTCTCCAGCAGCGCGGGCAGCACCTGCTCGAGCGGCTGCTTGCGAAGCTGATAGAACAGGATCTCGGTCATCGACGGGCCCGCTATTTCTCGTAATGGTCCGCGACCAGCCGGTCGAGCAGGCGCACGCCCCAGCCGGAAGCCCAGCTCGCGTTGATGTCGGATTGCGTCGACGCAAAGCCGGTGCCCGCGATGTCGAGATGCGCCCACGGCGTCTTGTCGACGAAGCGCTGCAGGAATTGCGCCGCCGTGATCGATCCGGCATGGCGCCCGCCGGTGTTCTTCACGTCGGCGAATTTGGAATCGATCATCTTGTCGTACTCGGGGCCGAGCGGCAGTCGCCATACCCGCTCGCCGGTCGCGTTTCCGGCTTGCAGCAGGCGCTCGGCGAGCCGATCGTCGTTCGTGAACAATCCGGCGTGCTCCTGGCCGAGCGCCACCAGGATCGCCCCGGTCAGCGTCGCAAGATCGATCATGAATTTCGGCTTGAACCGGCTCTTCACGTACCAGAGCAGGTCGGCGAGCACGAGCCGGCCTTCGGCGTCGGTATTGACGATCTCGATGGTCTGGCCGGACATCGAGGTCACGATGTCGCCGGGACGCTGGGCCTTGCCGTCCGGCATGTTTTCGACGAGGCCGATCACGCCGACCGCGTTGACGGCGGCCTTGCGGGTCGCCAGCGCCTGCATCAGGCCGACCACGCAGGCTGCCCCCGCCATGTCCCCCTTCATGTCCTCCATGTTGGCGGCGGGCTTGATGGAAATGCCGCCGGTATCGAAGCAGACCCCCTTGCCCACGAAGCCGACCGGCGCGGTGCCCGACTTGCCGCGGTTGAGCCGCATGACCACGACCCGGCTTTCCCGGGCCGAGCCCTGGCCGACCGCGAGCAGCGCCCGCATGCCGAGCTTTCGCATCGCCGCTTCGTCGAGCACTTGCACCGAGACCCCGAGCTTCTTCAGGCTCGCGGCGCGGCGGGCGAATTCCTCCGGATGGAGCACGTTGGGGGGCTCGTTGACGAGGTCCCGCGCCAGCACGATGCCGCCGTGCACGGCTTCGCGCCGACCCCAGGCCTTGCGGGAGGCCGCCACGTCGGCGACGCCGAGGGTGAGCCGCTGCTTGCCCCGCTTCTCCTCGCCCTCTTTGCGCTTGGTCTTGTAGCGCTCGAACGCATAGGCCCGCAGCGTGAGCCCGAGCGCGAAATCCGCCGCCTGGTCCGGCTTCACCGTGCCGGCGGGGAGGTCGAGCAGGACATCGGCTTCAGCGGCGCCGGCCGGGATCTTGCCCATCACGGTGCCGCCCAGCTTGACGAAATCCGGGGTTTCCGTGCCCGAGCCGATTACGATCAGCCTTCCGGCCTGCAGCCCGGCGGGGGCGAGAAAATCGAGCACGGCCCCGAGCTTGCCGGTGAACTTTTCCGCGCTGGCGGCCCGGGCGACCAGGTCGTGGTTGCGGCCGAGAAGCTTGCCCGTGGCCGTCCCCAGCCGCAGCTCGCCGTCCATGAACACGACCAAGACGCCCTTGGTCGGCGTTGCGAACGGGGCAAATGCGATCTTGGGGGCGTCGGCCATGAGGCAGTCCTTTCCCGGGAGCGCGGCGGTAGGGGGGAACTTCGGGTGTTGCCTTACAGCATCATTCCGCGGCTGGCGAGGTTCCGTGCCGCCGTATTGCCATCGATGCGGTTTACGCCTGCGCGGCGAAAGCATAGAACTTCGGGGCACGGGATCGGGCCTGGCGAATCGCGCCAAAAATGCCCGAATTCGCAGTAAGATATGATCGATTGCCGCCGCCGGCCCGCGCGCGTTCGGGGCAGGCCGGCGGACGACGCAAACGGGGGGTTCGCGGGGACACGACGACGTTGCGCAATCGCGTGCTCAGAACCGGCCGGGATGGGACCGTGGCGGAGCGGCAGTATGTTGCCCGCCGCGCGGTCGCGCGCGCCATGACGACCGGCGGGGCCGGTCGAGTGGAGCCGATGCGATGATGCCGCTCACGCTGTCGCGATATTTTGCGGTGCGCTTCTTGAGCGTGGTCACCGCGGTATTCGCCGGCGTCTTCGTGCTCGTGGTGCTCATCGACTACGTCGAGCTGACGCGCCGCGCCTCCGACGCGCCGAACGCGTCGGCCTGGCTGATCGCCAAGACTTCGTTCTTCCGCGTTCCGCAATTGACGGAGCGCCTGCTGCCGTTCGCGGTGCTGGTCGGCGCGATGACGTGCTATCTCAATTTGTCGCGGCGGCACGAGCTCGTAGTGGCGCGCTCCGCCGGAATATCGGCCTGGCAATTCGTAACGCCCGCGCTGCTCGTCGCGCTCGTGCTCGGCACGCTGGCGGCCACCGTCTACAACCCGGTGTCGGCGGCGCTGCGCGAGCAATCGAAGCGCCTCGAAGCCGATCTGTTCGGCGAGCGCCAACCGGCGCCGCGCCAGACCGGCGGCGGCTTCTGGGTGCGCCAGAAAAGCGCGCAGGGCCAGGCCATCATCAACGCGAGGTCGAGCCGCGATCAGGGCGCGCTGCTGGGCGGAGTGACGGTATTCGCCTTCGATGCTTCGGGCCGGTTTCGCGAGCGCATCGAGGCCAAGAGCGCCGAGCTGCAGTCGGGCCATTGGCGGCTCGAGCAAGCCAGGGTCTATGCGTCCGGCTCGCCCACGCGGGAGCTCGATTCCTATTTGCTGAGCACCAGCCTCACGCGCGAGCAGGTGCGCGAAAGCTTTGCCACGCCCGAAACCGTGTCGTTCTGGGACCTGCCGCTCTACATCGAGACGGCGGAGCAGGCGGGCCTCGTGGCCGCCGGATATCGCCTGCAATACCAGCTGCTGCTGGCACGACCTCTGCTCCTGGTCGCCATGGTCATGCTGGCGGCCTCGGTCAGTTTACGCTTCTTTAGATTCGGCGGAGTATCCGCCATGGTCTTGAGCGGCGTAGGCGCAGGCTTTCTGCTTTATGTGTTGTCGAAAGTAACCGAGGATTTGAGCCGGGCCGAGCTGATGCACCCGGTGGCGGCGGCGTGGCTGCCGGTGCTGCTCGGCGGCCTCACCGGTTTCGTCGTCTTGTTGTACCAGGAGGACGGGTGATGGCCGGGCCGACCGCCGCTCGTCCGCGCTCCTGGCTGCATCGCGGCAGCGTGGCGCTGTCGGCGACGTGGATTGCCTGCTGGCTCGCCATGCCGCCGGCCGGCGCGGCGGAATCCGTCACCGACAAGAACAAGGGTCCCTCGCTCAACACCGAGTGGGTCGGCGTTCCCAAGCAGCAAAGCCGTGTGCGCGATTACAATCCCGCGAAGCCCGATCCCAACGCGCAGATGCTCGTCCAGGCGAACGAGATCCATTACGATTATGCCAACGAGCGGATTTCGGCGGTCGGCAACGTGCAGATCTATTACAGCGGCTCGACGCTCGAGGCCAACAAGATCACCTACGATCAGAAGACCAAGCGGCTGAAGGCGGAAGGCAACGTGCGCCTGGTCGAGGCCGACGGCAAGATCGTCTACGGCGAGATCCTCGATCTCGACGATCAATTCCGCGACGGCTTCGTGGACTCGCTGCGGCTGGAAACCCCGGACAAGACCCGGTTCGCCGCGCCGCTCACCGAACGCTCGGGCGGCAGTTACACCGTGTTCCAGAGCGGCGTCTATACCGCGTGCGAGCCGTGCAAGGACGATCCGCGCAAACCGCCGAAATGGCAGGTCAAGGCGGTCCGCATCATCCACGACGAAGTGGAGAAGATGATCTATTTCGAGAACGCCCGGCTGGAGGTGTTCGGCGTTCCGCTGCTGTGGGTGCCGTATTTTTCCGCCCCGGACCCCACCGTAAAGCGCAAGACCGGCTGGCTGATGCCGACGGCCTCCTACAGCAAGAATTACGGACTGGGCTTCAGCGCACCGTATTATTGGGCGCTGGCGCCGAACTACGATTTCACCCTGACACCCACCATCACTTCGAAGCAGGGGCCGCTGCTGGAAGGACAATGGCGCCAGCGCTTCGACAACGGCGCCTTGGCCGTCCACGGCGCGGGCATCATTCAGGCCGATCCCCACCTGCTGACGGAAATCCACGGGCCGGGATATCCCGGCGACCGGCGATTTCGCGGCGAGGTCGACTCGACCGGCCAATTCTCGCTCAACGACAAATGGGTTTGGGGCTGGGACGCTCTCCTGCTATCCGACAAGACGTTGTTCCAGGACTACAAGATCAACAGCTATTGGCAGCATTTCAACGACCCGAAATATTTCGGCAACGGCCTCTCCGATGCCGGCACCTCGCAATTGTATTTCATCGGACGCGGTGACCGCTCGTATTTCGACGCGCGGGTGATGTATTTCTACGGCCTCTCGCTGGCCGACAATCAGGGCCAGCTCCCGGTCGTTCACCCGGTGATCGACTACGCGCGTACGTTTGCGCAGCCGGTGCTGGGCGGCGAATTGGGCCTGAAGGCCAATCTCACCAGTCTGTCGCGACAAACCGCCGATTTCGACGCCATCAGCCAGTTCGCGATCTCGCACAATTCCTGCATGACGGCGGATCCGGCAGTCCGCATTCCGGCCAATTGCCTGCTGCGCGGGGTGCCCGGGAGCTATTCGCGCGCATCCGCCGAGACCACCTGGCGGCGCACCATCGTCGATCCGCTGGGCCAGACCTGGACGCCATTCGTGATCCTGCGCGGCGACGTCGGCGAATCCACCATCAACAATCAGCCCGGCGTGGCGAATTTCGTCGACACCGGGAACAACACTTTCGTGCGCTTCATGCCGACGGTGGGCATCGAGTACCGCTATCCGCTGATCAGCGTGCAGTCCTGGGGAACGCAGACGCTCGAGCCGATCGCGCAGGTGATCGCCCGCCCGAACGAGCCGGACAGCAAGAAGATTCCGAACGAGGACTCGCAAAGTCTGATCTTCGACGACAGCAACGTGTTCAAGGTCGACAAGTTCGCCGGCTGGGATCGTGTCGAGGGCGGCGGCCGGGCCAATTACGGACTGCAATACACCGCGCAGTTCAATCAGGGCGGCACGGTCAACGCCCTGTTCGGCCAGTCGCTGCAGTTGTTCGGCAAGAATTCCTTCGCGTTCCGCGACGCCGCCAACACCGGCGTCGACAGCGGACTGGAGACGACCCGCTCCGATTACGTGGCGCGACTATCCTATCAGCCCGATCGGACCTACATGTTCATCTCGCGATTCCGCTTCGACGAGCAGAGCTTCAGCGTGCAGCGCGCCGAGCTCGAGGCGCGGGCGAATTTCGATCGCTGGGCGCTCGCGATGCTGTACGGCAATTACGCGCCGCAGGCCGACATCGGGTTCCTGACGCGCCGCGACGGACTGCTCGGCAGCGTGTCGTTCAAAGTCACCCCCAGCTGGTCCATGCTGGGCGCCGCCCGCTACGATCTCGGCTCCGCCCAGTTCGACCAGTACCGCCTCGGCCTGGGCTATATCGACGATTGCTTCGCGATTTCGCTCAACTACATCACCGAGTTCAACTATGGTTTTTCGCCGACGAGCGCCACGTCGATCGCGGTGGGCACCGACCACATGGTCATGCTGCAGATGAGCCTGCGCACCTTGGGCGGCACGGGATTCTCGACCCGCGTCGGCGGGACGGCGCCCAATTGACCGAAGCGAGGATCGATCAGGAATCCATTCGCCGGGGCTTCACTTGATGCAAATTCTCCTTGTGATCTCACTGTTTCGATCCCGCTTCGCCGGCGCCGTGGTGCTGGCGTTGCTCGTCGCATCGGGCTGGCACACGGGCGCCCACGCCCAGGTCGCCGCTCTGGTCAACGGCGATCCGATCACGGTGCTCGACGTCACGCACCGGATGCGGCTGACCGAAATCTCCACCCACAAGCAGCAAAGCCGCGAGGAGGCGCTCAACGATCTGATCAACGAAAAGCTCAAATTGCAGATCGCCAGGCGCTACATCATCAACATCACCGACAGGGACGTCGATCAGACGTTCGCCGGCATGGCCCGCCACGCCGGGTTGAACTCGCAGCAGTTTGCCGATCAGCTGTCGAAAGCCGGCATCGACGTCCCGGCATTGAAGGCGCGCATCAAGGCGGACATCGGCTGGAGCGCGATCATCCGCGGCAAATTCCAGGGCAGCCTGCAGGTCGGCGAAAAGGAAATTCTCGACGCCGCGAAGGCGCGCAAGAAGGACGACAAGCCGACGCCGGCCGCGTTTCAATTCAAGCTGCGGCAAGTCCTGCTCATCGTGCCGCGCGGGTCGCCGGAGAGCGCCTATGAGGCGCGCAAGAAGGAAGCGGAGGCCCTGCGCGCCCGCTTCCAGGGCTGCGAAGAGGGCGTGGCGGCGGCGCGGACGCTGCGGGACGTCACGGTGCGCGACGAGATCACCCGCTCTTCCCTCGACGTGCCGGCGAAGCAACGCGAGGTGCTGGATGCCACCCCCGTGGGGGGGTTGACGCCGCCCGGCGTCACCCAGCTCGGCGTCGAAGTATTCGCGGTGTGCTCCAAGGAGCCGACCAAGGGCGACAGCCCGGAAGAGCGGGAAGTGCGCGAGGAGATCTCGAACCAGCGCTATGAGGCGCAATCCAAGCGTTACCTCGAGGAACTGCGGCGCAGCGCGATGATCGAGATCCGCTAGCGTGGCAGCGCCATGTCCGCAGCTTTGGCGCTGACGCTCGGCGAGCCGGCCGGGATCGGTCCCGATATCACGCTCACGGCCTGGCATCGCCGCGCCGAATTCGGCCTTCCGCCCTTCTATGTGGTCGCCGACGCGGATTTTCTGGCGAAATTGGCGGAACGCCTGCGGCTCCCTATCCGCCTGAGGAGCGTCGAGCCGGAGGCGGCCGCGGCGGCGTTCGCAACCGCGCTGCCGGTGGTTCCGCTCGGGCTCAAGATCAGCGCGCCGGCGGGCCGACCCGATGCTTCCAGCGGGCCGGCCGCGATCGCCTCGATCCGGCGCGCAACGGCCGACGTGATGGCAGGCCGAGCGGCGGCGCTCGTGACCAATCCGGTCGCCAAGTCGGTGCTCTACCAGAGCGGATTCCCCGCGCCCGGGCACACCGAATATTTGGCGCAATTGGCGCAGCAGGCGACCGGCAAGCCGACCCGCACCGCGATGATGCTGTGGTCGCCCGAACTCGCGGTGGTGCCGATCACCATCCACCTGCCGTTGCGCGAGGTCCCCGGCCGGCTGAACGTCGAGCTCATCGTCGACACCGCGCGCATCGTCGCCCGCGATCTTGCGAACCGTTTCGGCATCGCGCGACCGCGCCTGGCGATCGCCGGCCTCAATCCGCATGCGGGCGAAGCGGGCGCCCTCGGGGAGGAGGATCTCGACGTGGTGGCGCCGGCAGTCGAGCGGCTTCGCGCCGACGGCATCGACGTTCGCGGGCCGCTCGCGGCCGACGTGATGTTCCATACCGCGGCGCGATCGACCTACGACGTCGCCTTGTGCATGTACCACGACCAGGCCCTCATCCCGATCAAGACCCTGGCCTTCGCCGACGCCGTGAACGTCACGCTCGGCCTGCCGTTCGTGCGCACTTCGCCCGACCACGGCACCGCTTTCGACATCGCCGGAACGGGTCGCGCCGATCCGTCGAGCCTCATCGCGGCGTTGCGTCTCGCCGCCCGGCTCGCGTCCGGCGCGCCCGCTGCCGCCGCCGCCGCTCCTCGATGACGGGAAGGATCGATGCGCTGCCGCCGCTGCGGGATTTCATCCGCCGCCACGGCCTCAGCGCGCGCAAGTCGCTCGGGCAGAACTTTTTGCTCGATCTCAATCTCACGGCCCGCATCGCCCGCGCCGCCGCCCCGCTCGAAGACGTCACCGTGATCGAGATCGGGCCGGGGCCGGGCGGATTGACCCGAGCCCTGCTGGCGCTCGGCGCCAAGCACGTGGTCGCGGTCGAACGCGATCCGCGCTGCATCGCCGCGCTCGAGGAAATCGTCGCGCATTTCGGCGGCCGGCTGACCATCGTGGAAGCCGACGCGATGCGGTTCGACCCGGAGCCCTATGTCGATCGCGCGCCGGTGCGGGTGGTGGGGAACTTGCCGTTCAACATCGCGACCGCGCTGCTCGTTTCCTGGCTTACCACGCAACCCTGGCCGCCGTGGTACGACGCGCTGGTGCTGACGTTCCAACGCGAGGTCGCGGAGCGCATCGTCGCGGCGCCGGGCTCCAAACCATACGGCCGGCTTTCCGTGCTCGCGCAATGGCGCACCGAGCCGCACATCCTGTTCGATATTGCGCCGAGCGCATTCGTGCCGCCGCCGAGGGTGACCGCCTCGGTGGTGCGGCTCGTCCCGCGCCCGGCGCCTCTCCCGTGCGATCTCGCCGTGATCGAGCGCGTCACGCAAGCCGCATTCGGGCAGCGGCGAAAGATGCTGCGCCAGAGCCTCAAATCGCTCGAGCGCGATCCCGCTGCCTTGCTCGAAGCGGCGGGGCTCGATCCGACCGCGCGCGCGGAAGACATTCCGGTCGCGGGTTTCGTGGCGCTGGCACGGGCCTTCACGAAAGCGGAGGGCTAGAGTGGATTCCTGTTCGTCGTCATGCCCGCGCTTGTCGCGGGCATCCACGTCTTTACCTCTCGGCAGCACAATGAAGACGTGGATGGCCGGGACAAGCCCGGCCATGACGTAATTCAAAGCTTCCCCTGCAGCGCGCGCACGAAGGCGGACAGTCCGGGTTGACGTTCGCGCTTGAGCCGTTCGGCGGCGAGGATCGCGCGGACGTCGGCAAACGCCTGCCCGATCTCGACATTGACCACCACGTAATCGTATTCGGCCCAATGGCTCATCTCCTCGGTGGCCTTGGTCATGCGCCGGCGGATCACGTCGTCCGGATCCTGGGCGCGGCTGCGCAGGCGTTTTTCCAGTTCCTCGATCGAGGGCGGCAGCACGAAGATGCTGGCGAGGTCGGAGCGCACCTTCTCGCGCAGCTGCTGCGTGCCTTGCCAGTCGATGTCGAACAGCACGTCGCTCCCGGCGGCGAGCGCCGCCGCCGCGGGCGCGCGCGGCGTGCCGTACCAATGGTCGAACACGCGCGCCCATTCCAGCAGGTCTCCGCGCGCGACCATCGCGTCGAACCGGCCGGCATCGATGAAATGATAGTCGCGGCCGTCGATCTCGCCCGGCCGCGGCGGGCGCGTCGTCACCGACACCGACAGCGTGACCCCGGGATCCGCTTCGAGCAGTTTTCGCGACAGCGTGGTCTTGCCGGCGCCGGACGGCGAGGAGAGCACCAGCATCAGCCCCCGGCGGTCGATCGGCCGGCCTTCCGTCCGCCCCGCCTCAGCGACCCCCATCGCCTCACTCCAGATTCTGGACCTGCTCGCGGAACTGCTCGACCAGGCTCTTGAGCTCGAGCCCGATCGTGGTGAGCTCGACGTCGTTCGACTTGGCGCACAAGGTATTGGCTTCGCGCTGCAGCTCCTGCGCCAAAAAATCGAGCCGGCGTCCGACCGCGCCGCCCTGCGTCAGCAGGTTGCGGCCCTGCGCGATATGCGCGGCGAGCCGGTCGAGCTCCTCGCGAACGTCGGCCTTCGACGCGATCAAGATCGCTTCCTGATGCAATCGGTCGGCATCGAAGCGATCGGAAACATCGATGAGCGCCGCGACCTGCTCGGCCAGGCGCGAGCGGATCGCCTCGGCGCGGCGACCGGGCGCCGCGTCGGCGCGCGCGGCGAGCCTGTCGATCTGATCGAGCCTGGTTCCCAGCACGCCGGCAAGCGCCGCGCCCTCCTGCCGGCGCACGCCGGCGAGCGCCGCGAGCGCTTCGGCGAATCCGGCGATCACCGCCCGCTCCGCGGCGCGGCGATCCTCCTCGCTCTCCTCCTGGTCCGTCACTTCGATCACGCCCTTGACCGCCAATATGCCGTCGAGCCGCGCCGGTGCCGCCTCGACGCGCCGCGCAACCTCGCGCATGGTTGAGAGCACCGCGGCAAGCACCGGCTCGTTGATGCGAACCAACGGAGCGACGCCCTCGCGCCGCGCCGACAACGTGCCGTGGATGGTTCCGCGCGAGAGCACCTCGGCGGCCTTGGCGCGCACCGGAGTTTCCACGGCGTCCCAGCCCGGTGGCAATCGCAGCCGCAAATCGAGATTCTTGCCGTTCACGGACCGGAGCTCCCAGGCCCACGCATAGGTGCCGCTGGTGCCGTTGCAACGAGCGAAACCGGTCATGCTCGACAACGCCATCGGCCGCGGCTCTCGAAATGGGGAAAGACTGCAGGGCCGCCGACCTTAGCCGCGGGCTTGACCCCTCACAAGGCCGGCTCGCAGGCCCGATCCGCGCGCGGGCGGCTCGTGCGGCGAACTCCCGAACTTCCGCAAGAAGAACACGTCGCGCGGAGCAGCACCGCGGCCGGCGGCAAAGGTTACTGCTGCGACCCCGGCTGCGGAGCTTCGCCGCTGCGCGACGGCGCCGGTTGGCGAGGCTGCGGCGGGCTGATCCGGATCGGAGCGGGAGCGGCCCGCGCCGCGGGCGGGCTCGGCTGACGCGCCGCCGGCGGGCTCGGCTGACGCGCCGTGGCGGGGGCGGGCGCAAGCGCAGGCGCCGATGGCGCGGCCTGCGGCGCCTCCTTCTGCTGCTCGATCTGGCGCAAGCGGGCCACGTTCTTCTGATGCTGATCCAAATTCTCGGCGAACGCGTGACCGCCGGTGCCGTCGGCCACGAAATAGAGCTCCTTGGTTCTCGCCGGGCTGGCGGCGGCTTCGAGCGAGGCGCGGCCCGGGTTGGCGATCGGGCCGGGCGGCAGCCCGTCGATCACATAGGTGTTGTACGGAGTCGGCTGATCGATCTCGGAACGCAGGATGGGACGGCCCAGCGTGCCCTTGCCTCCGACCAATCCGTAAATGATGGTCGGGTCCGATTGCAGCCGCATCCTGAGCTTGAGCCGGTTGATGAATACCGCGGCGATGCGCGTGCGCTCGTCCGGCTTGCCGGTTTCCTTCTCGATCAACGAGGCGAGCACCACCAATTGCTCCGCACTCTTGATCGGCAGATCGGGCGCGCGCCGGCTCCAGATATCCTGCAGAACTCGGCGCTGCTCTTGCTGCATATGCTGGATCAGCTGCTCGCGCGTGGAGCTGCGCGGGAAGCTGTAGGTATCCGGAAGGATGGTGCCTTCCCGCGGAATGTCCTTGATGTTGCCGGCCAGCGTGTCGTTGTCCATCAGACGCTGGACCACCTGCTCCGAGGTCAGCCCCTCGGGGATCGTGACGTGATGCTGCAATACCTTGCCTTCGACCAGGGTCTCGATCACTTCGCGAAGGCTCGCCTGATTCTTGAATTCGTACTCGCCCGACTTGAGCTTGCTCCAGTCTTTCATCACCAGGATGCCGCCGAGGAATACCCATTTCTGATCGATCACGCCCTCGCGCTGCAACAACTCGGCAATGTCCCGAGGGCCGACATTGCGCGGAATGTTCACGATCTGGGATTGCTCGAGCGGACCCGCCGCATCCAGCCGCTGCTTGCCGAACGCCAGCGCGAGGCCGACGCCGACCGCGGCGAGGAGAACGATGGAGAAGATGGCGCTGCCGGCAACCACGATGGGGTGCCGCGCGCGCCGGGAAGGACGGTAGGGCTCTGGCACGCGTTCAGGCTCCAATGCTGCGCGCGGACTGCGCAATGACAGCCGCTTCGCGGACGGCGAGGCAACGCCCGCGCCGGATGCACCGTGCGAGTCCTCGGGTGCGTATGCATCCACGCCCGGCGCAGCACCAGCTCCGGTGCCGGCAAACGGCGCTCTGCGTGGATCAGCGGTCATGACCGTCCCGTGGCCTCCCGACTGGAAGGTAAGGCCAAATATGGCGAAAGGGTGAAGCGGCTACTCCCCGAGTTGGCGAAACACCAGCGAAGCATTGGTACCGCCAAAGCCGAATGAATTCGAGAGCACGGTCTCGATCTCGCGCGGGTGCGCCCGGTGCGGGACCAGGTCCATCGGGGTCTCCACCGAGGGATTGTCGAGATTGATCGTGGGCGGCGCAACCTGATCCCGGATGGCCAACACCGAAAAGATCGCTTCCACCGCGCCGGCCGCTCCCAACAGATGCCCGATCGAGGATTTCGTGGACGACATCGAAATGCGGCTGGCGGCGTTGCCGACCAGGCGCTGCACCGCATCGAGCTCGATCTCGTCGCCCATCGGCGTCGAAGTGCCGTGGGCATTGATATAGTCGACGTCGGACGCCGCGATGCCCGCCCGGCCGATGGCCTTCTTCATGCAGCGCAGCGCGCCGTCGCCGTCGGGGGCGGGCGCGGTGATGTGATGGGCGTCGCCGGACAGGCCGTAGCCGATCAATTCCGCATAGATGCGCGCCCCGCGACGCTTGGCGTGTTCGTATTCCTCCAGCACGACGACGCCGGCGCCCTCGCCCATGACGAAGCCGTCGCGGTCCTGATCGTAGGGCCGCGACGCGCGCGTGGGCGTGTCGTTGAACGAGGTCGAGAGCGCCCGGCAGGCGGCAAATCCCGCCAGCGACAGCCGATTGAGCGGGGATTCGGTGCCGCCCGCGAGCATGACGTCGGCATCGCCGAGCGCGATCAGACGCCCGGCGTCGCCGATCGCATGCGCTCCGGTGGAGCAGGCGGTGACGACCGCATGGTTCGGCCCCTTGAGCCCGAACTCGATCGACACGTAGCCGGCGGCAAGATTGATCAAGCGCCCGGGAATGAAGAACGGAGAGACCCGGCGCGGGCCCTTTTCCTTCAGCACGATCGCGGTCTCGGCGATGCCTTCGACGCCGCCGATGCCGGAGCCGATGAGCACCCCGGTCGCGATCCGGTCGTCGTATTCGGTCGGCAGCCAGCCCGCGTCATCGAGCGCCTGCCGGGCGGCGCACATCGCATAGGCGATGAAATCGTCGACCTTGCGCTGCTCCTTGGGCTCCATCCATTGATCGGGATTGTAGGTGCCATCGGAGCCATCGCCGCGCGGAATCATGCAGGCGATCTTGGACGGCAGATCGGAGACGTCGAAGCTCTCGATCCTGCGCGCGCCGCTTTCGCCGGCGAGCAGACGGCGCCAACTCGTCTCCACGCCGCACCCGAGCGGCGTCACCATTCCGACTCCCGTGATGACGACACGTCTCATGTCCAGTATCCGGCTTTTCCGGGCGCGGCAGCCGGGCAAACCGTCCGGCCGAGGCGCCAGGCCAATGCACCGCGTGGAGACTTATTCCACACCGGCGGGCCGCAAGGAAAGCCGGCGCTGATCCTCGACCCTAGCCGCAGGAAAACCCCGGGCAGGCGCCGCTCGCGTTGTTGACGGTAAAACCGTGGAGCACCGGGATTGGTTCAGCTCTTGGCGTTCTTTTCGAGAAACTTAACGGCATCGCCGACGGTGAGAATCGTTTCGGCGGCGTCGTCCGGGATCTCGCAGCCGAATTCCTCCTCGAATGCCATCACCAGCTCGACCGTGTCGAGGCTGTCGGCACCGAGGTCGTCGATGAAGCTGGCACCCTCGGTCACCTTCTCGGGCTCGACCCCCAGATGCTCCACGACGATCTTCTTCACCCGCTCGGCAATGTCACTCATCGTCTAAACCTCATGCGTTTCGGAATGGGCACCTGGCATGATCCCGAACCGTGGCGACGCGGCCTCTTCGTGGTTTGACGCTGTGGCCGCACTGCGTGACGGGCCGATCGCATCGATCAGCCCCGCCGATCCGGTCGCCCCAGCCAAGCCGGGGATCGGTTACCATACTTCTCCCGCATTGGCCAGCGCGCCCGCCCTCACGTTGGAGCGGCAGAATCTGCATTGTTTGCCCGTCAAATCATGGCCATCCCGCCGTTGACGTGCAGCGTGTGGCCGGTCACGTAAGCGGCCTGCGTCGAGGCCAGGAACAGCACGGCAGCGGCGACCTCGTCGGCACTGCCCAGCCGGGCGGCCGGCACCGCCGCCAAGATCATCTCCCGCTGCTTCTGAGTCAGCGCCCGGGTCATGGCCGTATCGATGAAGCCGGGCGCCACGCAATTCACCGTGACGTTGCGGGAGGCGACCTCATGGGCGAGCGCCTTGGTCATGCCGATCAGTCCGGCTTTGGCCGCGGCGTAATTGCCCTGCCCGGCATTGCCGGTGACGCCGACGACGGAGGTGATGCCGATGATCCTGCCGTAGCGCCGGCGCATCATGCCGCGGACCGCGGCCCGCGTCAGCCGGAACGCGGCACTCAGATCCACCGCCATCACCTGATCCCAATCCTCATCGCTCAGGCGCACGAAAATATTGTCTCGGGTGACGCCCGCGTTGTTGACGAGAATATCGATTTGCCCCAGCGCCTCCTCGGCGCGCGGCACCAGCGTCTCGACTTCATCCTTGGCCGCGAGATTGCACGGCAGCACGTGGACGCGCTCGGCGAGATCGCCGGCAAGCGCTTCCAGGGCATCACGACGCGTGCCGGAAATCGCCACTGCGGCGCCGTGCCGGTGCAGCGCCCGCGCAATCGCCTCGCCGATGCCGCCGCTCGCGCCGGTCACCAGGGCGTTCTTGCCGGTGAGATCCAACATGTTTCGAGATCCTTGTGTCGGAGCCGCCGGCGACCGGAAGCGATGGTCCGCGATCGGGATCAGGTCGTGACGTTGAGCGCACTGCGCGCGGCTTGCAGCGCACTCAGGTCCGCCGGCGCGCCGACCGCGATGCCGACGGCAGAATCGGCGATGCGCCTGACGAGCCCCGACAGCACTTTTCCGGCGCCGACCTCATAGAATGTCCGCACCCCCGAGCTCGCCATGAAGCTTACGGATTCGCGCCAGCGCACCGTGCCCGTCACCTGCTCGATCAGCCGCCGCACGATTTCCTCGGGCGCGGTCACCGGCCGGGCCGTCACGTTGCAAACCAGGGGCACGGCCGGCGGCCTGACGGTCACGCCGCCCAGCGCTTCGGCCATCGCCTCGGCCGCGGGTCGCATCAGCGCGCAATGGAACGGTGCCGATACCGGAAGCATCAGCGCGCGTTTGGCGCCCTTGGTCTTGGCGATCTCGATCGCGCGCTCGACTGCCGCCTTGTCCCCCGACACGACGACTTGGCCGCCGCCGTTGTCGTTCGCGGCCTCGCAGACCTGATCCTGCGCCGCTTCGACCGCGATCGCGGCAGCCGCTTCCAGGTCGAGCCCCAGAAGCGCCGCCATGGCTCCGGCGCCGACCGGAACCGCGCGTTGCATGGCGCGGCCGCGAATGCGCAGCAGCCGCGCGGCATCGCCGAGCGTGAGCGAGCCGGCCGCGGCGAGCGCCGAATATTCGCCCAGCGAATGGCCGGCGACGAAGGCGGCCTCGCGCTCGAGCTTCATGCCCGCTTCCGTTTCCAGGGCGCGCACCGCGGCAAGCGACACCGCCATGAGCCCAGGCTGCGCGTTCTCGGTCAGGGTCAGCGTCTCGGGGGGGCCCTCCCACAGGATCGTGGAGAGCTTTTCGCCGAGCGCGGCATCGACTTCGGCGAAGACGGCCCGGCATACCGGAAAGGTATCGGCAAGGGCCTTGCCCATGCCGACCGCTTGGCTGCCTTGGCCTGGAAAGATGAATGCAACCGACATTGAATCCCCGAGGTCGGGCCGTAAGACACCGGGTACCCCCCGATGTCAAGGCGCAGGAAAAAGCTCGGAGGACCCTCGAATTCCGCGGGTGAGGCGAAGAGAAACCTATCCGGGGTCGCACACGGAAGTTGCGGCGGTTTTGCCGGCGAACCAGGTCACCTCAGCTTGTCTTTTCCGGCAGAGTGCGTATAAGCCCGACTTTCCGCTCGATCCCGGCCGGGAGCTGAACGGACGGCCGTTTGAAAACGCGGCAGGGCCGACGGCCCGGCGTCCCGTGTTCCCGCACCTCGGGCGTTCGAGCCTTCCCGAGGCTCGAGCTGGCTTGGCGCCGGACGACGGAAGCGCGTTTGACCAAAGGAAGGGCGCTCCATGCCGCTTTACGAACACGTCTACCTTGCGCGCCAGGATCTCGGCGCGCAGCAGGTCGACGAATTGACCAACCAGTACAAGGCCGTGCTCGAGCAGATGGGCGGCAAGGTCGCCAAGGCCGAGTACTGGGGGGTCAAGTCGCTGACCTATCGCATTCGCAAGAACCGCAAGGCGCATTTCACGCTGCTGAACCTCGATGCACCGCCCGCCGCCGTGGCGGAGGTCGAGCGCCAGGAGCGCCTCAACGAGGACGTGCTGCGCTATCTGACGGTCCGCGTCGAGACGCACGAGGAAGGCCCGTCCGCCATGATGCGCAAGGTCGACCGCGACCGCGACCGCGATGAGCGGCGCGGCGAGCGCCGGCGCGACCGCGAACCGCGCGGCCCGCGTGAAGGCGCCGAAGAAGCCGAAACGGTCGAGGAGTGAGGGCGATGAGTCTTTCCCAGGTTTCGTCCCGCCGCCCGTTCTTTCGCCGCCGCAAGACTTGTCCGTTCTCCGGCGCCAATGCGCCGAAGATCGATTACAAGGATGTAAAGCTGCTGCAGCGCTACATCTCCGAGCGCGGCAAGATCGTGCCCAGCCGGATCACGGCGGTTTCCGCCAACAAGCAGCGCGAGCTGTCGAAAGCGATCAAGCGCGCGCGCTTCCTCGGATTGTTGCCGTTCGTGATCCACTGATCGCGGGTTGTGCCGCGCGAACGGTGTCGAGAGAGTTCACGGGTTGAGGCGGGCAACGATCCGCTTCTAACCGCTCCGGCGAGCCTCCGCGATTGCGGCGGCCGCCAAGTTCGGATCCGGCGCGCCGAGACGGCGGCCGGGAGCGGGACAGCTGAGATGCTTCAGGTTCTCCTGATCGGGCTGGCGGCGGGATTGGCGGCAGCGTTGCTGTTCGCCTCGCTGGTCACGGGCTCGCTGTTCTCATTCCTGCTGTTCTATCTCGCGCCGCTGCCCGTCATGATCGCCGGGCTCGGCTGGAGCCATTTCGCGGCATTGATTGCCGCGCTCACGGCCGCCGCGAGCCTGGCCGCAGCGTTCGGCGGCTTTCTGTTCGCGGCCTTCCTGCTCGGCTTGGCGCTGCCGGCGTGGTGGCTCACCTATCTTGCGCTCCTGGCGCGGCCGGCTCCCGCCCGTCCCGAAGCATTGGAATGGTACCCGGTCGGCCGGCTCGTGCTGTGGGCCGCGCTGCTCGGGGCATTGGGGATCATTCTCGCCATCCCGACGTTCGGAACCGACGCGGAGAGCTTTCAGTCCGGCGTCCGGCATGCGTTCGATCGACTGCTGCACGCCGAGATGAATGCGGCTTCGGACGCGCAGCTGACGCTGCCGGGAATCGTCGATCCGGAGCGCTTTCTGGATTTTCTCGTGATCGTGACGCCGCCGGCGGCGGCCGTGGTGTCGACGGTGACGACCTTGGCAAACCTCTGGCTCGCCGGTCGCATCGTGAAGCTGTCCGGTCGGCTGAGGCGGCCGTGGCCCGATCTGGGCACGACGGCATTGCCGCGCTATGCGGCGGCCCTGCTCGCCGCCGCGATGGGCGGCGCGCTGGTCGGCGACCTCATCGGCATCGTGGCCGGCGTGCTCACGGCTAGTCTGTTGGTCGCCTATGCGCTGGTCGGGCTCGCGGTGCTGCACGCGACGACGCGCGGCATCAACGGGCGCGGCTTCGTTCTTGCCGGCATTTATGCGGCAGTTGGCGTGTTCGGATGGCCGGCGCTGCTCCTCTCGCTCTTGGGCCTGGCCGATCTCGCGCTTGATTTTCGTCGCCGCGCGGCCAAGCGGCGCGGGCTGCCCGAGACGCGAACGTGATGCGACCTGCTTTTGTTGCGACCGAAACAATGGAGAACACCCGATGGAAGTGATTCTGCTGGAACGCGTCGCCAAGCTCGGCCAGATCGGCGACGTGGTGCGCGTCAAGGACGGCTATGCCCGCAACTTCCTGCTGTCCAAAGGCAAGGCGTTGCGCGCAACGCAGGAAAACAAGACGCGATTCGAATCGATGAAATCCCAACTCGAGGCGCGCAATCTCGAGCTGCGAAGCGAGGCGGAAAAGGTCGCGCAGAAGCTCGAGGGGCGCTCGTTCGCGGTGCTGCGCCAAGCCGCCGAGTCCGGCCAACTCTACGGCTCGGTGTCGGCCCGCGACCTCACGGTGCTGTTCGCCGAAGGCGGATTTACCGTCGATCGCGCCCAGATCGAGCTGCATGCCCCGATCAAGGCGATCGGACTGCACAAGGTGCCGGTTGCGCTCCATCCGGAAGTCGGCGTGACGGTCACGGTCAACGTGGCGCGAAGCGCGGAGGAAGCCGAGCGTCTGGGTCGCGGCGAAGGCGTCCTGGGGCCGGAACGTCAGGAGCAAGTCGAACCGGCACCGGAGGTCGGCGCCGAAAAATTCTTCGAAAAACCCGAAACGCTCGAAGGCGATCAGGGCGAGGGCGCCGAGAAGGCCGGCTGATCGCCCGGGTCCGCGCGCCGCCGCACCGGCCGAGCCGGCTCGGCGGGCGCCGCGGCGCGGACTTGGCCGCTCTCAACGGCATTTTCGGTCTGCGGGCCGCTTTCCGGCTGCGAAGCGGTTTCCGCGGGCTTTGTTTCCCCGGCTTGCCGAGCGGGGGTCGGTTCGGGAGTCCGAGCCGCAACGGAGTCGGATGGCTGGGCCGGGATGGATTCAGGGGGCCGAGCCGGCTGGGACTCCGATCCGCGAGTCGCCGTCGCGGGTTGCTCCAATTTCTTCGACCGGCTCGGCAAAGCGGGCTCGCTCGGATGATCCGTCTGCTGGCGCCGCTTCGAGGCGGGTCCCGGGCGCCCGTGATCGCTCCCCGCACCGGCTTGCTCGCCACTCGTCGTTTCATTGCTTTTGATTTCGCCAGGAGGGCGGGGGCCGGCTTCTTCCGGGGCCGCTTCCTCGCCGCGGGAGCGACGCTTGCCGCCTTGCTCGCTCGCGGTGCCAGCCGCGGTCGATTGCGGCTCGGTCGATGGCTTTTCCTTGGGGCGGCGGCCATTGCCGACGACGGACAGAAGATAGGTGGCGACCTGGTTCGCCGGGCCGGGACCGGTCGTATAGTGCTGGCGCAGAAGCGCCATCAGGTCCGATGAGTTCAACCCATAGGCAAGGCCCTGGGCGCTGCGATGGCAGCCCGAACAATCGGCAGCGAAAATGGCCGGGCCGGATTTGCCTCGCTCCAGGTCCTCGGCGCGCGACGCGGGGGCGCTAAGGCCGATGAGCCCCAGGACGAGCAGCGAATAGCGGCCGATTGCGGACAAGGCATGCCTCCCGGCGGATCGCTTTCGATTGGGGGAACCGGGCTGCCGCCATGAGCGTCCCCCCCGAGCACCTCGACCTTTAGCGCATAATGGGGCGAATGTGAGCCGATTTCCGCCCTGCCGGCGCCCCGGATTGCG
>DASWCW010000038.1:0-3247 GCA_036395835.1 Xanthobacteraceae bacterium
TAGTGCTCCGTTAGGTGGGGACCGGTACGGCGTGTAGGTACGGCGTCCGGCGCGGCAGTT
This sequence comes from Xanthobacteraceae bacterium, assembly GCA_036395835.1. GTDB lineage: Bacteria > Pseudomonadota > Alphaproteobacteria > Rhizobiales > Xanthobacteraceae > AP-16. The sequence goes on from DASWCW010000038.1 coordinate 61, forward strand.
TGCGCTTGCAGGTTGGGCAGGCGCCGGCCCAACAGGCGAGCAGCTCGTGCAGCTCGCGCAGCACCTGGAAGAGGGTTAGGCCGGCGCAAGGGCTTTTGGGTTGAGCCGTTCGAGCGTGAGGAAGCCGTGCGCGAGCGAGACGAGCGTGACGTGGTGGTGCCAGCCGCGGAAGGAGCGGCCCTCGAAGTGGTCGAGGCCGAGGCCGTCCTTTAGCTCGCGGTAATCGTGCTCGACCCGCCAGCGAAGCATCGCCAGCGAGACGAGCCGCTCCAGGCTCGTGATAACGGGCAGGTTGGAGAGCCAGTACTTGACGGGCTCGGCCTCGCCCTCGGGCCATTCGCACAGCAGCCAGGCGGGGGGCAGCTCGCCCGCGGCGGCCCGCCGGAGTTTAACGCCGGCCGGCCGCACCCGCAGCGCCAGGAAGCGCGAGGCAAGGGTGCCCCGGACGCCCTCGCGCCAGGCGACCGTCTGCGGCGCCTCCTGCCCGGCGGCCAGCGCGAGCGCCCTCAGCGACGACGGCTTCTGGCGATAGCGCTCGCTCGGTCGGCGCCCCCTACCCGCGTAGTCACTCGTGTGCCGCTGCACCTGCTCTGCATGGGCGCTCGTTACGCCCTTCACCTGCACGACGTACTCGAGCTCGCGCTCCTGCAGGCCGAGGCGAAACTCGCCGATGTCGCCGTAGGCCGCGTCCGTGACGACCGCCGGTGGGGAGAGACCCCAGCCGCGGAGCTCGTCGAGCATCTCCAGTGCCAGCCGCCACTTCGGCTCGTGCCTGATCTCGTCGGGCAGGTGCGCCCGCGCCCGTCGCTCGCCGTCTTCCTCCCATTCCTCCGGCAGGAACAGGCGCCAGTCGAGCGGACAACTCGCTCCCGCTCCGGCGGCGCTGATCGAGATGCCGATCTGGCAGTTGCCGATCTTGCCGAGCGTGCCCGAGTACTGGCGCGCGACGCCTACCGAGAGCCGGCCGAACTTGGGAAAGCCGGTATCATCGACGATCCAGGCCTCAGGTGAGATCGCCGCGCTCAGCTTCCGAGCCAGCCGCTTCCTGACCGGCTCCCACGCCCACGGGCTCTGATTGACGAACTGCTGCAGGCACTGCTCGTCGCCGTCGCCGAGCCGCGCCGCCATCGGCTCGATCGACTTCCGCTTGCCATCAAGCATCAGCCCGCGCAAATAGACCTCGCCCCAGCGGCGCTGGTCCGTGCGGGCGAGCGGCGCGAACATCTCCTCCGCAAAGGCCACCAAGCGACCACGGACCCGCGCCAGCTCCGTCGGCTTCACAACCCCACCACCCGCGGCATTGTCTCCTCCCCTGACGACGACCTTGTCGCCGTCGCCATTCGCTGCCGCAGAGCGGGTCCCTGCCTGGAGCTAACGGAGCACTACTAAACGGCTTCCGATGCTGCAGCCCTGCTGTCCGCCTTCGCCATGTGGACGGCTTTCCCGTCCTCGGACTACTACGCAGACTCGGCCACGCCCCGAGCGCAGCAGCCGCCATCGGGCCTTGCCGAGCCACCGATCGCTCGGCGCGCCCGGGGCGCTTCCCACGTTCACCGTGCTCCGTTTGACCGGGTCGGCAGCCGGCTCTACCCCTGCAGCGCATCCGGGGAGCAGTCGCAGCGTCTCCCCGGCCACCAAGCCCGCGCGGGCTTGGAGCGACCTGCCGTCTTCAAGGGCGCGGTCGTTGCTGCGCACAGCCGATGTCCGCCAGCTTTGCGGCTGTTCTGCGAATGAAGGGGCTTCAACCACCGCTTCGCTCTCGCTCTGCCTTTCGGTCGTGCTTGCACGCGCGCGGGCGTCTGGCAGTACCGCCCGGCCGTCACGTTGTCGGGGCTGCTCCCACCGCTCGGTGCGCGATCCCGCACCGCGGCTGCCCCCAGCTTCGCCGGGCCGCTGCATCAGCCCGGGGCCGGCATCCCAGCCGGCACGGAGAGACGTCCCTACTCGTACTTCGTCTCCTTTCACACGGCGCCTCGTGGCGCACTAAAGAAATCGCAGGCGAGCGTGCTCGCCGCCTGCTGGCGCAGGAACGAGCGCCACGATTGGCGGGCGCGCTCGGGTGCGGGTGGGACATCAGCGGCGGCCAGCACCTTGCGGGCGGTCGTCGGAGAAACCGCGAGCCCGAGTTGCTTGAGCTCGCCGGCGATGCGTTGATAACCACCCCAATGCGGGTTCTCGCGGGCAAGACGAACGATCAACTCGCGCCGCGGCCTGGCAAGCGGCCGTGCCGGCTTTCTGTGCGGATACGTCCAGCGCCGCGCCACCAGCTGACGGTGCCAGCTCAGCAACGTCTCCGGCTTCACCGAAAACGTTTGGCCAGACCCGACGTGGAAGCAGTTGGCTCAACGCGGCCAGCAACGCGCGGTCGGCCGGCTCCAGCCGTTTCCGCCCGCACCGTCGCCGCAGGATCGCAAGCTCATGACGCAGGACAAGGATCTCCAGCTCCTTCGAGCGATCCGAGCGGCCGATCAGCACGGTCAGCGCCAGCAACTTGCGCACGGCGAGTTAGACAAACGACCAGACCACACACGACCTCCGAGTCGACAACGAACGCGAGGCTAAACCACTGCGAACGCGCTAATCGCGTCGGGCTCACAGCGCACACAGCGAACTTGCCCCCGCACCCGACTTCTGGTTCTCGCGCGCGCGCGCGAACCTTGATAACAGGCACCACAACCTCGGCCGAAGGCTGTCGCCGAAAGCAAACCACGTCCGTTCGGCTACGAAACGGCCGAGATCAACACGCCGGCTCAATTTGCGCACCCTACGCGGTGGGCGAGCGTGCCAGCGAAACGCGAATTGGGAACTGGCGCGGAGTCTTGAGCGGCTCAGGAAGCCTCAGCGATGCTCGATCACTCGGTCGATGATCCCGTATTCGCGCGCCTGTTCGGGGGTCATGAAGTAGTCGCGCTCCATGTCCTTGGAGACCCGCTCGAGCGGCTGGCCGGTGTGCTTGGCGATGATCTCTTCGAGGCGCCGCTTGACGTTGATCACCTCGCGCGCCTGGATCTCGATGTCGGTTGCCTGTCCTTCGAAGCCGCCGGAAAGCTGGTGGATCAGGATCTTCGCGTTTGGCAGCGCCATCCGCTTCCCCTTGGTGCCGCCGGCGAGGAGCAGGGCGGCCATCGCCACCGCGATCCCCACACACATCGTCTGGATCTCGGGCCGCACGTACTGCATCGCGTCG
>DASWCW010000039.1:0-3587 GCA_036395835.1 Xanthobacteraceae bacterium
GCGGCGGGCAAGCAGGCGATGGCGGCCGGCGATTGGAATGGCGCCATCGCGGCGCTCAAGTCGGCTGCCTTGCGCGATCCGCGCAATGCCGACATCCAGAACTATATCGGCTACGGCTATCGCCGTTTGCGGCAGCTGGAGCCGGCATTCGCGCACTATCGGCAGGCGCTGACGTTCAATCCGCGCCACCGCGCCGCGCATGAGCACATGGGCGAGGCCTATTTGACGTTCGGCAATCTCGCCGCCGCCGAAGAGCATCTCGCGGCCTTGGAGCGCGTCTGCCTCATCCCCTGCGACGAATACGGGGATTTGCAGAGGGCGATCACGAAATACAGAAATACAAGACCGCCGCCGCGCTCTGAACCCGACCGGCAAAGCGTCGTTTCACGCTATTTCGAATTCCGGTGAAACAGCCGCCGGCACGCGCCGGCGGCCGTTTGCTCTCAGCGGACCGCGAGGGCTTGCTTGGCGGCGCCAATCTCGGGGCGATCGGTATCCGCGTTCGTTGTCAGTCGCAGAAGCTCCGTGAAATACTTCGTCGCCTTCTGCTTGTCGCCCGACGCCTCGGCGGCTTTGGCGGCGCCATAGAACCCGCGTAGGCGCTCGCGCGCGTTCTTCATCGATGTTTCGTAGGTCTTGAGCGCCTCTGCGGCCTGGCCCTGCTCCATCAAGAGATCGCCCAACAGCTCGCGCATGGGGTACAGGCGATTCTCCATCGCCACGTGCTTCTCGCTGCCGTCTTCGAGCTCGGCGGCAGCGCGCATGAACTTGAGCGCTTCCTCCGGCTTGCCTTGGCCCTGTGCGATCCAGGCCTGGGCGGCCAGGGCCTGGATTTCGACCTGCCCCGCCCAGTAGCTCTGATTTGCCTTCTCCAAGCCTGCACGGATCTCGATCAGCTTGGCGACATCCGCCTGCGCGGCGGCGACATCCCCGCTGCGCGCCGCGCCCAGTGCGCGGGCGAAGTGCGTGACGGCCTCCGCCGACGGGATCGCGAGGCCGAGCGGCTTCAGCTGCGCCGCTCCCTGCCAGTCCTGCCGCTCGAGCATGTAGCGCGCGGGGACGGCCGCCTGGCCCATTCTGACCAGTTGCGGTCCCACGACCTTCTGGATCGCGGCGCTCTCCTCGATCAGGGCCTTCGCCTTGGTATCCTGCCCGAGCTGCAGATAGGCGTACTGCATGAAGTCGTACGCGTGCGGAACGCCGGCGAGAACGCCATCGAGCTTGCTTTTCTCGGCATACTCCTTGGCGACCGCGAGCGAGGCCAGATTGGACGCAATCGAGGCTTCCCACATGCCGACCATCGAGTAGATATGCGAGGGCATGTGCTGGGCGTGCGGCGCCGCCGGCGCGATCTTCGCATACTTGTTGGCGGCAGCCACGCCACGGTCCGCCAAGGCCGGGAAGTCGTAACTGTGGATGAGATAGTGCGTCACGCCGGGGTGATCGGGATATTGCTTGTCGATCGGCTCCAGGATTTCGATAGCCTTGACCAGGTTGCCCATCGTCTTGTGATCGAACGTCTCATTCAAAGCGAGCGAATGGAAGATCTTCGCCTCGACGTCGTCGGGGTACTTCTTGGCGAGCGCCTCCATCGCCTTCTCGTAGTTCTTGGCGCGCGTGTCCTGGTCGACCTTGTCGTAGTCCTTGTAGAACTCTTCGATCGCCGCAAGCCAATCGCGTTCGCGCTCAGTCTTGGCGCCGATGGCCTTGCCCTTCTGCACCGCTTCGAGGCCGCGCTTCAGCGTTGCGGCATCGAACGGGCCGACGAGCGGATTGGGGCGCTGGCTGACCGCAATCCCCCAATAGGCGATGGCGCAGCTCGGATCAGTTTCGGCAACTGCCGCAAACGCTCTCATGGTCTCGGGATAGAAGAACGAGTGCAGCATGGCCAGAGCACGCTCGAATTGCGCCTGCGCCTGCGCGGTGCACGAGGTTTGGAACTGGACCCGACCGAGCTCTTCGATCGATTTCCCTTTCGCCAGATCGCCGGTCTGAGCCAACGTCCCCGTAGCCATCGTGGCCGCCGCCGAAACGGCAGCAGCCAATCCGAATGCTTTCCTGAGCATTGTATCCTCCCTCTTCAGCCTTCGCGTCTGGAGGATCCGCGTTGCGGCGCTTCGACAGAATTGGCGACATAGCCCCTTGGACCGTTTGGGCCGCGCAGATCACAGACGAAGCTTGCACGTGTGGAGCGTGCGCCGGTCAGGTGAGCTTGTCAATCAAGTTGGCTCCTATGGCATTCATGTGGACCCGAGCAGCACGAAACCGGCTCTTTCGGTGATAAAGCATGTCTGCTCACGACGTTCGTTTGGATCTTCTGCTGCCCAAAGAGCCGTGTCGGAGCTCGTCCGCAGCGCGCCGCGCTGCGCGGCATCGCCGACGAATTCATGGTCTACGAGTTCCGTAAGCTCAGGAATCCGGATATCGGACTTGTAGGGTGGGTTGAGCGGAGCGAACGCGAGCGGAACCCTTATTATTTGCCGCTGCACAACCTGGTGGACCGGCCATGCCTGACGGAACGCCTCGATGTCCCGGATCAGGATGGCGGCATCCATCAACGTGACCAGGTGCGAGCCCGGGCCGCGTGTGAGAGTGATCGGCTGCGCCGCACCCTCGGCGGCGGCTCAAGCAAGCACAGCAGGTCATGGCCCGTGCGCGCGTGAGATTGACCCGAGTTGGCGCCTGCGGGCCAGGACGCCCGACGACACAATATTATCAGGTCTAGTGCAGTCAACTGCACACTCGTCCGACACGCTCGCCTGCCGCCCTCTCTCTCCCTCCTTTTTCGAACCGTGCGTCCCATCCCGCTCGCCGCTCAAATCACTTCCTAATGCAGATCAGAACCGCTGGTCGCGCCACCGTCCCGTTGCTGGAGCATTGCACGTCTCTCTCGCCAATCGGTGTCGGCAGTCCGTTTGCGCCACAGAATGCTGAGATCGCGATTTCATTGGTGGCGCAGCCGTCCGGACAACCGGCTGATCCACAGTCAACGATTTTGAGCATCCCCGCCCCGCTCAGGCCAGCCCTCAAAGCCTGTCAGCGGACTCGATCGGCACTACTCGGGGTTCGGGTTGAACCGGCGCCACGAGATCGATGCATGATTTCGATCGCCCGGCGCCGACACGCGACTGAGACTGGCTTTACCGGAAAATCCGCAGTCGAGAATCTTGCGCAGTTACCGCCAGTATAGTTGAACGAGCCTGTCCTGCATTCAGTCCCATCGCGGCCGCGGCAAATCCACCGCGATGGGAGCTCCAAGCAATGGAAGAAGGCGCATGTCCCGAGCTCGGGCCCTCATCATCCCGGTCACTCCGTTTCAGCAGAACTGCACGCTGGTGTGGTCGGAGACGAGCAAGCGGGCCGCGGTGATCGATCCGGGCGGCGACCTCGCCGAGATCGAGCGCGCGATCGACGAGGCCGGCGTGACCGTGGAAAAGATCTGGCTGACCCACGGCCATGTCGACCACGCCAGCGGCGCGGCGGAATTGAAGGAGCGTTTGCGGGTGCCGATCGAGGGGCCGCACCGCGCCGACCTGTTCCTGCTGGAACACCTCGCCGACAGCGGCCGCGCCTTCGGCATCGCCGGG
>DASWCW010000040.1:0-1760 GCA_036395835.1 Xanthobacteraceae bacterium
AGGTTGCACTCGGTCTGGCCGTAGAACTCGTTGATGACGAGGCCGAGCGCCGACCTGCCCCATTCGAAGGTCTCGATGCCGAGCGATTCGCCCCCGGAGCCGAGCGTGCGCAGCTTCAAATCATGCCGGCCGCGCGGGTTCGCCGCGGTGCGCAGCATGCGTAGCGCGGTCGGCGCCACGAAGGCGTTGCGCACGCCCGTCGCGCCCATCAGCCGGAACGCCTCCTCGGGATCGAACTTCTCGATTTTCTTCGCCACCACCGGAACGCCGAAATGCAAGCTCGGCAGCAGCACGTCGAGCAGGCCGCCGGCCCAGGCCCAGTCGGACGGGGTCCAGAACCGGTCGCCCGGCTGCGGGAAGAAATCGTGCGGCAGCTCGACACCCGGCAAGTGCCCGAGCAGGACGCGATGGCCGTGCAGCGCGCCCTTGGGCGGGCCGGTGGTGCCGGATGTATAGATCATCATCGCCGGATCGTCCGGGCCGGTCGCGACCGGCGTGAAGGCGGCGGCGGCGCGCTCGATGGTCTCGGCAAAATCGCTCGCGCCCTCACCCGGTCCATCGGTCGAGAGCACGAGCGCCAGCTCGGGAAGCTGTTCGCGGATTTCTGCGATCTTCGCCGCGCCCTGGGCGTTGGTCACCACCGCCTTGGCGCCGGAATTCTGCAGCCGGTAGGCCAGAGCGTCGACGCCGAACAGCACCGCGAGCGGCAACGCGACGGCGCCGAGCTTGTAGACGGCGACATGGGACACGATCACTTCCGGCATCTGCGGCAGCAGGATCGCGACGCGGTCGCCGCGCTCAACGCCGTGGGCGGCGAGCGCGTTGGCGAGCCGGTCGGAGCGCGCTTTGAGCCAGCCGAAGCGGATCTCCTCTCTCGTGCCGTCGGCGAGCACGTTGACGAGCGCAAGGCGGTCCGGATCGCTCTCGGCCCACCGATCGCAGACATCGATGCCGATGTTGTAACGCGCCGGCACCTGCCAGCGGAATTCCCGGTAGAGCTCGTCGTAGTTCTGGATGTGCGGCAGCATGGGCGCGGATGGCCGAGCGCTCAGCCGCGCTTCTCGTCCGGGGCGGCGAGAATCAGCGACCAGAACACCTTGTATTTGGAGCCCGGCGTGTAGACCGCGGCAATCCCCATCCGGGTTGCGCCCGGAAGCAGCATGTTGACGCGGTGCGAGGGTGAATCGCGCCACCCGGAGAACGCCTCGGCGAGCGTGTGATATCCGGCGCCGACGTTCTCGGCGGCGAGTTTGGCATCGAAGCCCGAGGCCTTGATCCGGTCGGTGAAGCTGCGGCCGCCGCCGCGGTCGAGCTTGTCGCGCGCGGCCATGGTCCGGGCCTGCTCCTGCGCCATCTGCATCAGCACGGGATCGAGCTCGAGCGCAGAAAGACCGTTGTTCCGGCGATAGCCGGAGATCATCGATTGCGCCGCGGCGGCATCGAGCTCGGCGCCGGGAGCCGCGAGGCTGCGATAAAAGCTCGGCTGCTGCGGCGGCTCGGACGGCTGCGCGCAGCCGGCGAGCGCCGCCAGCGCGAACAGCAGGGCCAGAGCATGTTGGCGATTCGGCATGAGATTCGGAATCAGGAGGATCGGCACAGCCGTGAACCATGGCAGGCCAATATGTCAAGCAAACGGTGTTTCATACTAAGTATGGCCTCTCCGTCGTCATTGCCGGGCTTGACCCGGCAACCCATGAACGCTGCCAAAGCGGGAAAATCACGTGGATGCGCGGGTCAAGCCCGCGCATGACGAGTCAAAG
>DASWCW010000041.1:0-25298 GCA_036395835.1 Xanthobacteraceae bacterium
AGAATCCGGGGACCTTCGACAAGCTGATCGATCGGCTGATAGCCGGATCGATCGAGTATCTGGTGCGGCAGTTCCGGGCGGGCGTCGATGCGGTGCAGATCTTCGATACCTGGGCCGGAGTTCTCGGACCTCGTGAGTTTCAGCGCTGGTGCATCGCTCCGGTCCAGAGGATTTGTCACGAGGTTCGCGTGCAATGTCCGAACGCAAGGATCATCGGCTTTCCGCGCGGCATCGGCACGGCTTTGGCAGCTTACGTCGAGCAAGTGCCGGTGCATGCCGTGAGCCTCGATTGGACGATCGACCGAGCCTTTGCTTCTAGTCAGATTCCGCAGGACATCGTCATTCAGGGTAATCTCGATCCGGTGGTCCTGCTCGCCGGGGGATCGGCGCTCGACCGCGAGGTCGACGATATCCTGCGCTGTTTCGCCGACCGGCCCTTCATCTTCAATTTGGGCCACGGAATCCTGCCCGATACGCCGGTCGGGCATGTGGAGCGGATGCTTCGGCGGGTTCGAGGGTCGGGCCGGGGATGAGCGGGGGCGCGGTGTACGATTGGCTCAAGGCATTTCACTTGATCGCGGTGATCGCCTGGATGGCCGGCATGCTCTATCTGCCGCGGCTGTTCGTCTACCATTGCGGGGCGGAGCCGGGATCGCGTCAGTCGGAAAGCTTCAAAACAATGGAACGGCGGCTGCTCAAGGCGATCATCAACCCGGCCATGATCGCGACCTGGGTCCTCGGGCTCTGGCTGGCCTGGAGCGGCGGCTGGCTGGCGGCGGGGTGGTTCCATGCAAAGCTCGCCCTGGTGCTGATTCTGTCCGGCGTGCACGGACTCTTCGCCCGCTGGGTCAAGGACTTCGCGGCAGACCGCAACCGCCGCTCGGCCACCTTCTACCGGATCGTGAACGAGGTGCCGACGCTGCTGATGATTGCGATCGTGATTCTCGCGATCGTTAAGCCATTCTGAAGCACTAGCGGTCTTTCTTGTTCGTGCCCCCTTGCGCGGCGCGCGTTCTTTCCCTATTGTTTGCGCCACTCCCCTGAACGCAGGCAGGTGCATCCCGAGTTCTGGTCGAAAAGCGGCCGGCCGATGCATCGGGCCCGAGGCGTGTTCGCCTGCCCGCCCAAGATCTGCGATTCGCACCTTCCACCAAACTTGACCGGTCCGTTCGTTGTCACCGGTCCACCCCCACAGGATACCCGCATGCGGGAAATGAAACTGCAGGATCTCAAATCCAAGACTCCGACCGAGCTGCTCACCTTCGCGGAGGAGCTCGAAGTCGAGAACGCCAGCACCATGCGCAAGCAGGAGCTGATGTTCGCCATCCTCAAGCAGCTGGCCAGCCGCGAAGTCGACATCATCGGCGAGGGCGTCGTCGAAGTGCTCTCCGACGGCTTCGGCTTTCTGCGCTCTCCGGAAGCCAATTACCTGCCGGGGCCGGACGACATCTACGTGTCGCCCTCGCAGATCCGCCGGTTCGGGCTGCGGACCGGCGACACCATCGACGGGCACATCCGCAGTCCCAAGGACGGCGAGCGCTATTTCGCCCTGCTCAAAGTCAACACCATCAATTTCGAGGACCCGGAGAAGGCCCGGCACAAGATCAATTTCGACAATTTGACGCCGCTCTATCCGGACGAGCGGCTGGTCATGGAGATGGAGGATTCCACCAAGAAGGATCTCTCGCCGCGGGTGATCGACATCGTGGCGCCGATCGGCAAGGGCCAGCGAGCGCTGATCGTCTCGCCGCCGCGCACCGGCAAGACCGTCCTGTTGCAGAACATCGCGCATTCGATCACGGCCAATCACTCCGAGTGCTATCTGATCGTACTCCTGATCGACGAGCGGCCGGAGGAAGTCACCGACATGCAGCGCTCGGTGAAAGGCGAGGTGATCTCCTCGACCTTCGACGAGCCCGCGGTGCGGCACGTGCAAGTCGCCGAAATGGTGATCGAAAAAGCCAAGCGCCTGGTCGAGCACGGGCGCGACGTGGTGATCCTGCTGGATTCGATCACCCGGCTCGGGCGCGCCTACAACACCGTGGTGCCGTCCTCCGGCAAGGTGCTCACCGGCGGCGTCGACGCCAACGCGCTGCAGCGGCCCAAGCGCTTCTTCGGCGCCGCGCGCAACATCGAGGAAGGCGGCTCGCTGACCATCATCGCCACGGCGCTGATCGATACCGGCAGCCGCATGGACGAGGTGATCTTCGAGGAGTTCAAGGGCACCGGCAATTCGGAAATCATCCTCGACCGCAAGGTGGCGGACAAGCGCACCTTCCCGGCCATGGACATCACCCGCTCGGGAACCCGCAAGGAGGAATTGCTGGTGCCGGCGGACGTGCTCAAGAAAATGTACGTGCTGCGAAGAATCCTCAATCCGATGGGCACCATGGACGCCATCGACTTCCTGCTCGACAAGTTGCGCAACACCAAGAACAATGGCGAATTCTTCGAATCGATGAATACCTGAGCGATCTCGCCGGCGCACGCCGGGTTCGCCATCAGCTTCGCCCGGAGCGCGTCACGACCCAGGCCGTGATGTCCCAGGCGTTGCGGATCGCCGCGAGCAGCAGGAACACCATCGCGATCGCCAGCAGCTCGAGGGTACGTCCATCGCCCAAAGTAAGCAGCATGACCGCTGCCGCGATGAGCAACAAGTGACCCGCCACCGGCGAGAGCGCGTACCAGAATCGATCGGCGAGATCGATGGTCGAAGTAAAGCCCCGACGGCCCATCCGCACCCACACGAACGAGGCATAGCCGAGACCGACGGCGCCGATTGCAAGCAGCAGGACCCCGAGCGGCGTTACCGCGAGCGGGGCCAGGAGCACGACGCAGGTGATGAGCACGCTGGCGAAATGCACGACGGTCGGCGTGAAAAACGACTGAATGCCGGCTTGATGCTCCTTGGTGAAATAGCTTGCCGCAATCGATGCGGCGATGAACATCAGGCCCATCAACGTCGCGGCGGCGGTGCCGATGAGCAGGTAAAACTCGTGCCACGCATGCAGCAACTCGCCGATGTTGCGTTCCATGCCGCGATCCACTCGCGCGTCTATGCCGGCATCGCCGCGATCGCCTCGCCGAGCTTCTCGGGCGCGGTGACCGGCAGCGAGCAGCGTTCTCCGACGCACACGAAGGCCGCGGGTCCCGCGTGCGCCGCGAGCTTGGCGCGCGCCGGATGCGAAGGCGTGAGCGCGCCCGCGGACGAGGCGCGCAGCACGATGCGGTCGAGAAACGGCAGCCCGAGCGCGGCCGCGAACAGTTGTTCGGAATTTTCTCCGGTGACCACGATCTCGGCCGCGCGCAGTCGCAAATCGAGCGCGTTGAGCAAGGCGGCGTGCGCGACCAGGTTGGCGAAAGCTTTGGGCAGCACGCCGTCGAACAGGCGGTCGGCGGCGGCGCGCCACGCATCGTCGCCTGCGAGCACTGCGAGCCGAACGAGATTCTGGGCGGCGAGCGCATTGGGATTCGGCGTGGCTTCATCGTGGGTAGGGGCGGGGCGCACCACCAGCCCTTCGGCATCGTCGGCGGTGAGGAAATAGCCGGCCGGATCGGAATAATGGCGGTCGAATGCCCGCTGCCACGCAAGCGCGCGCTCGAGATAGGTGCGATCCGCCGTGGCTTCGTAGAGCGCCAATGCGGCGCGGATCATCGCGGCGAAATCCGAGGCGAGCCCCGGAAAAATCAGCTTGCCGTCGCGCCAGGAATGGCCGAGCCGGTCGCCACGCGACATCGCATCGGCAATGAACACGAAGGCGCGTGCCGCCATCTCGATCCACGATGGCTCGCCGAACAAGACGCCGGCGTTCACCAGGGCGGCGATCATCAGCCCGTTCCAATCGGCAAGAATCTTGTCGTCGAGGCCCGGCCGCACCCGCTGGTCGCGTATCGCAAGCAGCTTGGCGTGAAGATTTGCCAGGCGAGCCTCGGCGCCGGGCTCTCGGGGCTGCAGGTCCCGCAGCCGGTTGAGAATATTGTGGCCTTCGAAATTGCCCTCGGGCGTCACGTCGTAATGCTTGGCGAAGAATGCCGCATCCTCGGGACCGAGCGCCTGCTCGATCTCGGGCAGCGACCAGACATAGAATTTCCCCTCCTCGCCTTCCGAATCGGCGTCGAGCGATGCGCAGAAGGCGCCGTCCGTCGTGGTCATCTCGCGCGCAAGCCATTCGACGGTTTGCCGTGCGCGGTCTCGGAACAAGGATTTCTGCGAGCGCGCGAATGCGAGCGCCAATAGCTCGAGCAGCTGAGCATTGTCGTAGAGCATCTTTTCGAAATGCGGCACGAGCCAGCGCTCGTCGACCGAGTAGCGGGAAAAACCGCCGCCGAGATGATCGCAGATTCCGCCGTTGCAGATGCGCTCGAGCGTGAGCTCGACGAGGCCGAAGTAGCGCGTCTCACCGGTGCGCTGGCCCGCTCGCCACAAGAGCTCGAAAAGGGCGGTCTGCGGAAATTTGGGCGCGCCCTTGAGCCCGCCGTGAACCGGATCGACCACAGTGGCGATCCGTTGCGCCAGCGTGTCGAGGTCCGACCGGGCGATCACGACCTGGCCTTGCGGCCGCGCGCGCTCGGCCAAGCGCTCCATCAGCGCCTGGCGATTGTGCTCGATCCGGGAGGGCTCTTCGCGAAACAGCCGGGCGACCTCGCGCAGCATGTCGACGAACGCGGGGCGGCCGTAACGCGCGGTTTTGGGAAAATAGGTCCCGCCCCAGAACGGCTCGCCGGCGGGCGTGAGAAACATGGTCAGCGGCCAGCCGCCTTGCTCGCCCAGCATGTGCAGCGCCGACATGTAGATCTGATCGATGTCCGGGCGCTCCTCGCGATCGACTTTGATGTTGATGAAAAGCTCGTTCATCACGCTCGCGACCGTCTCGTCCTCGAAACTTTCATGCGCCATGACGTGACACCAGTGGCAGGCCGCATAGCCAACGGAGAGCAGGATCGGCTTGTTGGTGCGCTTCGCCGCGGCAAGCGCCTCCGGCCCCCAGGGCCACCAGTCGACGGGATTGTGTTTGTGCTGCAGAAGGTATGGGCTGCTTTCCCGCGCCAGACGATTTTCACGATGCGTTTGGGCAATGGCGGTCATCGATGTTTTCCCGGGCAGTGTTTCATCAGCATAACGTCACAGGAGGCGTGGCGCCCAAATCGCCGACCGGAAACTCTGAACGCAAACTCCGACATAGAATGAATACTTATTCAGTTCTTGATGGCTGAACCTCTTTGCATGGACAGCAACGACACCATTTTCGCGCTTTCCTCAGGGCCCCCGCCTGCCGCCGTGGCGGTGATCCGGATTTCGGGCCCGAATGCTCGATTCGCTCTCGAAACAATCATCCGAAGGGTCCCGGAGCCGCGCCGGGCATCCTTGGCCAAGCTCCGAGACCCTGCGACCGGCGCGGTGCTCGACGAGGGCCTCGCGCTCTGGTTCCCGGGGCCGCGCAGCGAGACCGGCGAAGACATGGTCGAGCTGCATCTCCATGGCGGTCGCGCAGTCATTGCCGCAACGCTTACGGCGCTCGGGGGCCTCGAGGGCTTGCGCCCGGCGGGGCCGGGCGAATTCACCCGGCGCGCCTTGGAGAACGGCCGCATGGATCTCACCGCGGTCGAAGGCCTTGCCGACCTGATCTTTGCCGAGACCGAGGCGCAGCGCGAGCAGGCGGTGCGCCAGCTGCAAGGGGCGCTCGGCGCGCGCGTCGAGGATTGGCGCAAGCGTCTAGTCGACGGCATGGCGTTGGTGGAAGCGCGCATCGATTTTTCCGACGAGGCCGATGTACCGGAAGATCTGCTCGGCCCCGCGCTTGCCACTGCCAAAGTCTTGCGAGAGGAAATTCTCGTCGCCCTCGCCGACGATCACCGTGGCGAGCGTTTGCGCGACGGGCTCACGATTGCGATCGCGGGCCCGCCCAATGCCGGCAAGTCCAGTTTGCTCAACCGCATTGCGCGCCGCGAAGCGGCGATCGTCTCACCCTATCCGGGCACGACCCGCGACGTGATCGAGGTGCATCTCGATCTCGACGGCTATCCGGCGACGATGCTGGACACGGCCGGCATCCGCGAGCCCGAACATCCGGTCGAGCAGGAGGGCGTGCGGCGTGCGCTGGCGAGGGCACACGCGGCAGACCTGGTGCTGTGGGTGGTGGATGCCAGTCTCGGGGACCCAGCCGGGGAGGAGTCGCCGGAGGGAGACCGCAGCGCCGTCTGGATCGTGAGGAACAAGCTCGACCTCCTCGGCGCAGGCTCGGTGCCCGGTGACGCATCAGACTCTTCCGGGCGGCGGATTTTCGCGATCTCGGCGCACACGGGAGCCGGCATCGATGCGCTCGTTCGCGCGCTGGCCGGCCACGCCAAAGAGGTGTTCGTCCTCGGCGAGCCCAGCATCGTCACGCGGGAGCGGCACCGTACGGCGCTGACGCAAACCGTCGAGGCGCTGGGCCGCGCGATCGAACAGGGATCGCGCGGGCAGGAGGATCTGGTGGCGGAGGAGCTTCGGCTCGCCGCCCGCCGGCTTGGACGGATTACCGGCAGGGTCGACGTCGAGGATATCCTCGACGTGATCTTCCGCGACTTCTGCATCGGGAAGTAGGTGTTTCACGTGAAACAGGAATCCGCGGTCGATTCGTTCCCGTGACGAAGGGATGGGCGGCCGCCGTCGCGAAACAACGCCGATGCGAAGCATCGGCTACTTTGACCCTGCGCGAACGCTTCGCTAGACCTGCGCATCGAGAGCATCGGCGATGGAACAGCATTTCGACGTCATCGTGATCGGGGGCGGGCACGCCGGCTGCGAAGCCGCGGCCGCGGCGGCACGCGTGGGCGCCCGCACCGCGCTGGTGACGCACCGGTTCGCGACCATCGGTGCGATGTCGTGCAATCCCGCGATCGGCGGGCTCGGCAAGGGTCATCTGGTGCGCGAGATCGACGCGCTCGACGGCCTCATGGGCCGCGTCGCCGACCGCGGCGGGATTCAGTTCCGCGTGCTCAACCGCCGCAAAGGTCCGGCCGTACGCGGGCCGCGCGCCCAGGCCGACCGCAAGCTCTATGCGGCAGCGATGCAGCGGGCGATCCGCGCGGCGGAAAACCTGGAGGTGATCGAGGGCGAGGCGGACGATCTCGTTCTTGAGGAGGGCCGCGTCGCCGCGATGCGGCTCGCCGACGGGCGCGTGCTCGCGGCCGGCGCGGTCGTACTGACCACCGGCACGTTCCTGCGCGGGCTCATTCACATCGGCGAGCAAAAAACCCCTGCGGGGCGCGTGGGCGAGGCGCCCGCCATCGGGCTGGCGCGCACGCTCGAACACCTCGGCTTTGCGCTGGGGCGTCTCAAGACCGGTACGCCGCCGCGGCTCGACGGGCGCACGATCGATTGGTCCGGCCTCGAAATGCAACCTGGGGACGAGCCGCCCGAGCCGTTTTCGGTGCTCATCGAGCGGATCGAAAACCCGCAGATTTGCTGCGGAATCACGCGGACTAACGAGGCGACGCACGCGATCATCCGCGCCAATGTGCACCGCTCGCCGATGTACTCGGGCCAGATCCGCAGCCGCGGGCCGCGCTATTGCCCCTCCATCGAGGACAAGATCGTGCGCTTCGGCGAGCGCGACGGACATCAGATCTTTCTCGAGCCCGAGGGCCTCGACGACCCGACGATCTATCCCAACGGCATCTCGACGTCGCTCCCCGAGGACGTGCAGCGGCAATTGCTCGCGACGATTCCCGGGCTCGAGCGCGCGCACATGATCCGGCCCGGCTACGCCATCGAATACGACCATGTCGATCCGCGGGAGCTCAAGCCCACGCTGGAGACGAAGCGCGTCGAGGGACTGTTCCTTGCGGGCCAGATCAACGGCACCACCGGCTACGAGGAGGCCGCAGGGCAGGGGCTTGTCGCCGGGCTCAATGCGGCCGTCCGCGCCGGCGGCGGCGGGCCGATCGTGTTCGATCGCGCCGATGCGTATCTCGGCGTGATGATCGACGATCTCGTCACCCGCGGGGTCACCGAGCCGTATCGGATGTTCACGTCACGCGCGGAATATCGCCTGACGTTGCGCGCCGACAATGCCGACCAGCGGCTGACCGATGCGGGCATTCGCAGCGGTTGCGTCGGCGCCGCGCGCGCCTCCCAGCACCGCAGCAAGATGACGATGCTCGCCGAGGCACGCGCGATGGCGCAATCCTTGTCGCTCAGGCCCAGGGATGCCGAGCGGCACGGCATTGTGCTCAACCAGGACGGCCAGGCGCGGACCGCATTCGAGCTCCTGTCTTATCCGCACGTCGGCCTGGCCGAGCTCGCCCGCGTGTGGCCGCAGTTTGCGAGCCTCGCGCCGAAGATCGCCGAGCAGCTGGAGATCGACGCCAAATACGCGGTTTATCTCGGACGCCAAGCGGCCGACGTCGCAGCCTACCGGCGCGATGAGAGCTTGGAATTGCCGGAAACGCTGGACTATGCCGACGTGCCCGGCCTTTCGCATGAAGCGCGGCAAAAGCTGCAATCGATTCGGCCCCGTACCATCGGCCAAGCTAGCCGCATCGATGGAATAACGCCTGTCGCCCTCACCTTGTTGGCCGCGCGCGTGCGACGCAAGCACGTCCGGGGGGCGACTGCCGCGCATTGATGGCGAGGATCAAACTCTCCGTCGCAGCAATGGGGATAGACGACGATTGCTTGCGGGCTCGCAGCCATGCCGGCACCCGGCCAGAATGGTTGATTCATCAATGTCGTCTCGCCGCGCGCGCGATCCAAAAACGCTCGATCTGTCCGAGGACCGCGCACGCGCGCTCGCGATGAATCCTGTTTCACGTGAAACGGCGCAACGCCTCGATCGATTTGTCGAGTTGCTGCTGAAGTGGCAGCGCATCAGCAATCTGATTGCTGATTCGAGCGTGCGCCACGTGTGGTCGCGGCATATCGCCGATTCACTGCAGCTCCTCCCGCTCGCGCCGGACGCGCGAACCTGGATCGATCTCGGTTCCGGCGCCGGCTTTCCGGGTTTGGTGCTCGCTTGCGCTCTGGCGGACACGGCCGGCGCCGCGGTTCACCTCGTCGAGAGCAACGCCAAGAAGGCCGCCTTCCTGCGCGAAGCCGCGCGGGTGAGTGGGGCCGCGGCGATCGTTCATCACGGTCGCGCCGAGGACCTCATTCCGGCCTGGCAGGATCCGGTGGACGTGGTGACCGCCCGGGCGCTTGCCCCGCTCTTCGTGCTGGTTGGCCTGGCCGCCCCGGTGGTAAAAAGGGGTGCAAAAGCCCTGTTCCTGAAGGGTCAAGATGTAGAGGTAGAATTGACCGAGGCAACTAAATGTTGGAACATCGAGGCCGCAATTCTGCCCAGCCGGACCGACCCCCGAGGCCGAATTATCGAGATCCGAGCATTGGAAGAGCGCAACGAGCGATTGCATTGAGAGACTTGCCATGACGCAGAGCGGACCCCGGATCCTTGCGCTTGCCAATCAGAAAGGCGGCGTCGGCAAGACCACGACCGCCATCAATCTCGGGACGGCGCTCGCAGCGATCGGAGAGCGGGTTCTCATCATCGACCTCGATCCGCAGGGCAATGCGTCGACGGGGCTCGGCATCGATCGCAAGATCAGGCTGCGGTCGACCTACGACGTGCTGATCGGCTCGACGCCGCTGCGCGGCGCCATTCTCGAGACCGCGGTGCCGCGGCTGCATATTGCGCCCTCGACCATGGACCTCTCGGGCATCGAGCTCGAAATCGCGCAGGAGCGTGACCGCGCATTCCGGTTGCGCAACGCGATCACGGCGCTCGGCAGCGAGCCGGAGCCTGCGTTCGGCTACGTGCTGGTGGATTGTCCGCCGTCGCTCAATCTACTCACGGTCAACGCCATGGCGGCAGCGAATGCCATTCTGGTGCCGCTGCAATGCGAGTTCTTCGCGCTCGAAGGCCTGTCGCAGCTGCTCAAGACCGTCGAGCAGGTCAAGACGACGCTCAATCCCGGGCTCACGATCCACGGCATCGTGCTGACCATGTACGACGCACGCAACAATTTGTCCGGCCAGGTCGTCGCGGACGTGCGGCAGTTCATGGGCGAGAAAGTCTATCAAACAATCATTCCGCGCAATGTGCGGGTCTCGGAAGCGCCGTCCTACGGCAAGCCGGTCCTGCTCTACGATCTCAAGTGCGTGGGCAGCCAGGCGTACTTGCGGCTTGCCTCGGAGATCATCCAGCGGGAAAAGGTTCTGCGCGCCGCGTGATTCGCGATGGCCGTGTCGCGTCCGACCCGCGCTGGGCGTGACGCTGCGGCCAATGAACGGGAGACGGCGATGGCGGAAGAAGCGGCGAGATCGCGGCTGGGGCGCGGGCTCGCGGCGCTGATCGGCGACGTCGGCGAGGAGACCGCGGCAGTCGAACGCGCGCGCGGCCAGCGGCGGGTGCCGGTCGAATTCCTGCGGCCCAATCCGCGCAACCCGCGGCAATCCTATTCCGAGGTCGAGCTCGACGAGCTCGCGGCTTCGATCCGCGAGCGCGGCATCATCCAGCCGATCGTGGCGCGCACGTTGCGCGGGTCGGCCGATCATTACGAGATCATCGCCGGCGAGCGGCGCTGGCGCGCGGCGCAGCGCGCCGGCATGCACGACGTGCCGATCGTGCTGCTGGAAGCCAGCGACCGCGAGGCGCTCGAGCTTGCGATCGTCGAGAACGTGCAGCGCACGGACCTCAACCCGCTCGAAGAGGCGATGGGCTATCAGGCGCTCGAAGAATTCGGGCACAACCAGGACGACATCGCGCGGCTGATCGGCAAGAGCCGCAGTCATGTCGCCAACACGCTGCGCCTCCTGAAGCTGCCGCAGGCGGTGAAGATCTATCTGCAGGAAGGCAAGATTTCCGCGGGCCACGCCCGCGCGCTGCTCGGCCAGCCGGATCCCGAGAGAATGGCGCGGGTCATCGTCGAGCAGGGCCTCAACGTGCGCGCCGTCGAGGCGATCGCCCAGGAACGCGCCGGCGGCGCCGGCAAGACCGCAAAGCGCCGGCCCAGGGCCGAAAAGGACGCCAATACGTTGGCGCTGGAGAAAAGATTATCGGACGCGCTCGGGCTCAACGTGAGCGTGGAGCATCGCGGCAATGGCGGCGAGCTGAAAATCCGCTACCGCAGCCTCGAGCAGCTCGATGAAGTGGTCCGCCGGCTGGAACGCGGCTGAGCCGCTGTTTCCGCGACGAGGATTCAGGTTCAAATTTTCCGCCGCGCCGCCTGCGCGATGCCGAGCAAGGCGCGGCTCACGAGCGGATCGGACAGCGCCGCCGCCGAACCGGTCAGTTGCCGCGTCTGCAGCCCGGCTTCGGCAAGCTGCGACATGACTTGCTCGAGCCGCGCCGCAGTCCAGTTTCTCAGCGCCGCTTCGACCGCCGGCACGCGGCGGAACTGCGCCTTCGGCGTGATCCGATCGACCGCTTCCACGATCGGCGTTCCGGACTCGACCGCGAGCCGGGCACGGTGCAGCTGGCTCAATTGGTTGAGCGCGGCCGTGACGATCCGACCGGGCGCGATGCCGGAGGATCGCGCGCGGGCGAACTCCTTCTCCACCTCAACGGGTTTTCCGGCGAATGCGGCATCGATGACGCCATCGAGCGCCAGCGCGGCCGCGTCGGCGACCACGGCCAGCACGTCGTCGAGCTCGACCCGCGGCCTGCCGCGAGCGTAGAGCGCGAGCTTGCGGATTTCGCTCAACGATGCGCGGCGATCGCTGCCGAGCAACGATACCACCACGGCGCGCGCCTCCGGCGCAATCGTAAGTCCGGCGGCGCGCATCTCATCGTCGATCAATCGCGCCAGCTCGCGCTCGCCGTCGGCATAACACGGGATCGCCGCAACGTTGCGCGCCCGCTCGCACAACGTGCGCAACGCCACGCCGCGCCGCAGATCGGCGGCCTCGATCACGATACGGCAGTCTGCAATCGGCGTCGTGATCAGCGCCTCGACCGCGCGGACGAAATCGCGTCCGCCCGCCTTGACCCAGATCGCCCGCTTGCCGCCGAACAACGGGATCGTGCCGGCCTCGTCCAGCAGCCGGGCGGGGTCGGCCGCAAGCTCGTCGCCTTCGAGCCGAACCAGACGAAACGGATCGTTGAGGTCTTCGACCGTGGCGCGCAAAATCGCCTGCACCCGCTCGGAGACGAGGCCGGCATCGGGCCCGAACACCAGCGCGACGGGCTGGGCTGCATTCGGCTCGGCAAGGTAAGCGTCGACTGCCGCTCGGTTCAGCGCGACCATGCGGCTCGGCGCTCAGGTCCCGGCGACGAGATAGGACGCGAGCCGCGAGCGGATCTGGTCGGCGATCACCTTGGCGGCGCGGTCCTCCGCGTCGCGTTGGGCGCGCGAGCGGGCGAACTTCTGCTGCTGGCCGGGAATATCGGAGCTGACCCGGGCGAACGCCGTCGAATGGACCACGGGCCTGCCGGTCGCGAGCTCGGTCAGCGTGTATTTCACGTCGATGCCCGTGACCTCCGCCTCGGTCCGGCCGGTCTGCGGGTCGACGATGAGCGCCGAGCGCGAAGTGGTCATCTTCACGTTGAGCCGATGGGTGGGGGCAATGCTGCCCTCGCCGCCCGTCAAGTCGAACAACAGGGCATTGCGCAGCTCGATGGCGATGCGGGCGTCGGTCGAGCCCCTGGCGGAATCGATCTGCTGCACATCCACGGCGGCGAGCGCGTTGCCGAGCGTGGGGCCGCCGCTCAGCGGCGGCTGGCCGTAGAGCGGCTGAAAGCACGCCGCCAGCAGCCCGGCGCTGCCGATGGCCAGAGCGGCGCGGACGAGGCGGCCGAGCGCCGCCCTATGGTCAGGCGACCACATTGACGATTCTCTGCGGGACAACGATGACTTTTTTAGGGGTTTTTCCGGCGAGCGCCCGCCGTACCGCCTCGAGCTCGAGGACCGCCGCTTCGATGTCGGGTGTGCCCGCATCCCGGGCCACCGTGACGTCGGCGCGTTTTTTGCCGTTCACCTGCACCGGCAGCGTGACGGTCTCCTCGACCAGCAGCTTCTCCTCGAGCGCGGGCCAGGAGGCTTCCGCGACGAGCGACTTGCGGCCGAGCGCGGTCCAGCATTCCTCGGCAAGGTGCGGCATCATCGGGGCAAACATTTTCACCAGCATGTCACCGGCTTCGCGTAGCGCAGCATGTTCGGCGGCGCCGGCGCCGCCCCGGCCGGCGGCGTCGCGAACCGCCATTTCCAGCGAATTTGCCTGCGAATAGATGAACGCGACCGCGGTATTGAACCGCAAGTCTTCGATCGCTCGGGTGACCTTGTCGAGGGTCCTGTGCGCGTCCCTGCGGATCTCCAAGGCAGCCTGGCGATCCTCGTTGCGATGAACCTGCCCAACCGTGATCTCGGCGATGTCGCTGACGAGCCGCCACAGCCGTTGCGCGAACCGACCGGCCCCCTGCACGCCCTCCTCGGTCCAGATCACGTCGCGGTCGGGCGGCGAATCCGAAAGCATGAACCAGCGCGCCGTGTCGGCCCCGAACGTGGCGATGATGTCGTCGGGGTCCACGGTGTTGCGCCGCGACTTCGACATCTTCTCGATCGGGCCGATCTCGACCGGCTCGCCGGTGGCGGCGAGCACCGCATGGCGGCGATCGCCTTCGGTCTTGATCTCGACCTCAGCAGGCTCTGCATAGGTCCCGTCGGCCTTGCGATAGGTCTCGTGCACGACCATGCCCTGGGTGAACAGGCCGGCGAACGGCTCGTCGAGCCCGATGTGGCCGGTCGCCCGCATCGCGCGCGTGAAGAACCGGCTGTAGAGCAGGTGCAGAATCGCGTGCTCGATCCCGCCGATGTATTGGTCGACCGGCATCCAGGCGTCGACCATCTTGCGATTGGTCGGCGCGGCTTCGATCCAGGGATCGGTGAAGCGGGCGAAATACCACGATGAGTCGACGAAGGTATCCATCGTGTCGGTCTCGCGGCGGGCCGGCGTGCCGCAGGACGGGCAGAGGACGTGCTTCCAGGTCGGATGGCGGTCGAGCGGATTGCCGGGCCGGTCGAAATCGACGTCCTCGGGAAGCTGGACCGGAAGATCGCGATCCGGCACCGGGAGGACGCCGCAGGCCTCGCAATGGATCACCGGAATCGGGCAGCCCCAGTAGCGCTGCCGGGAGATGCCCCAGTCGCGCAGCCGGTATTGCACCTGCCGCGCGCCGACCGGCCGACCGTCCCTGAGCTCGCGCTCGAGCCGGCGCGCAACCTCCTCTTTCGCTCGAGCCACCCGCATTCCGTCGAGAAAACGCGAGTTGATCATGAAGCCGTCGCCGTCATAGGCGGTATCGGTGATCCGGAAGGTGGCGGGGTCCTGGCCGTCCGGGCAGACCACGGGGATGACGGGGAGCCCGTATTTGTTGACGAAGTCGAGGTCGCGCTGGTCGTGCGCCGGGCAGCCGAAGATCGCGCCGGTGCCGTACTCCATCAGGATGAAATTGGCGACATAGACCGGAAGCCTGCGGTCCGGATCGAACGGATGGATCGCCTGCATCCCGGTGTCGAACCCAAGCTTATCCGCGGTCTCGATCAGCTCCTCGGCGGTGCCGGTGCGCCTGCATTCGGCGATGAAGCTCGTGAGCGCCGGATCACGACTGGCCGCCGCGGCCGCGAGCGGATGCTCGGGCGAAATCGCCAGGAAGGTCGCGCCGAACAAGGTGTCATGGCGGGTGGTGAAGATCTCCAGCTCGCGCTCGCGATTCGGCGTCGTTTCCGGGTCGAGCGCGAAGCGGACGCGCAACCCTTCCGAGCGGCCGATCCAATTCTGCTGCATCACCCGGACTTTTTCCGGCCAGCGCTCGAGCTTCTCGAGCGCCGCCAGGAGATCGTCCGAGAACGCGGTGATCTTGAAGAACCATTGCGTGAGCTCGCGCTGCTCGACGGGCGCGCCCGATCGCCAACCGCGGCCGTCGATGACCTGTTCGTTGGCGAGCACGGTCTGATCGACCGGATCCCAATTGACTTTCGACTGCTTGCGCTCCACCAGGCCGGCGCGCAGGAAGTCCAGGAACATTTTCTGCTGGTGTTTGTAATAGGCGGGATCGCAAGTCGCGAGCTCGCGGGTCCAGTCGAGCGACAGTCCCATCGATTTGAGCTGCGAGCGCATGGCGTCGATGTTGGCGTAGGTCCACCGCCGCGGGTGAACCTTGTTGGCCATGGCGGCGTTCTCGGCCGGCATGCCGAAGGCGTCCCAACCCATCGGATGCAGGACATTGAAGCCGCGCGCGCGCATGTAGCGGGCGACCACGTCCCCCATGGCGTAATTGCGCACGTGCCCCATGTGGATGCGGCCCGAGGGATACGGAAACATTTCCAGCACGTAGTATTTGGGACGCGGATCGTCGTTCGGGGTGCGGAAAATTCCCCGCTCTTCCCATATCTTCTGCCAGCGCGGCTCGGCCTCGCGGGCGTTGTAGCGCTCCGTCGTCATCGGCTCTGGTTAAATTCCGGCGGTCGCGAAAAATCGTCCGGACTAGGACACGAAAGCCGGCGTGGGGTCAACCGGGCGAGAGCGAGAGCCGCGCCGGGGCCGTCTCAAGACGCCAGCGCGACCGGATCCGGGCACTCCGCCACCACCATGTTGCGGCCGCCGCGCTTGGCGGCATAGAGCGCGGCGTCCGCCGCTTCGACCAGCACCTACGCGTCCTGTTGGCGCTTGGGCTCGATCAAGGCGACCCCGATGCTGATGGTGACGAGCCCGGCGGGCGCCTCTGCGTGGGCGATGCGCAGCTCCTCGACCTTGCGTCGCAGCTGTTCCGCCGTCTCGATGGCGACCCGCGCGCCGGTGTTCGGCAACAGCAGAGCAAATTCCTCGCCGCCGTAGCGCGCGCCGAAGTACGATTGCTTGGCCGCCGCAATGCCGATGACCTCGCCGATCAGACGCAGGCACTCGTCGCCTTCGACATGGCCATGCCGGTCGTTGAACGGCTTGAAATGATCGACGTCGATCATCAGCATTGCCAGCGGCTGTCCAGTCTTGGCGCGCCGCCATTCGGCGCTCAGCGCCGCGTCGAAGCTGCGCCGGTTCGGCAGCCCGGAAAGTCCGTCGATGCTGGCGAGCTCTTCCAAATGCGCATTGGCGATGCGCAGCTCCTCTTCGCGCGCGGCGAGCGAACGAGCCATCTCGTCGAGCGCCGCCGCGAGCGGCGCGAATTCCGCAGCCCAGGCGTGATGGGCGAGCTTGGCTTCGAGCTTGCCGCGGCCGATCCGGGCCGCGGCAAGGGACAGCGAGCGGATCGGCCGCACGATCAATTGCTCGCCGCCGAACCAGACCGCGAACAGCGCCAGTACGCAAACGGAGCCCAATTGCACATAGGCGAACCACATTTCCCGGTCGATCCGGCCGAGCACTTCGTGCTCGTCGAGGCCGACGGCGATTCGCGCGTTGGTTCCCGGAACCTGCAGGAATCCGAAGATTCGCCGCGTGCCGTCGAGCCCGGCGGTGGTGATCGTGCCGGAGGGGCTTGCCAGCATCGCTTTGACGAGCGGCGCGTCGGCAAATCGCCGGCCGACCCAGTTCTCGGAACCCGGATCTCTGGCCAGCACGACGCCGCTGCCGTCGATGAGCAGCGCGGAGATGCCTTTGCGGCCGGTGAGCGCATCGCCGAGCCGACCGATCCATTCGAGATCGATACCGGTGGCGATCACCCCCGATATGATCGCATCCGGTCCGCGGATGGGCAGCGCGGCCACGACCGTGGGCGCCCGCTGCAGCCGGCCGAACAAATAGTCGCTCAGAACGAAATCGCCGGTGCGCAAGGCCTGTTGGAAATACGCACGATCGGAGAGGTCGAGGCCGACCGTGTCCGGGAAATTCGAGCAGGCGATCCGTCCGTCGGGGCCGATGATCAGCAAGCTCTTCATCCACCGCACGTCGGCACCCACGTGGGCAATGAACCCGTCGCAGCTCGTGGAAGCACCGGCCGCATAGCCGCGGGCGATCACCTGCAACACCGAACGCGCCGCCAGCACGATTTGCTGTTGCGCTTCGATGCCGCGGCGGGCGAGGCTGGTGGCCTCTTGCGAGGCGGCGGCCACGCGGTCGACCCGCTCGGCCTGAAGCAGCCGGATGCGGTCGAACAGCAAAGGTGCGATCGCCAGGGCGACGAGCACGAGGACCCGGGTGCGGATGCTCAGTGCGGGTCTTGGTCGCTCAGGCGCGCGACCCGAACTTCGATCGCCATGCAACATGGATGCTTCCCCCCAGCGGGACGAATCTGCATCCATCGCGTTAAGATCCGGTCGGACAAATTGCTAAAATTGCGACGATCGGCGACGAAGATCCAAGGTACGAGGGCCGAATCGATGCGCGACGCTGCTGATCCTGTGGCCCCAGGTCGTGCGCAGCCGCCGGCGGCGGCGCTCGCCGACGTGCGTCGCGAAATCGAGGCGGCCTGCCGTAAGGTCTCGCGCGATCCGTCCTCGGTGACGCTCGTCGCCATCACCAAGACGTTCGCGGCCGACGTGATCGAGCCGGCGATTGCCGCGGGCCAAAGGGTGTTCGGAGAAAATCGCGTGCAGGAGGCCAAAGCCAAATGGCCGCTTCTGAAAGAGCGTCACTCCGATCTCGAGCTGCATCTGGTCGGGCCGCTGCAATCCAACAAGGCAAAGGAAGCGGTCGCGCTGTTCGACTGCATCCACACCGTCGACCGACCCTCGATCTGCGAGGCGCTCGCCAAGGAGATCGCCAAGCAGGGAAGGCGGCCGCGCTTGCTCGTTCAGGTCAACACCGGGGCTGAGCCGCAGAAGGCCGGGGTCTTGCCCGAGGCGGCCGACGATTTCGTCCGGCGCTGCCGCACCGAGCACGGGCTTGCGATCGAGGGATTGATGTGCATCCCGCCGCTCGAGGACCCGCCGGCGCCGCATTTCGCCCTGCTGGCAAAAATTGCCGCCCGCAACGGGCTCGCGCTGTTGTCCATGGGGATGAGCGCCGACTTTGCCCTCGCCATCGAGTTCGGCGCGACCCACGTGCGCGTCGGCACCGCGATTTTCGGTGCGCGGGGCAAGGAAGCGTAAATCTGCGGTCGCTCGGCGATCAAAGCGCTTCAGCGGTCTGCATGCTTCACCCGATCACGATCCGGGTCTTGGGGCCGAGCCGGACGAGAAGCCGGCGCAGGCTCGCCGGGGCGAGCGCGACGCAGCCCGCGGTCGGGCGAAATCCGGGGCGCGCCAAATGGATGAACACCGCGCTGCCGCGGCCGGCGATCCGCGGTCGGGTATTGTGATCGAGCTCGATGAGGAAATCGTAGAGATGATCGCCGCGCCACAGCCGGTCGCCCGCGGCATCGCCGGCCAGTTGCATCGGCCGGTTGTAGCGGCGGTCGGCCGGATTCTCGCACCAGGCGTCGGACTGCCGGATGGGCCGAATGGGCAGGCGGGTGCGGGGGCGGCGCGCGCGGTCCTTGCGCCACCACAGCCGAACGAGCCGGAACGCGCCGCGCGGGGTTGCGCCGTCGCCCTCGCGCTTGTTCGCGCCGAGCGCCACCGGCAACCGAAGCAGGCCAGCGGCGAGCCAACCCTGGGTCGCGCGTCCGGCCCGGGCGCGAACGCGAATTTGCTGCAATGGGCTCCCGGCGCGCAGTATTTTGCCTTCGAGCACCCGCTTGCGTCGCATGGATTTCTCCGACCCGCCGGAAAAGCGCCGCCGTGCTTGCTCTTTTTCCCGCGATTGGTCTACTTCGAAACTGCCGTCGGCCGCCCGGCCGGCGATCGGTGCGTAAGGCGAGAACGATGGCCAATTCCCGCAGAATTCTCGTCGTGGACGATGATGCCGACATGCGCGAAGCGCTGGTCGAGCAATTGGCGTTGCACGAGGAGTTCGAAGCCGTGGCGGTCGACACCGGCACCAAGGCCGTGCAATCCGCCAAAGCGGGCGAGATCGATCTCGTCATCATGGACGTCAGCCTGCCCGACATCGACGGCCGCGAGGCCGTCCGCATGTTGCGCAAGAACGGCTTCAAGGCGCCGATCATCATGCTGACCGGACACGACACCGATTCCGATACGATCCTGGGATTGGAATCGGGCGCCAACGATTACGTGACGAAACCGTTTCGTTTCGCCGTGCTGCTTGCGCGCATTCGCGCCCAGCTCCGCCAGCATGAAGCGAGCGAGGACGCGGTCTTCACCATCGGCCCGTACACGTTCCGGCCAAGCTCGAAGCTCCTGGTCAATCCCAAGGGCAACAAGGTGCGTTTGACCGAAAAGGAGACCGCGATCCTGCGCTATCTCTATCGCGCCGGCCGGCGCCCGATCTCGCGCGAGATCCTGCTGCAGGAGGTGTGGGGCTATAATTCCGGCGTCACCACCCATACGCTCGAGACCCACATCTATCGGCTGCGCCAGAAGGTGGAGAAGGACGCCTCCAACCCCTCGATCCTGGTGACCGAAGCGGGCGGCTACAAGCTCATTCCGTGATGGCCGCATGAGCATCGAGGACGATATCCGCTTCTTCGAGCAGGTTTCGCCGCTGGCGCTGCTGGGCCGCGAGCCCTTGCGCATCCTGGCGATCGGCGCGGAGAGCCGCTACGTCCACGGCGGCGATATCCTGTTCCGCCGGGGCGAGAGCGCCGATGCGGCTTATGTGGTGCAGGAGGGCTCGTTCCGGCTCGCGTCGGAGGGGAAGGGCGAGACCGGCGTGACGGTCGGGCCCGGAGCGATGATCGGCGAGATGGCGCTCCTGACCGAGACCCAGCGGCCGGTGACCGCGACGGCATGCGAGCCGTCGACCGTGATGCGCATTCCGCGCACGTTGTTTCTCAAGATGCTGGAAGGTTATCCGGACGCGGCACGCCGCCTGCGCGATAGCCTACTGGTGCGCACCGAGCAGGCGACCCGGGACATGCGCAAGGTGCGCGGCAAGCTCGGCGGCACCGAAGGCGGGAAGTGACGCCCGAGGGGCGTCATCCCGGCGCGCGCCGAAGGCGCGAACCCGGGATCCAGCGATGAGTGGAGCGAGACGGGTTTCAACCCATGTCACCTATCTGTAGAGAATGGCTGGTTCGACCTTCCTGGGCTTGCAGGGGAATGCGCGCGAGCTGCGGTTGGGCGCTTCTGCTCGCCGCGGCGATCTCGGTCGGCGAGGCGCACGAGCGCGCGCCAAGGGTAGTGATCACGCAGGTAGAAAGATCAGGCGTCGAATTGGGGGATTCGCAGCGGCTCGAATGCCAAGGCTCCACTTGTTTCGGTTTGGTGTCGCTCGAAGTCCGCGGCAGTCCGCGGACATTCCGGGCATTCGCAACCTTCGGTCCTGGGTACGTGCGAGTTGGATTCGAGCCGACGTTGACGGTCCGCGAATCCCCGGTTTACCTCGACCGTAGTCCTCGGGACCCAGTGGTTGTGCCTGTCGGTCGCACCGGAATTGCAACCGGCACTTTCTGGCTGGCGCAACTCGCACGCCCGGACCCGCCGTCGAACATCCTGCATCCTGTGTTGCGCGGGCCGCCGATCATCGGCGTCCGCATCGATGTCCTCTTCTGCCCCGCGCTGCAACCCCGTCCTCCCGGGGCCGCGATCTAAATCGATTTCGGCGGCCTGTCGCCTCGGCAGCAACCGCCGGACGCGACCCCTCATACCTCGATGCTCGCAACGACCGGCACGTGATCCGAGGGCCGCAGCCAGGCGCGCGCGCCTTTCGCGACCGTCATGGCGGACACCCGGTCGCCGAGCTCCGGCTTGACCCAGACGTGATCGAGGCGGCGGCCCTTGTTGGCGGCGGCCCAATCGGGCGAGCGATAGCTCCACCAGGTATAAAGCTTGGCGGGTTCGGGAACGAAGCTGCGCATCACGTCGATCCAGTTCCCCGCCGCCTGCACCGAGTTGAGCTTCTCGCATTCGATCGGCGTGTGGGAGACGACTTCGAGCAGCCTTTTGTGGCTCCACACATCGTGCTCGAGCGGCGCCACGTTGAGGTCTCCGACCAGGATGGCGCGCGGATGCGGCGCGGCGGCGAGCTCCGCGCAAGCGCGCATCTCGTCGAGAAACGCCAGCTTGTGGGCAAATTTGGCGTTGATCTGCGGATCGGGCTCGTCGCCTCCCGCCGGCACGTAAAAATTATGGATCGCGAGAGAATCGCGCAGGCCGGCGCGTTCGCCGAGAACCACCGCGATGTGCCGGCAATCGCTTTTCCCGCAGAAGACCTGCATGTCGGTCCGATCGAACGGCAGCCGCGAGAGCACGGCGACGCCGTGATAGCTTTTTTGACCGTTGAGGGCGCAATGGACGTAGCCCAATCGCGCGAAGCGTTTCAGCGGAAACTTCTGGTCCGGACATTTGGTCTCCTGCAGGCAGAGCACGTCCGGGCCGAACGCCCTCACGAATCTGGCGACCTGATCGATGCGCAGCCGCACCGAATTGATGTTCCAGGTGGCAATCGAGATTCGCATGGGAGAATGAGAGCCGATCATTCGGGCGACGGCTGCGGCCGCCGGTCCGGCCCTACTGCAGCACTCGCTCGTAATTGATCGTGAACATGCCGGGGTCGGGCCGCTTGCTGCTGTCGAGGTTATAAAGCGCGACCGTGGTGTCGTAGCCCTGGGGGTCGGTGATGGTCCATTGTCGCAGCCGGAAGTCCTTGGCGCCGAACATCAGCATCAGCCGGTGTGACCCGCCGATGATGTGCCGCTCTTCGATGATGAGCGTCACGAACAGATCATCCGCATAGACCGCGATCAGATTGGAGTCCTTGAGCAGATCGATCCGATCGGCGAGCAGGAACCGCAGCGGCGTCTGCGACAGCATGTAGAGGTCCTGCGTCGCGAGCTTGCGGTCGCGCACCACCAGCGACTGCCCGTCCGAGATCAGCTCGACCGGGCTCGGCGGATCGTATTCGAACCGGACGCGGCCGGGTTTCTGCATGTAGAACTTGCCCTCGGTCCGGCTGCCGTCCGGACCGACCTGGACGAAATCGCCGATGAGAGACTGCACGCTGGTCAGATAGGCGTTCACCCGCTCGATGATGGAACGCTGCTTGGCATCGAAGGCGACGCCCCCCTGACCGAACACCGTGGCGGCGGGCGCCGTCGGCGCCGCCGGGGTCGCCATGGCCTGGGCGGTGACCACGGGCGCCGGCTTTTGTGCTGGCGCGGCGGTGCCACCCGCGGGGTTCGCGGCCCGCGCGGCGGGCGGCGCGGCGACGCTCGCCATCGGCCGCACCGGGGCTTCCATGCCGGGAACCGGCATCGGCGGCCGCGGCGCGCTCTCATTGGCGACCGCAAGCCCGGTCTTGGGCAGCGGCGCAGGTCGCGGTAACGGCACGGTCTCGGCCCTCGCGCCCGCGAAACCGATCAGCACCGCGCCGATCCCGAGGGCGAGGCTTGCTTTGCGCATGTGAATTCTCCGCGCCAGGGCTTCCGCCCCCGCGCCGATTGCGGTAGCGGCCGCGTGTGGCGATTTCGCGACTCAATGTGGCTCCGGCGGCCGCCTCAGTAACGGTCGTCGTTGCCTTCGCCAGCCAGGATTTCCCGCTTCCCCGCGTGGTTGGCGGCGCCGACCACGCCCTCTTCCTCCATCCGCTCCATGATCGAAGCGGCGCGATTGTAGCCGATTTGCAGCCGACGCTGAATATAGCTCGTCGAGGCTTTGCGGTCGCGCAGCACGATTTGCACCGCCTGTTGATAAAGATCGTTCGTCTCCCCGCCCATCGCGGTCGCATCGAACACCGCGCCGTCTTCCTCCTCGAACTCGTCCGCGGTCACCGCCTCGAGATATTGCGGCGCGCCCTGGCTCTTGAGGTGTCGAACGACCTTCTCGACCTCCTCGTCCGACACGAAGGGTCCGTGGACGCGGCTGATGCGGCCGCCCCCGGCCATGTAGAGCATGTCGCCCTGCCCGAGCAATTGCTCGGCGCCCTGCTCGCCCAGGATGGTGCGACTGTCGATTTTCGAGGTCACCTGGAAGGAGATCCGGGTCGGAAAATTCGCCTTGATGGTGCCGGTGATGACGTCGACGGAAGGCCGCTGGGTGGCCAGGATGACGTGGATCCCGGCGGCGCGAGCCATCTGCGCCAGGCGCTGGATCGCGCCTTCGATGTCCTTGCCGGCGACCATCATCAGGTCGGCCATCTCGTCGACGATCACCACCACATAGGGCAGCGGATCGAGCTCGAGGTTCTCCTTCTCGTAAATGGCGTCGCCGCTCTCGCGGTCGTATCCGGTATGCACGGTGCGGGTCAGCGTCTCGCCCCGGGCCATCGCCTCGGCCACGCGGGCGTTGTAGCCCTCGATATTGCGCACGCCGAGCTTCGAGATCTTCCGGTAGCGGTCCTCCATCTCGCGTACCGCCCATTTGAGCGCGACCACTGCCTTCTTGGGATCGGTCACGACCGGCGTGAGCAGATGCGGGATGCCGTCATAGACCGAGAGCTCGAGCATCTTCGGATCGACCATGATCAGCTTGCATTCCTCCGGGCGCAGCCGATACACGAGACTCAGGATCATGGTGTTGATGGCGACCGATTTGCCCGACCCGGTGGTGCCGGCGATCAGGAGATGCGGCATGCGCGCCAGCTCGACGATCACCGCCTCGCCCCCGATGGTCTTGCCGAGGCAGAGCGGCAGCTTGGCGCCGCTGGTGGCGTAATCCTCGCTCGCGAGCAGCTCGCGCAGATAGACCTTTTCGCGCCGCGGGTTGGGCAGCTCGATGCCGATGGCATTGCGGCCCGGCACCACCGCGACGCGCGCGGAGAGCGCGCTCATCGAGCGCGCGATGTCGTCGGAAAGCCCGATCACCCGCGACGACTTGATGCCGGGAGCCGGCTCGAGCTCGTAAAGCGTAACCACCGGCCCCGGATGGGCGTTGATGATCTCGCCGCGCACGCCGAAGTCCGCGAGCACGCTTTCGAGCGCGGTGGCGTTCTCCTGGATCGCCTCGACGCTCAAGGTGGTGCGGTCGCTGGATTTCGGCGCCGTCAGCAGTGACAGCGACGGCAGCTCGAAGCCGCCCCGCGACCGCTTCGCGGCCGCTCGCGCCGGCGTTCGCGCGCGCTTGCGCGCCCGCGGCTCCGGTCCGTCCTCCTCATCCTCCGCCTCGTCCTCCCACGGCACCGCATCGATCCCGGCGGGCATGGGCTCGATCCTGATTTTCGGCGCGGGCGGTGCGGGCCGCCGGCGCTTGAATAGACGCGCGAGCCGTGCCCTGAGGCTGAGGATGCCATGATGGATCCCGCCGAGGGAGATCCAGCTGCGCCCCTCCTCGGCCGGATCCGACGCCGCATCGTCGGGCTCGTCCGGTGTCTCGTCCTGGATTCGATCGCGCCATCCCAGGCCCATGCTGAACGCGAGCACGACCAGGGTGGCGATGCCGGTCGCGCCGGCGATCGCGATGCGCAACGCGCCGGAAAGCGGCGCATGCGCCAGCCAAGCCGGAATGCGGAGCAACGCGTCGCCCACCACGCCTCCCAATCCGGTCGGCAGCGGCCAGGCCCGGGTCGCCGGCAGGCACGAGGCGAACGCCGTGGCGGCGATCATGCCGACGATCCACAACACGAGCCGCAGCCATTCGCGGTCGAGCGAACGATGCGTCAGCAGGCGCCAGCCCCAGACCGCAATCGGCAGAACGAGCGCGATCGACGCAAGCCCGATGAGCTGCATCAGGAGATCGGCGGCGATCGCGCCGGGAACGCCGAGGAGGTTGCGGACCGGAGCGGCCGTGGCATGGCTGAGCGAAGGGTCCTGCGCCGACCAGCTCGCGAGCGCCAGCGCGGCCGCCGTGGCCAGCGCGAGCAAGCCAATGCCTCCGATCTCGCGAATTCGGCGATGGATCGCGCCGCGAATCTCCTCGGGCAAGAGATCCTCGGCGGAGAAGCTGGTTCGGATCGCCGGCATGCGTTGCGCTCCCGCTCAGCCCAGCACCGCGACCAGGCGGTGCAGCGCCTCCGCGGCGGTCTCCCGGTCGGCTACCATGGCGACGCGGATGTAGTCGGCGCCGGGATTGCGGCCGCCGGATTCGCGGGCGATGTAGCCGCCGGGCAGCACGCGCAGTCCGGCTTCCCGCCACAGCCGCACGGCGACGGCCTCGCAGCTGCCGTAGGCCTTCACGTCGAGCCAGAGAAAGAAACCGCCGGCCGGTCGACGATAGCCGTAGCGATTGCCGACGATCTGGTCGGCGAGATCGAATTTTTCCGCATAGAGCCGCCGGTTGGCTTCGACGTGACTCTCCTCGGCATAGGCCGCAACCGCGACTTCCTGGGCCGGGACCGGGACCTGGGGGGCGGCCACGTTGCGAAGGTCGGTGTAGCTCGCGAGGAAACGGCCGTCCCCGGCCGCGAATCCGACCCGCAGCCCGGGCAGATTCGAACGCTTCGAGAGCGAGTGAAA
>DASWCW010000042.1:0-63916 GCA_036395835.1 Xanthobacteraceae bacterium
GGGGTCGCGGCGCAGATCACGCCGTGGAATTTTCCGTTTCTGGCCGCGGCCTGGAAGGTCGCGCCCGCGCTCGCGGCCGGCTGCACTGTGATTCTCAAGCCGGCGAGCTATACGCCGCTGACCTCGCTGCTGCTGGGCCGCATCGCGCTCGATGCCGGCCTGCCCCGCGGCGTGCTCAACGTCGTGCCGGGACCCGGCGCGCAGATCGGCGAGCACATCGCCCGCCATCCGCTGATCGACAAGATCGCGTTCACCGGCGAAACGCGCACCGGGGCGAGCCTGCTCAAGGCGGCGGCCGACGACATCAAGCGCGTCTCGCTGGAGCTCGGCGGCAAGAGCCCGAACATCGTCTTTGCCGATGCCGATCTCGCCAAGGCCGCCGCTGCCGCCGTCAAGGGCGGCTTCGGCAATGCCGGGCAGAGCTGCTCGGCGCGCACGCGGTTGTTCGTCGAGCGCGGGGTGCACGACGCTTTCGTCGCGGCGTTCACGCGGGAAACGCAGCGACTGAAAGTGGGCGATCCGCTGGATGCGGCGACCGAGATGGGGCCGCTGGTCTCCGATACGCAATGGCGCAACGTGAAGGCGCTGGTCGACGCCGGCATCGGCGAGGGCGGGCACATGGTGTGCGGCGGCGATCGACCAAAAGACCTTGCGGCGGGCGCCTATTTCGCGCCGACCATCCTGACCGGCGTCAGCAATGGCATGCGCATCGCCCGCGAGGAGATTTTCGGGCCGGTCGTCGTGGTGATCCCGTTCGATTCCGAGGAGGACGCGGTGCGCCTCGCCAACGACAGCGAATACGGACTGAACGCCTCGGTGTGGACGCGCGATGTCGGCAGAGCGCTTCGGGTCGCACGCGGGCTGCGCACCGGCATGGTCAGCATCAATTCCCACGGCAGCGCCAGCCGGTACGGGACCTACGCGCCGTTCGGCGGCTACAAGAAATCCGGCCTCGGCCGCGAGCTCGGCATGCACGCGCTCTCGCTCTACACCGAAGTCAAGAACGTCTTCATCGAGCTCGGTGCTTGAGGGGCGAGCACCGAAGACCGGCCATGGACCCGATCGCAAATACCCGCGAAACCGACGCGCTGTTGCTGGCGGAGCGCGTCGGCAAGGATTTTGGCCGTTTCGCCGCGGTCGAGCAGGTGTCGCTCGCGGTTCGCCGCGGCGAGCTCAAGGCGATCATCGGTCCGAACGGCGCGGGCAAGACCACGCTGTTCAACATGCTCTCGGGCGAGTTCAAGCCGTCGCGCGGCCGCATCTTCTATCGCGGCGAGGACATCACCCGAGCGCCGGCCTATCGGCTGGCGCATGTCGGAATCGGCCGCTCGTTTCAGGTCACCAACGTGTTCCGCCGTTCCAGCGTGCTGGAGAACGTACGGATCGCGGCCCAGGCCAAGCGGCATCGCAATTATGATTTCGCATCGAGCGCCGAAGGGCTGACGCAAACCACCGAAGTTGCCGAACGCGTCCTGGAGACGATCGGGCTCGCGCAATACCGCGATTCGCCCGCGAGCAGTCTCTCCCACGGCGATCAGCGGCGGCTGGAGATCGGCATCGTGCTGGCGACCGAGCCCGAGCTCGTCCTGCTCGACGAGCCCACCGCCGGCATGTCGCGCGAGGAAGCGCGCTCGACCATGGCGCTGATCCGCGACGTCGCGGCAAGCCGCACCGTGCTGTTCGTCGAGCACAACATGGAATTCGTCATGGGCGTTTCGCAATCGGTCGTAGTGATGCAATCCGGCCGGATCATCGCCGAAGGCACGCCGGCCGAAATTCGCGCCGACGCCGAGGTGAGGCGGGCCTACTTGGGCAACCTGTATGAATGACGAGGGCTTGCTGCAGCTTGAGGACGTGCACGCCTATTATGGCCTCAGTCACGTGCTCCAAGGCGTCACGCTGCGCGTGCCCGCCGGCGGCGTCGTGTCGCTGATGGGCCGCAACGGCGTCGGCAAGACCACGACGCTGAAATGCGTGTTCGGACTGGTTTCGGTGCGCGGCGGCCGGGTCACGTTCGCGGGCGAGGACCTCGCGCCACTTCGCCCGCACCAGATCGCCCGCCGCGGCATCGCGCTCGTCCCGGAGGACCGCCGGATCTTCAGCGGCCTGAGCGTTGCCGAAAATATCCTGCTCGCCGCCGGCGGCCGCAAGCAGGCGATCCAACAGGTGCTGTCCTGGTTCCCGAACCTGGAGGGTTCGCTCCGGCGGCCCGGCGATCAGCTCTCCGGCGGCGAGCAGCAGATGCTGGCGATCGCCCGCGCGCTCGTCGCCGAGCCGCGGCTCATCCTGGTCGACGAGCCGCTGGAAGGGCTCGCGCCGGTGATTGCCGAGCGCATCGAGGCCGTCCTGCAGGACCTGCGCGGCAAAACTACGGTGGTTCTGGTCGACCAAAACCTCAAATGGTTGATGCAGGTGGCCGATCATCACTACGTGATGGATCACGGGCGCATCGTCCATCACGGCGATTCCGACTGGCTGCGGCGCCACCCGGAGCTGATCGAGCAATATCTCGGGATTGCCGCATGAGTCTGATCGGGATCGCCAATCAGCTGTTCCTGGGGCTGAGCACCGCGGCCATCTACGTGCTGGTGTCGCTCGGGCTCACGATGATCTTCGGCATGATGAACGTGCTGAACTTCACCCACGGGGTCCTGTATGCCCTGGGCGCCTATTTCGGCTATTTGGTCGTGAAGCTGACCGGCAGCTTCTGGACCGCGCTCTGCATCGCTCCGCTGATCGTGGCGCTGGTCGGACTGCTGATCGAGCGCATCTCGATCCGGCCGCTCGCCGACCGCCCCCACCTCATCCAGTTTCTCGCCACCTTCGCGCTTGCGTTGATCATCGAGCAGCTCATCCGTCTGGTGGCGGGAAACGATGCCTATCCGGTCGCGCTCCCGGCCGGCCTGACGCAGCCGGTGAGCTTTGGGCCTTTCGTATTTCCATCCTACCGGGTGTTCGTGATCCTCGCGGCGCTGCTGGTCTGCGTCTCCCTGGGCGCGCTGCTGGCGTTGACCCGGGCGGGCATCATGATCCGCGCGACGTCCGAGGACCCGCAGATGGCCGCGTTGCTGCGCGTCGACACCGCATCGGTATCGACGCTGGTGTTTGCCGGCGGCAGCGCGCTCGCGGCTTTGGGCGGCGTGCTGGCGGCGCCGGTGTTCAGCGTGCATCCGAGCATGGGCGAGGAGCTCATCACCAGCGCGTTCCTCATCGTCACGGCCGGCGGGCTTGGCAGCCTGCGCGGCACCATTCTGGCGGCGGTCATCCTCGGCGAAGCCTCGAGCCTCGGCCTGCTCGCGGTCGGCAAATACTCCGACGTGCTGACGATTTGCATCATGGCCGCGGTGTTTCTGGCTTGGCCGACCGGCATCTTCGGCCGGGTGGAGGGGCGATGAGCCCGCGCATGCGGCTTGCGGTCGGCGCCGTGGCCTGGCTCGCCTGCGCGCTGGTGCTGGCGTTAGCTCCGATCGGCGCCTATTCCGCCACGCTCGCCACCGAGGCCATCATCCTGTCGCTGTGGGCGGTCTCCTACAATCTCGTCTACGGCTACATGGGCGAGATCTCGTTCGGGCACGCGGCGTTCTTCGGGCTGGGCGCGTTCGGCGTGGCGTTGCTCGAGCGCGACCTCGGCCTGCCGTTCGGCCTCGATCTGGCCGGCGGCATGCTGGCCGGCTGCCTGTTCGCGGCGCTGGTGAGCTTCGTCATCCGCCGTACGCGCGGCGTCTATTATGCGGTACTGACCTTTGCGCTGTCCGAAGTCGTCTACGTGATCGCCATCAAATGGACGAGCTTCACCGGGGGCGACAACGGATTGCCGGTGGCGCGTCCCGCGATGCTCAATTCTCCGGTGCGCTACGCGTTGTTCGCGCTGATCGTGGTGACGATCGCGATCGCCGCGCTCCACCGCATCGTCAATTCTCCCGCGGGCCGGGTGGTGCAGGCCATTCGCCAGAACGAACGGCGCGCGCGTCAGATCGGATACAACACCACGGCGTATCGCGCGCTCGCCTTCATCCTCTCGGGGACCTTCAGCGGACTCGCCGGCGCGCTGTACTCGCCGTTCATCCACTTTGTTTCGCCCGATGTGCTGTTCTGGACTTTCTCCGGGCAGGTCATCATAATGACGATCATTGGCGGAGCGGGCGCGTTTTACGGTCCCATATCGGGTGCAGTTCTGTTCGTGGTTTTACGCGATTTCATTTCCAGCTGGTCGGCCAGCAATGCGGTGATCGGCGGCGTGGCGGTGGCCAGGCTCGGCGAGCACTGGCCGCTGTTCATGGGTTTGGTGTTCTTTCTCATCATTTTGTTCGAGCCGGACGGCATCGCCGGAATTCTCGCCCGGCTCCGACGCGTACGCAGTTTCGCTCTGGGTCGATCCGCCCCGATTCAGCGACCCTGAAATGCCGACTCGAGAAGAGGAGAGCCAATGACCCGCGTTCCCGTTTCCAACAAATGGACCCGCCGCCGCGCGCTCTCGGCGCTGGGCGCGGCCGGCGCGACCTCGCTCGCCGCCGCGGCCGGAATCCCTCGGGTGTTCGCGCAGGAAAAGGCGCCGATCAAGATCGGCGTGGTGCTGCCGCTGTCCGGCGCCTACGCGGCGCAGGGTACCGGCGCCGCGCAGGGCATTCAGCTGCTCGCCGAACAGACCAACGCCAAAGGCGGATTGCTCGGCCGCCAGGTCCAGGTGCTCGTCGAGGACTCGCAGCTCAAGCCGCAGACGGCGGTCGTCAAGGCGACCAAGCTGATCCAGCAGGACGGCTGCAATTTCTTGATGGGCGAGATCAGCGGGGCTTCGACCCTGGCGCTGCTCGAGGTCGCCGAGCGGGAAAAGATCGTGATGGTGACGCCCTATAGCTCACCGGAGGCGGTCACCGGGAGTAGAGGCACGCGCTACCAGTTTCGCACCTACAGCAACGCCTACATTCAGGCGGCGATCGCCGTCGACACCATGATCAAGGTAGGCGGCAAGAAATGGGGCGTGCTGGCGGCCGACTATGCCTACGGTCAGGACTACGCCAGTCACCTGCGCCGGCTCATAGCGCAGAACGGCGGCCAGATCGTCGCCGAAGCTTTTCCGGCGCTCGGCACCACGGATTTCGTGTCGCATCTGCAG
Organism: Xanthobacteraceae bacterium; assembly: GCA_036395835.1. Lineage (GTDB taxonomy): Bacteria > Pseudomonadota > Alphaproteobacteria > Rhizobiales > Xanthobacteraceae > AP-16. Next base: position 5,114 of record DASWCW010000042.1, read on the forward strand.
CAGGCTTCGAGCGGCGATCCGGACGTGCTGTGGATGGTCGAATACGGACGCGACGCGACCGTCGCGCTCAATCAGGCGGTCAGCCTGGGCCTGAAGAAGCGCATGGCGCTCGGCCTCGCGGTGGCCAACACCGAGCAGGTCAGCGGAATGCAGCCCGGCGTCTTCGAAGGCACGTTCTCGTTCGTGACCTGGTATCCGAACTGGTCCTCCCCGGAGAGCAAGGCCTTCGTGAAAGCCTATCTCGACAAGCACGGCGGCTATTCGGAAGCCGCGGGCGTGCACTATATCGGCGCGCAGGTGCTGTTCGCGGCCATCGGCAATGCGAAGGGCATCGAATCCGATCCGGTCATCCAGGCGCTGGAGGGCAAGGAATTCGACACCATCAAGGGCAAGATCAAGCTGCGCGCTTACGATCACCAGGCGGTGCAGACCTATTTCGTCGGCAGGGGTGCGGTCACCAGCGAGTTTCCGGTGCCGATCTACGAGCCGGTGAAGACCTATGCGCCCGACGTCGTCGAAAAGGACTTCATGCCTCCGCCAGATCCCAAGGTGCATCCCGTGCGTTGGCGGCAGGGAGGATGAGGCTGAGGCCGAGGTCGCTTCTCGTGCGTGCACCGGATGATCCCGATGGCCGCTGACGCCGCGTTGGCAATCGTGGGCGGACGCCTGATCGACGGTCTCGGCGGCGATCCGATCGAGAACGCCACCCTCGTGATCGAAGGCGGGCGGGTCAGTGCGGTCGGCAAGGCGGCGCAAGTCCCCCGCGGCGCCGAAGTGATCGATGCCGCCGGCCGCACCGTGATGCCCGGCATCATCGATTGCCACGTCCACAGCACCTATCGGGCCCGCGACATTCGCAAGCACCTCACCAACACCCCGACCTACAACGTGCTGCGCTCGAGCTACATCTTGGAGGAGACGCTCGCCTGCGGCGTGACCACGGCCCGCGACATGGGCGGGGCCGATGCCGGCTTTCGCGAGGCGATCGCGGAGGGCTTCGTCAAGGGCCCGCGGCTCTTGATCTCGATCGTGATGATCTCGCAGACGGGCGGCCATGGAGATTCCTGGGTGCCGGCCGGAATTCGCCTGCAGAAGCGCGCCTGGCTCCCGAGCGGGGTGGTCGATGGACCGCACGAGATGCGCAAGCTGGTGCGCTCGTTGCTGATGGCGGGCGCGGATTTCATCAAGATCTGCACCACCGGCGGCATCACGTCGCTGACCGATAGCTGGGACGAGCCGCAGCTCGCCGCCGACGAGATTCGCACCGCGGTCGCGGAAGCCGCCGCCAAGCGCAAGCGGGTCGCCGTGCATGCCGAAGGGCTCGACGGCATCCGCAACGCGCTCTGCGCCGACATCCATTCGCTCGAGCACGGCTGGTTCATGGACGAGCGCTGCATCGAGCAGGTGATCGAGCGCGGCATCTGGTGGGTGCCCACCATCGCGCTGGTGCCGCTCTCGGTCGAGCGCCGCAAGAACGACCCGGCCTGGAGCAACCAGCAGCTGGCCAAGGAGGACGACAAGGACGCCGCCATCTATCAGGCGATGCAGCAGCAGATCCCGCTGTGGAAGCACGCGGTCAAGCGCGGTATCAAGGTCGCGATGGGCACCGACCAGTCGCATCGGCTCTTGGTAGGCGAGAACCTCGTCGAACTGGAATTCATGGTGAACTGGCTCGGCATGTCGGAGATGGAGGCGATCGTCGCGGCCACCAGCCGGGCCGCCGAATGCATCGAACGTCCGGAGCTCGGCGCGCTCGTCCCCGGCCGGATCGCGGATGTGCTCGTGGTCGACGGCGATCCGCTGGAGGACATCCGGGTCCTGCAGCAGCGCCATCGCCTGCATCTCGTCATGAAGGAAGGCAAGCCGTATCGCAATCTTCTGCATTGATGGCGCCATGCATCAGGCTGCGCGCCCGGCAAGGATCAAACAAGGGAAGAGACGCCATGCAACTCAATCGATTCATGATTCGGCCGTATGTCGAGCAGGCGCTGCGCGACGAGATCGGCCCCGGCGATACGACCGGCGGATTTCTCGTCGGCGACGATCCGGCGCAGACCGGGCAGATCTACGCCAAGGGCAGCGGCATCGTCTGCGGCCTGTTGCTCGCGGACGAGACCATCAAGACCGTCGACCCGGAGGCGAGCGTCGAGCACATGGCGAACGACGGCGACGGCATGGGGCCGGGCACGGTCCTGCTGAAGATCCGGGCCAAGGCGTCGACCTTCTTCATGATCGAGCGTTGCGCGCTCGACTGGATCCAGCAGATGTCCGGGATCGCCACCAAGACCCGCCGCTACGTCGATCTGGTCAAGCACACCAATGTGCGCGTCACCGACACTCGCAAGGGCTGGCCGGGTTTGCGCATGCTGCAGAAATATGCGGTGCGGGCCGGCGGCGCTCACAACCACATCTTCAGCCTGCACAATTGCGTGCTGGTCAAGGACAATCACATCAAGATCGCGGGCAGCATCCGCAACGCGGTCGAGATCCTGCGCTCGCGCGCGCAGCACACCTTCAAGTTCGAGGTCGAGTGCGAGACGCTCGACATGGTCAGGGAGGCGCTCGACTGCGGCGTCGAAGTCATCATGTTCGACAACATGGATCTCGACGAGATCAAGGCCGGGCTCAAGCTGGTGGGAAAGCGCGCCGTCACCGAAGCCTCCGGCGGCATCAACGAGAAGACGATCGTGCCGATCGCCGAGACCGGCGTCGACGTGATCTCGGTCGGCGATCTCACCCACAGCGTCACCGCGGTCGACATCAGCCTCGACGTCCAGGACATCAAGCCGAGCGCGATCCGCACCATCGAGCGGCTCAAGGCGGCGGCGACGCGATAGGGCCGCGCGATGTTCGCTCCGGAACTGCTCGAACGCGCCGCCAAGGCCCTCGATCTCGCCAAGGCCAAGGACATCCGCATCGCCACGGCGGAAACCTGCACGGCCGGTCTGGTCTCGAGCTGTCTTACCTCGGTGCCGGGCGCATCGAAGATCTTCGAGCGCGGCTTCGTGCTCTATCACGATTCCGCGAAAGCTACCGGACTGGGCGTGCCCGAGGCGGTGTCGAAGCGGCACGGCGCGGTAAGCGCGGAAGTGACCCAAGGCCTCGCCGAGGGTGCGCTTTCGCATTCGACCGCGGGCGCCGCGGTCGCGGTGACCGGCTATGCCGGCCCCGGCGGCGGCAACGACAAGAATCCCGTGGGCACCATCTATGTGGCGGCCGCCCGCAAGGGCGCGCAAACGTTGGTCGAGCGGCACGTGTTCTCGGGCGACCGCGACGCGGTCCGCATACAGGCGGTCGGCGCGGCGCTCGGCGTGCTGCTGCGCAGCCTGGCTTGAGCTTCGTGAATTCCCCGACGGGCATCCGGCCAGCAACCTTAAGCTGCCGCGGAACCTCGATCGCTTGTTAGAATGCAGCCCAGGCAGTTCGCGATCATCGTCCTGTTGCTTTGCCTGCTGGGCGCCGCCTTGCGCATCACCCTCTTGGCGGTGCCGCCGGTCATTCCCGTCATCCAGGCCGACCTGCATCTTTCGGGGACCGAAATCGGGCTGCTGACCGGCCTGCCGGTGATCCTGTTCGCGCTCGCGGCGTTGCCCGGATCGATTCTCATCGTCCGGTTCGGCGCGTTGCGTACGCTGCTGTTCGGACTGTTGCTCACCGCGGCGGGCGGCAGCCTGCGCGGCGTGGCCGGAACGGCCGGGGCGCTTTACGCCGCTACGATCGCCATGGCGGGCGGCGTCGCGGTCATGCAGCCGGCCATGCCGGCGATCGTGCGGCAATGGCTGCCGCATCGCATCGGATTCGGCACGGCCCTGTACACGTTCGGTTTGATCGTGGGCGAGATCGTGCCGGTCGCGCTGATGATCCCGTTGGTGCTTCCACCGGTGCAGAACAGCTGGCGGCTGGGTCTCGCCGCCTGGTCGCTGCCTGTCCTGGCCATCGCGGTGTTGACCGCGATGCTGGCGCCGTGGCCGCGACAGGGCGGCAACGACTCGCTCGCTGGCGTCACCCAATGGTGGCCGGACTGGAAAAATCCGTTGGTTTGGCGCGTGGGATTCGTCTTTGCCAGCGTGAACAGCGTTTATTTCGGCGCCAACGCGTTTCTGCCCGGCCTGCTGGGCGGTGCCGGCCGCTCCGATTTGATCAGCGGCGCATTGACGGCTCTCAATTTCGGCCAGCTCCCCGCCTCGGTTCTCATGGTCGTGGCCGTGCACCGTATCGAGCGCCGGGTGTGGCCCTATGTCGCCACCGGCTGTTTGATCTTGCTGAGTTTGCTCGGCGTGGTCTCGACCGCCGGCGCATGGACGTTGTTCTGGGCGGGGGCGGTAGGCTTCTGCTGCGGCCTGGCGCTTCCGCTCGGCCTGGCGCTGCCGCCGCTGCTGATGGCGCCGCCGGACGTGGCGCGCACGTCGGCCGCCATGTTCACCATCAGCTATACGCTCGCGATGGGGATTTCGGTCGCCGCCGGCGCGGCGTGGGATCTCACCGGGCGTCCGGTATTCGCGTTTGTGCCGATCGGACTGGCCGTTCTGCCGCTCGTTCTGCTCACCCCGGCGATTCGGTTTCACCGCAGCTAGTGCGGCGCGACATTCTCGCCGGCTCACCGGCGCAGGAATTCCATCGGGTGCGCACGATCCGCAACAGACCCGCGGCGCTCGAGAGATTCTGGACCGACCGGCACACGGTGTCTTGCTGCGGATCAAAACCCGAGGATGCGCGCCGGGGTTCCGCATCCCGGGCGCCCCGCCACGGGCGAAACGAGCGCTCACGGCTTCGAGCCGGCTTTGGTTGGGCGAACGAAGCAGGCGTCCGCGCGTTACCCGCCTGCGCGAACATCGATGCGAGCGGGTTGCATGTCGTTGCTGTGCGCTGCCGGTCGAGCAAACCGCGCAGGGAGGCGCCGTCAATGAGCACCGAAAAGCTGGAAAGCAGCACCCGAAAGCTCGAGCGCAGCACGAGAAAAATGCAGCGCAGCACCGAGGGCATGGAAGACAGCGCGGACCGGCGCACCCAGCTCGCGGCCGATCGCACCGTATTTGCCGCCGAACGGACCTATGCGGCCTGGGTGCGCACCGGACTGGTATCGCTTGCGAGCGGCATCGGGGCCAAAAAGCTGCTCGCCGGAATCATTCCCGAATGGATGATCGTCGCCACCGGAAGCCTGCTGGTGTTGTTCAGTGCGTTTTGTTTCGTCGCCGCGGTTTGGCGTCAGTTCCATCCCGGAGTTCCCCCTCCTGATCCCGACACCCCGCACATCGAGCCGTGGCTATTGCTGCTCGTCAACGGCTTCCTGGCTCTGGTCGCGATCGCGGCCTTGATCGGCATTTGGTTCGGACGCACCGGCGGCGAATAAATAACCATGCCGTCGCGGCACCGACGACCTTGAGCTTCTCGGAGCGGCTCGAATCAAAAAAAGAACGGGCGGCTCCTTGGCCGCCCGCCTGTCTTGGCCGAGCTTCAGGTACCGGCTCAGTACCTGTCATCCCAGCGATTCGAGCGATGCCAGCGATGCGAACGCCAGCCGCCGCCCCACCCATCGCGGTCCCATCCGTAGCCGCCGCCATAATGACGTCCGCAGAAGGGGTACCATCCCCATCCGTGCCAGCCGTGCCGATAGCAACCGGCTTGCTCGACCGGGTTGACGGTATCGACCGCGCCGCGGATGCCGTCGGTGCCGCCGATGGTCACGGCGCCGGCGCGATCGGAGATCATCACTCCGCCGGCGAGCATTGCCGCGGCGGCAGTCATGGTGAGAACACTCTTGCGCATGTGTCTCCTCCAATGGTTTACCTGTTCTTGCAACTCGATTCCGGACAGCTTGGTTCCGAGCAAAAAGCCGGAGATCCTGAGACAAACTGCGCGGTTCCGCCGCATCTGAACGGGCGTTCAGAGTGCTGCACTTGGCAATCTCCGGTTCGCTCCGTCCGTCCGTCGCCGATCTTTACTAGCCACCCGCGTTTGCAAGTGCGTTGCCGAATTGGCCTGCGGGTTTATGGTGGAGGCGGATGGAGGAGCCGATGTCGCATTCGAGCTATCGCACGGCATTGATCGTGGGCGCGGGTTCGGGGCTGAGTGCCTCGATCGCGCGCGTGTTCGCGAATGCGAATATGACGGTGGCGCTTGCGGCGCGCGGCATCGAGGATCTTGCGCCGCTGGCGGCGGAAACCGGCGCCAAGCTGTTTGCGTGCGATGCAACCGACCGCGATCAAGTAATGAAGCTGTTCGCCGACGTGAGCGCAGCGATCGGTGCGCCCGAGGCCGTGGTCTACAACGCGAGCCATCGCGTCCGCGCCCCGATCATCGATCTCGATCCCGCGGAGGTGGAAAAGTCGATGGCCGTTTCCGCGTTCGGCGGCTTCCTGGTCGCCCAGGAGGCGGTGCGGCGCATGCTGCCGCGCGCGCACGGCGCGATCCTGCTCACCGGCGCCTCGGCGAGCGTGAAGGGCTATGCGCAATCGGCTGCGTTCGCCATGGGCAAGTTCGCGCTGCGCGGGTTGGCGCAGAGCATGGCCCGCGAGCTCGCGCCTAAAGGTATCCACGTCGCGCATTTCGTCATCGACGGCGGCATCCGCAGCGCGCGGCGGGCGCAGCCGGGGGATGCGCCGGATTCCCTGCTCGACCCCGATGCGATCGCGGCGAGCTATCTTCATATCCTGCAACAGCCGAGGAGCGCCTGGACCTGGGAGATGGAGCTGCGGCCCTGGGTGGAGAAATTCTAGCAGCGGGCCGTCGCGCGAGCCGCCGGTTTTGCATTTGCAAGGCGATTCACCCCAGCCGATCTCGCCTCGCCAGATCGAGCAGCAGCCCGCGGCCGATTTCGCCGGGAAACTGATTGCCGCGGTTGCTGAGAATCACGACGCCGATTTTCGCGCTCGGGATCATTCCGATGTACGTCGAACTGTTGTTGAGCCCGCCGTGTTTTTCCACGATCCTCGTGCCGGCCTCGTAGGCGATCTCCCACGCCAGCGCCTGCGCGTTGCGAGGATCGATCGGGAACCGGTCGCGATGCGCGAATTCCATCGCGCCGAGCAGCGGGCGATGCTGCGGCGCCTCGCCGAGATTGGCGGACAGAAAGGCCGCCATGTCGCGGGGCGTCGAGAACATCTGGGCCGTGCCGGGCCACAAATAGTAGCCTTGCACGTCGCCGGGGTCGCCGACGGGCGCGCCGTCCTCGCCATAACCCTGGACAGCGCGGCTCTTGAGTGCGGGATCGAGACCGCCACGCGGATTGCCGCGATCCGCCGGCACGATGGTTGACGCGAGGCCGAGCGGGCGGAGCACGCGCGCCTCGATCAATTCCCGCAGGCTCGTGCCGAACCTGCGCTCCAAGGCAAGCTGCAGCAGGATGAAGCCGGCGTGGGTGTAAATGCGCTGCCGGCCCGGCTCGTGTTCCGCGTCGGCGTTCCATTGATTCAGGACCCGGAGAAATTCCGGCAAGGTGTAATGTTCCTCCGGCCATGGTGGATGGTCCTGGGGCAGCAGCAGTCCCGAGGTGTGGGTCGCGAGCTGACCGATCGTGACGCGGCGGATGTCGCCGCCTTGCTCGAGCTCGGTGACGTAGCCTGCAACCCGGTCTTCGAGCCTGAGCTCGCCCCGCTCGATTGCGTGCGCCAGCATCGTCGCGACAAAGAGCTTGCTCAGCGAAGCAAGATTGAACAGCGTGTCGGACGTGATCGGCCGCTGGCTCGCAACCTCGGCATGGCCGTAGTTGAAAAAGAAGGTCCGGCCGTCGATCCGGACCGCGACGGCGGTCCCGCCGGCGCCATCGCCGGGCAGCATCGGCTCGATGCCCCGGGCAACGAGGTCGCGCACCCGTTGCTCCGGCTGCGCCCGCGAACCGGCGCCCGTAGAGGCAATCAGCATCAGGACCAGGATCCCCGCCAGCAGCCGCATGACATTTGCCCATCGACAGACCGAGAAATTCCTTGCCGATGTGAGTGTTCCCGCCGATCGCGGTCTATTGCGTGCGGCAATCGCATGCTATTGACATGCCGGCGTGCCGGAGCTGGAAAGCGCGGCTGGACATATGCGGCTGGACATATAAGGACGAGCGTGCATGTCGCCAAATTCCGCGACGATTATCGGCAGCCCGGTCTCGCCTTACGTCCGCAAGGTCCTCGCGGTGTGCGAGCTGAAGGAAGTTGCCTATCGACTCGATCCGATCGTGCCCTTCTTCGGGGACGACAGGTTCAGTGAGCTCAGTCCGCTGCGCCGCGTTCCGGTTTTCGTCGACGACAAGGTATCGCTGTGCGACAGCACCGTGATCTGCGAGTATCTCGAGGAGCGATATCCCACGCCACGCGTGCTGCCGGTTGAATTGGCGCAGCGCGCCCAGGCGCGCTGGATCGAGGAATTCTCGGACACGCGGATGGGGGACGTCTTCATTTGGCGCATTTTCTACGAGGCCGTGATCCTGCCGTTCGTTTTTCAGCGGCCCCGGGACAAAGCCAAGATCGCGGCCGCCGTTGCCGAGCAGGTGCCGAACGTCATGGCCTATCTGGAGAGCATCGCGCCGCGCGACGGATTTATCTTCGGTGGGCTATCGATGGCGGATCTCGTGGTCGCCATTCCGTTCAGCAACCTCAAATGGGCGCGCGTCGAGACGGAGCCTAGCCGTTGGCCGAAAGCATGCGCCTGGGTCGAGCGCACACAAGCCACGACGGCTCTGGCGAAGGCGACCCGGATCGCCGACAAGCTGATGCAGATGTCGCCGAATTTGCATCGGGCAGCATTGGCGGATCTCGGCATCGAGCTCACGGATGCGACGATAGCTGCGGACCGGGCCCGCCCCAGCATGATGCTCGACGCTACCTGAGAGCCCGGCCCATAAGGCGCCCTTTGCGCTCTGGCTATCGATGATCGCCGTGGGCGGGGCTCTTGGTTCCGGAGGAATCGATCTTTGATCTTGGAGGGTCACGTGGAGGCAAAGAAAGCAGCCAAATCCTTTCGGTACAAGAACAGTTTGGTCTGGAATAGGGGTCGCCGCGGCAGGACGTCCGCACCCGGCAAGCCCGAAATGGATGTCGGCAGTCCTCCTGAATTCAAGGGAGATCCCGGCATCTGGAGCCCCGAAGAGCTGTTGGTTGGCGCGCTGAATACCTGCTTGATGCTGACGTTCGTGTCGTTGGCCCAAAACAAAGGGGTACAGTTCGCGGCTTATGAAAGCGCCGCGGAAGGCTTGCTGGAAAACGTCGACGGCAAGTATCGGATCGTCGAAGTCGGCGTTCAGCCGAGCGTCGTCTTGAAATCTCAGGCTGACCTTGAGGCCGCCCGGGCGATCATGGATGAGGTCGAGAAAAACTGCTTCATTTCCAACTCCATTACGGCCAAGGTGAAATTGGCTCCGCAATTTCGGTTGGGGTCCGAAACCGTCAGCTAGAATTCAGCAACTTCCCGGCTCGGCTCCAGGGTCCCGGAAGCCCTGATCAGGTCATGTCCGCTCCTTCGGCTCAGGTGAACGTACTCAGCATATGCGCCGGAAGGCCGCAATTTCCCATACCGGAGATGGACGCCGAATCGGCACATCGCCGCGCCGGTGAAGGCCTGGTTTGTCACGCGGCAGCGGCCAGCTCCAGCGGCTTGAGTTCGCCGAGCATCGTAGGAAGCAGCTCGGAGACGGTCGGGTGAATGTGCATCGCCCGCTGCATCACCGTGTACGGCACGCCGGCGTACATGAGATCGAGAATGGAGTGAATCACTTCATCTCCGCTGGTTCCGAGCAGCGCTGCGCCCAGGATGCGTCGGTCCTCCGCGTCGACCAGGATCTTCATGAAGCCCTGGGTCTCGCCCTTTTCAACCGCGCGGCCGACCCTCGTCATGGGCCGCTTCGCGATCAGCGCCGGCCTGTTCCGCTGCCGGACCTCGCGCTCGGTCATGCCTGCGCGTCCGAGCGGCGGATCGGTGTAGAGCGCGTAGGCCGGGATGCGGTCCGAGAGCCGGCGAGAGTCGCGGTCGAGCAGGTTGGCCGCCACGATCTCGAAATCGTTGTAGGAGGTGTGCGTGAAGGCGCCCTTACCGTTGCAATCACCCAGTGCCCAGATTCCGGAAACATTGGTGCGCAGCTGATCGTCGACCTGGATGTAGCCGCGCTTGTCGAGCGCGACCCCGGCGCACTCCAAACCGAGGTCGTCGGTATTGGGGCGGCGTCCGACCGCCAGCAGCAGGTGCGAGCCGGTGACTTGGGGCGGACCGCCTGCGCAATCGATCCCAACGGAGACACCATTGCCATGCCGGTCGACGCGGATGCACTCGGCGGCGAGGTGGATGTCGATGCCCTCACGCTGCAGGATGTCCGTCACGGCAGCGGACACATCCTCGTCCTCGCGCGCGATCAGCCGCGGCGCCATCTCGATCACGGTCACGGCGCTGCCGAACCGGCGGTACATCTGCGCGAACTCGAGCCCGATGTAGCTGCCGCCGACCACCACCAGATGCTCGGGCAGGAAATCCACGTCCATGATGGAGCTGTTGGTCAGATAGGGAATCCGATCGAGACCCGGCATCGATGGCACCGTCGCGCGGCCGCCTACATTGATGAAGATCTTCTCGGCCCGGAGCACCTCGTCCCCGACCGCGACCTCTCGCGCCGAGCGGAAACGCGCGTGGCCGGTATACACCGTGCAGGATTTCAGCCCTCGCATCCATTGCTCGACGCCGGTTCGCGACTTTCCCGAGACGGCGTCCTTGCGGGCTTTCACGGCCTTCATGTCGACGCTGACGTCGCCCTGCAACCGGACGCCGAAATCGGCCGCGCGCCGCGCCATCCTGGCCGCATAGGCGCTGGCCACCAAGGTCTTGGTGGGAATGCAGCCGGTATTCACGCAGGTGCCGCCGAACGATTTGCGCTCGATGATGGCGATCTTCATGCCCGCGCCGGAGAGCCGCGCGGCCAGCGCCGGTCCGGCCTGTCCGGTCCCGATGATGATCGCGTCGAAGTGCTGCATGTTCCTACCTCGCATTTGCCGTCTGCGTTCCAAGCGACCCGGCGCAAACCCCGGCTCATTCTGTCGGCGATACTTCGAGCGGCATCGGCTGGTGAAGAATGACGCCTTCCAGCGGGTCGAATTCGCCTTCCCACGGGGCCGCCGCGATGGCCCGGCGCGTATCGGCATATCCGGCGTCCCAGCGCATGCGGATGCCCGATGCGCTGAAATCGATGTCCTTGGTGTGATCCTCGTTCTCGAGTCGGGGTGCCAGCAACCGCACGACGTGCATCCGCGTGACGCAGCCGTAGCCGGCGAGCTCGCGTACCTCGGCGCTGTTGCGCTCCTTTTCCGGCACGTGCTTGAGGAGCTGCGAGATCACATGCCGCATGCGGTGGACCTGCCGCTGGCGCGCGATATGGCTTGCCACCCGGCTCGAGTACTGGATGTCCTTCTGGCGGTGCAGCACCTCCCACATGGTCTCCGGCGCTTCGCCTGTCGGATTCCACAGATGCACGGCGAAGATCAGGGAATCCCGGCGCGGATTGTCGTCGAAGATCGCCTCGGTCGGCGTATTCGACAGGATGCCGCCGTCCCAATAATAATCCTCGCCGATACGGATCGCCGGGAACGCCGGCGGCAATGCTCCCGACGCCATGATGTGCCGCACCGTCATTTCGGTGTCGCGGGCGTCGAAATAGTGCATCTCGCTGGTGCGCACGTTGGCGGCGCCGACCGTGAGGCGAGGCTTGCAGCGATTGAGCAGCGAGCAATCGACCAGTTCCGAAAGCGTCGCTTCGAGCGGGGCGGTCGAATAATATCCGGCTTTTTCCGCGCCCAGTTGAATGTGCGTTCCCCAGAACGCCGGCGGATTGGGCTCGAAGAATCCCGGGATGCCGCCCGTCAGGGTCGTGAAGTACGAGATAGCATCGACGGCTCCGCGCCACGGAGAAGCGAAATTGAAGATCTCGCGGCGCTCGACCCGGCGCCAGAACTCTTTGAGTCTGGGCAGGCGGTTCTTCACCTCGTTGCCGGCGACGATGCCGGCATTGATGGCGCCGATCGAGGTGCCGATGATCCAATCCGGCTCGATGCCGACCTCGTGCAGCGCCTGATAGACGCCGGCCTGATACGCGCCGAGCGCGCCGCCGCCCTGCAGCACCAGCACGATCTGACCGGGTCCGCCCGCGGTCTTGCGGGGTTTGCGAACCTGGGCTGGCGCGGCAACGATCTTGTTTTGCACGATGTTCATCTCACATTTCCCTGGTCTGGATTTTCCGGAGCCTGTCGCGTTCGTCGAGTTTCTGCAAGTACTGCGCGCACCGCGCCTGCTTGAGCGGCCTTGTTGCCCTCATTGAGCCGGCGCCATGGCGTGCAACGCCGTCATTTTCAGGCGAACGGCGAGGCCCGCGGCGAGGACGAGCGATACCCCGATCCCTGCGACACAAGCTGCCCAACCGAAGCGATCGAACAGCTGGCCCAGTATGGCGCTGCCGACGAGACCGCCGAAGAAATAGCACGCGAGATAGATGCCGCTGGCCGAGCCGCGGTCGACGGTAGCGGCGCTGCCGACGAATCCCGTTGCGGTCGCCTGCGCGAAGAACGTCCCGATACCGACCAGCACCAGGCCGGTCAGCACGGCGGGCAGATGCGGCACCAGCAGCAGCGGAAGCCCGATCCCCGCAACGGCGAGCGCGCACCAGAACGTCGGCCTGGTCCCGAAGCGTCGAACGAACCGGCCGGCGATGGGCGTGGTGAAGATCGACGGCAAGAACACGAAGTAGACGAACCCGAGCGCCATCGGGCCCACCGAATAGGGCTCGCGGACCAGCACGAAATTGACGTAGGTGAAGGTGCCGATGAAGGCGAACAGGATCAGGAACCCGATGGCGAAGCTCGCCCGCAGCTGCGAGTTGCGCAGGTGCACGCCCCAGACCGCGAACGGCGAGCTCGGCAAAGTCTCCACCGCGTCCATCGGCTTGGTGCGGCCGATCGTGAAATACACCAGCACCGCGCCGGCGAGGTTGAGCGCGGCGAACACGTAGAAATTCGTCGCCAGGCCGAGATGGTCGGCGACCGCGGCGGAGATCAGCCGCCCGATGAGATTGCTGGCGACATTGCCGGTGATATAGGCGGCGAAAGCCCCACCGGCGTCTTCGGCGCTGCAGGCTTCGCCCAGATAGGCGAGCGTCAGCGCGAAGGCCGCGGACATGAACAGCCCCTGCACGATGCGCAGCAGTGCGAACGTCGTGAGGTCGGGCGCCGAGGCGAGCAGCGCGGTCGGGATCGAAAGCAGGGCGAGGCTGAGCAGGATGCCGAGCCGCCGGTCGATTTTGCGGCTGAACAATGCGACTGCCAGGCCGGCGACCGCCATGCCCAGCGTGCTGGCATTCACCGCCAACCCCATGGCGGCCGGCGTGACGTGGTAGAGCTTCGTGAGCGAGGGCAGGATCGCTTGGGTCGCGAACAGATCGACGACGGTGAGGAATGCGGTCAGCCCGATCACCAGCGTGCGCCGGGCCGTGTGAAAAGCATCGGCATGCATGGACATCTCGGGCGAAGCCGCCGCGTGGGACACCTGTGCCATGGTTCGTCTCTCCTGGTTCGGGCCGTTGGGTGTGACGCCTCATCGGCGAGGCGTCACACTGCGGCTCTTGCCGTGACGGCGATCACATGTTCTTGCCGGACTTGTCGTGCAGGATGTCGGCCGAGAGCAGGACGACGGTCTTGTCGCCCGTGTTCTTCCACCAATGCGAGGTGGTGTGGATCTCGCGCGCGACGTCGCCTGCCTTGTGCACGATCGGAACCGCGCAGGTGCTGGCGTATTCGACGATCTCGCCTTCGATGATGTAGATGATCGCCGGCCGGTCGCCGTGGCTGTGCCAGGGCACGACGCCGCCCGGCTGGATCACGAGCTTGCGCAGTCGCAGCTGGCGGTCCTGGAGTTTCGCCGGCTCCTCGGCAAGGTTGACCGCGGCGAGCACCGTATCGCTGACGCCTTTGGCGGGCGTTGTGTCCATTTTGGTCAGGTCCGTGCCGCGCTTGTCGGCCGGACATTCGCCGGCACTCGCCGCGCTCAACATCGTGAACACCGTGCCCGCGACGATGCCGGCCGCGAACAGGCTGTGCCGGACGGCCCGGCCAGTGGTTCGGTAGATCATGTCTCGTCTCCGTGTTGCTTCGGCCGGGATCGAAGGATCTCGGCAATGGCAATCCGGAGCGTCGGGCAAACGGCGGCGTAACGGAAATACCGGATAGCTTCCGAGTTCATAGCAGCCGGCTATCTCCGTCCGTGGGGGCGAACGGTCAATCGAGGGTGTCGGCGTTCTGGCCGGTGGCGTGCTCGGCTTGCTTGCGCACGGCGAGCGCCGGCTGTCCGAGCCACTGCGTGCGCATCGCCTCGCGCACGAACGCCCCGACCGCGGGGGAATGCGGCCGTCCGCGCACGGTCACGAGATTCACCTCGCGCCAGAATTCGGGCTCGATCAGCGGACGCGCGATCACGCCGCTCTGAGGAATGGAATATTCCGGCAGGAAGCCGAAGCCCAGGCCCGCCGCGATCATGGCGAGAATCCAGTCGTCGCGGTCGCTGCGGTACACGGTTTCGCACGCGGCGCCGCGCTCGCGAAAGATTGGGCCCGCGTAGCCGTTGAATTCGCAATTGGCGCGATTGAGATAACGCTCCCCGTTCAGATCCTTGACGCGGATGGCGTTTCGCGAAGCGAGGGGATGACCGGGATGGACCACGATCATGTATTGCTCACGGAACAGCGGCATGTAATGCAGCCGCTCGTCGTGCTCCCGCCCCGGCACGCAATAGATGCCGACCTCGAGATCGCCGGCGATCAACCGCTCTTCCAGGTCGGGGGCGCTGGCGTCGAACAGCTGCAATTCGACCCCATCGTGGCGGGATTGCAGGGTGCGGATGAGATCGACAAGATGCGTGGGGGAGACCGTGCACATGACCCCGAGTTTGAGCGCGGTGTGCTTGAGCCGGGTGAAATCGATCGCCTGCTGCTTGACCGTCTGCGTCTGCTCGTAAACCTGGGTCAGGTACGGCAGCACCATGTTGCCCAGCTCGGACAAGTGCGTGCGCGAGCGTTCGCGGTGAAACAGCGGGCCGCCGAGCTCCTGCTCCAGCAGCTTGATGGCCCGCGTCAACGATGGCTGCGCCACGTTGCACCGCTCCGCCGCGCGGGTGAAGTTGAGTTCCTTGGCGACCGCGAGGAAGTAGCGGATCTGATGCATCTCCACGGAAGGCTCCATCGTTCGCGCAGGCTTCTGCGCCAAGAAGCGGGCCTTTGTTCGGCCGGCCGCCGCCTAGCCGGCGGCAACGCGGCGCGGTTTGCGGACCGCGGGGGCAGGCGCCTCCGCCGGCTCGGCAGGCTCGGCCGGGCGCGGGCGAAGGGCCGGCTTGCCGAACCATTTGATCCGCATCGCTTCTCGCACCAGCGCGCCGACCGCGGGCGAATGCGGCCGTCCGCGTACGGTCGCGAGATTCACCTCGCGCCAGAATTCGGGCTCCGTGATCGGAATGCCGAGCACGCCCGGATGCTTCACCAGGTGTTCGGGCATGAAGCCCCAGCCGAGCCCGGAGGCGATCATGGCCAGCGTCCAGTCGTCGCGGTCGCTCCAATATACCGGCTTGCAGGTGACCTGCTGCTCCTGGAACGTCTTGTCGGCATAGCCGGCGAACTCGCAATTCATGCGATGGATGTAACATTCGCCGTCGAGGTCCTTGACGCGGATTGCGCTCTGCCTTGCCAGCCGATGTCCGGGATTGATCGCAATCACGATCTGCTCGCGGAACAGCGGCATGACGTGCAGCCGCGGGTCCGGCTCCTGACCGGGGATGCAATAGATCGCCACTTCGAGCGCGCCTTCGATGAGCCGCTCCTGCAGGTCCCACGAATTGGCATCACTGAGCTGCAGTTCCACCCCGGGATGATTCCGTTGAATCGATCCGATCAGATCGATGATCTGGTCCGGAGCGATGGTGCACATGATGCCGAGCTTGAGCGTGCTCTTCTTCAGGCAGGCGAAATCCCGGGCCAAGCGCGTCGCCTGATGCGATTCGTCGTAGATCTGCTGGAGATGCGGCTTCACCATGCTGCCGAGCTCGGACAAGTGCGTGTTCGCCCGCTCGCGATGGAACAACAGACCGCCGAGCTCTTCTTCCAGCAGCTTGACCGCCCGCGTGAGCGACGGCTGCGAGACGTTGCATTTTTCCGCGGCCTTGGTGAAGTTCAATTGATCCGCACTGCCAGGAAATATCGGATTTGATGCATCTCCATAGCGGCACCCTATCGACTCGTTAGCCAACCGGCATTTCAGATCATCGTCCGTCTTCGGCAGAGTTCCGACGGACGCGCTCCCCCAGGCGCGGGCAGACACGGAGGCTTTTGGCCATGAATATCCCCATGATGCAACGCAATATTATGACCGCGCGCGCGCTCGATGGCAAAGTGTCCCTGGTGACCGGCTCGACCAGCGGCATCGGCCTCGGCATCGCCCGATCGCTTGCGGCCGCC
This sequence comes from Xanthobacteraceae bacterium, assembly GCA_036395835.1. Classification (GTDB taxonomy): domain Bacteria; phylum Pseudomonadota; class Alphaproteobacteria; order Rhizobiales; family Xanthobacteraceae; genus AP-16. Next base: position 21,564 of record DASWCW010000042.1, read on the forward strand.
GGTTCATCCATTGTTCTCAATGGCTTCGGCAAGCCCGACGACATCGCCGCGACCCAGTCGCAGCTCGCCGCTCAATTCGGCGTGCAGGTCCAATATTCGGCCGCCGACATGTCGAAGCCGGAAGCCATCGAAGAAATGATCGCGACGATCCTGCAGTCTTTCGGGCGGCTCGATGTCGTCGTCAACAATGCCGGCATCCAGCATGTGGCGCCGATCCCGGAATTCCCGGTCGAGAAATGGCAGTTGATTCTCGCCATCAATCTGTCTTCGGCGTTCCACACCACGCGTTGCGCGCTGCCCTCAATGCGGGCTCACGGCTGGGGACGCATCATCAACATCGCCTCGGCGCATGGGCTCGTCGCCTCGCCGTTCAAATCGGCCTATGTGGCCGCCAAGCACGGTCTGGTCGGGTTGACCAAGGTGACCGCGCTGGAGACCGCGGAGGACGGCATCACCTGCAATGCGATCTGCCCCGGCTATGTGTTCACGCCGCTGGTCGAGGCACAGATCGAAGCGCAGGCCAAGGCCCACAACATCCCTCGCGAGCAGGTGGTCCGCGACGTGCTGTTGGCCCAGCAACCGAACAAGAAATTCGCGACCGTCGAGGAAATGGGCGCGGTTGCCGTGTTCCTGGCGAGCGACGCCGCGTCCTCGATCACCGGCATCGCGTTGCCGGTCGACGGAGGCTGGACCGCACACTGAGGGGAGGCGCTCCGCTGCCGTGCTTCCTGATGCCTGATGCTGAAATTCACTCTTACAAGAATGACGATAGGAGGTATCCATGTTCATGCGCATCGCCAAGCTTTGCTCGACCGGTGCCCTCGTGTTCGTGCTGGCTGTGTCTGTACCGGGCTCGACGAAGGCCGCCGAGGAGGACGGCATCGTCAGGGTCAAGAGCGCGTATTCGATGGGCGAAACGATCGCCCGCCTCAAGCAGGACATCGCGGACAAAGGCATCCGGTTCTTCGACGAGGTCGACCAATCCAAGCTCGCCGCGGCCGCTGGAATCAAGCTGCGGCCGTCCACCCTGCTGATTTTCGGCAATCCCCCGCTCGGAACGCTGTTTCTGACGTCCAATCCGGCGGCCGGGCTCGATTGGCCGGTTCGTCTGCTCGTGATCGAGGACGAGCACGGACAGGTGTGGACGCTTTACACGGATTTCAGCTGGATCGCCCATCGACATGGCATCAAGGATCGGGACGCTGCGTTCAACATGGCAACCAACGTGATCTCGTCCATCACCTCCAGCGTGACGGCGAAATAGCGACGCCGGGCCGCATCGGCTCCGGGATTCGCGCCGGAGCCGATTCAAAGAGTTGCAGAACGCGCACGGGAAACGGTCAGCATCGAGCCGCGTGGAGACGACCAAATGCATGATGCTCCTCCGATTCTGATCGCTCTCGAGAAGCTGGTCAGTCATTGGCTGCACGTTGTCGGCAACGGCATCGAAGTGTTCGGAGTTCTGGTCATCGTCGCCGGCATCGGATGGTCCACCTACGTGTATGTGCGCCGGCGAACCGGCGAGCAACGTTACGACGATTACAAGATCCGCATCGGCCGCTCGCTTCTGCTCGGGCTCGAAGTGCTCGTCGCGGCCGATATCGTGAAGACCATCGCGCTCGAGCTCACCTTCATGAGCCTCGGCGTGCTGGCCTGCCTGGTGCTCGTGCGCACGTTTCTCAGCTGGACCCTGGTGCTGGAGATCGAAGGCCGCTGGCCGTGGCAGCGGGAAGCGTCCGGTGCTGCGGTAACGGGCTCGGATCGGCCCGTCGCGGTACGTTCGCCAAGACCGCAGGCGGCTAGCTGAACGGCCCAAGCGACCATACGTTAAGCACGCAAAGCGCCGAGGACCCTCTGCCACCGGACCGCAGGCCCGGTCACCAAGCCCAAGGAGGCGACATGATGTCCCGACGGAACGCGCTGCTTGCCGGCATCGGCCTCGCCGGTCTTGCCGCCTATGCCAGGAATCTTTTCTCACCACGCGGGGCGCACGCCGGCGCCGAGCAGTTCGAAGTTGCGAAATCGGATGCGGAATGGAAGCAGATCTTGAACCCCGAGCAGTTCCGGGTGCTGCGGCAACACGGGACGGAACGGCCGTATTCGAGCGCGCTCAACGACGAGCACCGCCCCGGCATTTTTGCCTGCGCCGGATGCGATCTGCCGCTGTTCCGCTCCGAAACCAAGTTCGACAGCGGCACCGGGTGGCCGAGCTTCTTCGCGCCGATCGAGGACGCGGTCCGCACTGCGAACGACTACAGCCTCGTCCTTCCGCGAACCGAAGTGCATTGCCGCCGCTGCGGCGGCCATCTCGGCCACGTCTTCGACGACGGCCCGAAGCCGACCGGAAAGCGCTACTGCATGAACGGAGCCGCGCTGAAATTCGAGCCCGGCACGGCGGCGGGCGCGAAGTCGTAAGCGCACCGCGCGCATCGACGTGTCGCCCGCTCAAATGACTTCCTGGGTCTTGTCGTCGGTCTCGCCGTAAGCCGCGCCGGAATGCTTGATCCGAGATTTGCAGCCCGGCTCTGGAGAGATCGAACTCAGTCTGCTGCGCGCGCAAGCGCCGCAGCCGCGGTCGAAGTTGGAAGAAACAATCTGCTAGGCCGAGTAGGAAATCGTCTGAAACCGAAGTCCTCGTAGAAGGCGACGGCGTGGTCGTCCTTGGCATCGACAACGATTGCAAACACCGCCAGAGATCGGCTTGCGCTCAAGATGCGCCGCACGGCATCGGCTAAAAGCAGCTCTCCGATCCCTTGTCCGCGTACCTTCTGGTCACGGGCAAGTCGGCCGATCAGTGCCGCGGGGATCGTGTCGTATCGTGGCAATTTTCGCGCGATCTCGTCGGGTAGATCATCGATGACGAGGGTGAACGAACTCAGGCTGTAGAAGCCGACGACACCGTGCTGGTCATCAACTGCCACGAACACGCGTGCGACGTTTCGTTTCTGGTCTTGGCCCGCTCGCCGGTGGAACCAATCATCGAGAGCCGATTGGCGGCAAGAGAATGCCGCTCGATCGTGCTGTCTGCCGAGCGGCTCGATGGCAATTCCCAAGTTGGGTCATCCGAACAGTTTGCGATGGCGCTTGAGCGCCGTCACGAGCTTCTTCGTTGGGGTCGGGGGACTGGAGATCGCGTCAAGGAATGCGTCGCGATCGCCGCCGGTGAGCACCATGCGCTCGTGTTCGTCGAGCACCCGACGTGCGCCTTCATAGGCGAGGTCTCCGGCCGTCAAGCCGGTGACGGCCATGGCGCGCTGGATGATGTGCTTTGCCGAAGCAGCGACGCGCAGCTCGATGCGCTCTCTCTTGAGTTCACGATCGATCGGCCGTTTGCGACGCGGGATTGCCATGAGACGTCTCCCTCATGGCATATATGTACGGCAGTTCCCCGTGCATGGCAAGGACACGGATCTGCGGCCGGGATCGCGGCCTGCCGCGGACGCGAGAGAGCAAGCGTGTCCGCCTCAAATCACCTCCTGGGTCTTGTCGTCGGTCTCGCCGTAGCGCCGCATCGTGGCGGGCCGCGTGCCGGCATAGAGCTTCTCGATGCCGGGCGCGATTTTCGCGTTCTCGCGCTCGAACAGGCTGTTGCCGGCAACATCGCTCTCGACCAGGAACGGCCCGAAATTCTCCACGTCGAGCACCCAGACGGCCTGCGCGAGGCCGAGTTCTTCGAGCCAATAGACGCCGGCGACGCCCTTGATGCCGCGGCCGAGCAGCGCGCCGGTGCCATAGCCGACCGTGGTCAGATAGATCGCCTGGTTCGGCACGAAGATGTTTCGGTAGACCTCCGACGTCATGCCGCCCTTGCCGATGATGATGTTGCAGCCCGACAGCTTGAACCAGCTGTCGAGCCATTTGACGAAGCGGAACGATGCGGTCGCGCTCACCGCTCCGACGTTGTAGCCGGGCTCGGCTTTGGCCGGCGTTGCGGCATGCGGTGCCACGTCGTCGGCGTCCTCCATCGGGGCGCTGGGGATCGCGGCCACCGAATAGGTGCCGTCGGGATTGACCCTCGCCGCCGGCGAGCAGTGAAAATTCGCGGATCCAAGCGCTTCCTTCGGGGCCGGCATGCCGGCGCCGTCCTCGATCGCGTGCTTGTAGGCGCCTTCGCGCGCCGTGAAGATGCGGCCGGTCAGATAGACGACGGTGCCGATCTCGAGCGTGCGCAGATCCTCGGCCGTGGCCGGGAGTCTCAGCGCAACGGTCTTGAGGCCGGCCATCGTCCTACTCCGCGGCTTCCGCCGCCGGCCGTTGCCATTCCGCGGTCGACCGGCGCATGTAATCGGTGAACCACATCGGGTCGGTGCGGAACTCGGCGCGCCCGTCGGCGCCAACGCGCGCGCAGGCCCGGCGCGAGGACAGACAGAACATGTGCACGCTCATCGGCATGCCGCCGGTGTGGCAATAGCCGACCTCGATGTGACAATCGACGACCATCGAGCTGCCCATGAACCCCATGGCGCCCATGCCGATACTGTTGCCCAACGTCTTGAGTTCGTCCTCGATCGCGGCGATCTTCGGATCGGGGTTGCGCGAGCCGACCACCCGCAGGCAGGCGGCCTGCTTGCCCAGCACCATCGAGATGTCCTTCGAGCCGCCGAGACCGACGCCGACGATCGCCGGCTGGCAGGCGAGCCCGCGCTTGCCGAAGCCGATCAGCGTGTCGAGATAGAAGCGCCGGATGCCCTCGATGCCGTCGGCCGGAAACAGCATGCGATAGTCGCTGCCGAACAGGCCGCCCTTGTGCACCGTGGTGAGCTCGATCCAATCCGCATCGGGATGGAACGAATATTCGATCTCCGGGGCGCCGATGCCGACGTTATTGTTGTGGTCGGTGCGCCAGAGCGGATGCACGCGGTTGGGGCGCAGCGGCACCTCGTGCGTCGCCTTGGCGGTCGCCCGGCGCAGCGCCGCCTCGAGCGCGACCGGTCCGCCCTCGACGCGCGCCTCGTTGCCGATCTTCACGTACCAGCGCGGCACGCCGGTATCGCCGCACATGGCGCGGCGGTCGTGCTTGGCGGCTTCGTAGTTCTCCAGCATCGCCTGCAGCACGAAAGCGGAAAGCTCCCCGGTTTCCGTATTGGCGCACCGGCGCAAGCCATCGAGATAATCGTCGGGAATCTCGATCGCCGCCTTGGCCATCAGCGCTTCTGCCGTGCGTTCGAGCGACGATAAGGGGATCATGCTCGGCTCCACTATTCGGCCGCCATGGTTTCGAGCAGCGTCTCGCCCGGCCTCACCCGCGTGAACAACACCGGCTGATCCAGGATGTCGAGCTTCCCGGATTGCTGCCGCACGACCGTGAAGCGCGAGGTGAGGAGATCCCCCGGCTCCGGGAAATCGCTGCGGAAATGCGCGCCGCGCGAATTCTCGCGCCGCTTGGCGGCGAGCGCAATCACGCGACTCGTCTCGACCAGCGAGTGCAGATTGAGCCAATCGTGCCAGGTCAGATTGAACACTCTGCCGGTGTCAGGAATGCCGGTTTCCATGAGCTCGGCTTCGAGATCCGAAAGTTTTTCCGCCGCCCGGTCGAGCTTCGCGGCATCGCGGATAACGCCGACGTCGTCCCACATGAGATCGAGCAGCCGTTCGCGCAGAGCATTCAAATCGCCGGGCCTTTGTGCGAATGGATGCAGCGCGCGAGAGAACTCCGCGGCGAGCACGTCTTCGTCTGGCGTTCGATGACCCGGATTCGCGGCGATCCATCTCGGCATCGCGTCGCCCGCGATGCCGCCGAACACCGTCGAATTGGCGACGCCGTTGCCTCCCAGTCGGTTGGCGCCATGCATGCCGCTCGCATCCTCGCCGGCGACGAACAGCCCCGGCCATGCGGTCGAAGTGTCCGGATTGCATACGAGCCCGCCCATGAAGTAATGCGCGGTCGGCACGACCTCGACGAGACCGCCGGCGAGATCGAAGCCGCAATCGGCGCAGCGTTCGACCATGCCTTTGAACTCTTTGGCGACCTTCTCGGGTCCAAGATGCGCCATGCTCAGGTACACGCCGCCGTACCGCGTGGTGCGCCCGGCCTTGATCTCGGCATAGATCGCGCGGCTGACCACGTCGCGGGTCGCGCGCTCTAGCTTTGGGTCGTAATCGGCCATGAAGCGGCGCTTGCCGCCGTCGAGCAGATGCCCGCCGGCGCCGCGCAGCCCTTCCTCCAGCACCGTGCCGGTCATGCGCGTCTCGGGTCCCGCGAGCAGGCCGGTCGGATGGAACTGCACCATTTCCATGTCGCGCAGCGGCAGGCCGGCGCGCAACGCCATGGCGATCCCGTCCATGCTCTTGTCGCCGGATGGCGTGTGATAGCGGTACATGGTCGGTCCGCCGCCGGTCGCGAGCAGCACGGCCTGCGCTTGAACGAAGCGCAGCTCGCCGGTCCTGATATCCGCCAGCAAGACGCCGGCGACCGATCCGCCGTCGCGGGCCGGGGTCAGGGCCAGCGCCCGATGCTCCTCCAGCCGCCGCACGCCGGGACGCGCCCAGACCTGCTCCATCAAACGATTGATGATCTCGATCCCGGTGAGATCGCCCTTGTGCACGGTTCGATCGAAGCTCTGGCCGGCGAACGCCTTGCCGTGCAGCGTGCCGTCCGAATTGCGATCGAAGAAGCAGCCGATCTCGTTCTCGAGCTCGCGCACGCGCTCGACCGCCTTGGTCACCAGGGTCCAGGCGAGCTCCTGGTGCGGCAGCCACTTGCCGCCTTCGATCGTGTCCATAAAATGCCGCTCGACCGAATCGCCCGGATGGAGCGCGACGTTGTACCCGCCCTGGACCATGCGGGTGCAACCGCATTTGCCGAGCAGGCCCTTGGTCGCGACCGTGATGTCGAGCTCGGGGTTTGCGGCCTCGGCATGCAGCGCCGCGAACAGTCCCGCGCCGCCCGATCCCAGGATCAGGATGTCGGTCTGCATCCGCTCGAGCCCGACGCGGTCCATTTACAGCGCCCACACCAGGAACACGACGGCGATGACGGCGGAAATCCCTGCGGCCAGCGTTGCAAGCTGCTTCTGGCCGTCGCGCCACGCGAAGTTTTCGATGACCAGCACGCGCAATCCGCCCAACAGATGCACCGCGAGCAGGAACACGAGCCCGGTTTCGGCAAGCTTCACGAACCACGCATCGGTCCAGCGCAGGAAGCTCCCGAGTCGGGCTTCCCCGTCGATGGCGAGTCCAAGCGCCCAAAAATGCAGCGGCAAAAATATCGCGAGCGCCAGACCGGAAAGCCGGTGCACCAGTGCGGCCCGCCAGAGCAAATTGCCGCGATGTGTGAGCCGCGTACGGTTCATGGCAGCACCACGGCCGCAACCGCGCGCAAGCCGAGCACGAGGAGCAGCAGACCGGCGCCCGTCGCGATGGCGTCGACGCTGCGGCCACCGAGCCGCGACCATTCGGTCAACACCGTGCGGATGCCGATCGGGGCGTGGATCGCCGCGGCGACCACGAAGATGCCGTAGAACACCGCCCAGGCGACGCTGCCGCGCGTGCGCGCCAGCACATCGGCGGCGGTCAGTCCGTGGTTCGTTGCATAAATGATTACCGCCAGGTGCACTGCGACCAGCGGGACCATGATGGCCGCGGTCAGCCGCTGCGCCGCGTAGAGCCGGACGTTCATGCCTCGATCTCGCTCTTTAGAAACGCCAGCGCGGCGCCGCGCTTGAGGCCGGCGATCGATGCAGTCGGGTTGAGCGACAAGGGACAATGCTCCTGGCACGACTGGTGCGAATGGCAGGCGTAGCAGCCGCCGCTGGCCGCGACCGCAGCGAGGCGCTGCACATTGGCCGTGTCGCGCACATCATTCACCAGGGTCCAAGCGCGATTGAGCGCCGCCGGCCCTAAATAATTTTCGTTCCAGCGTACGCTGTCGCAGGCCGCATAGCACACGCCGCAATTGATGCATTCGATTGCCGCAGCGGCGGCGAGCCGCGCCGCGCTGTCGGGCCTGATGGTCTCGATCGGATCGTGCCGGGTCTTCGATGGCGCGAACGTGCCCCTTGCCTGCTGCCATTTCTCGAAGAACGGCCGCATGTCGGTAGCGAGATCCTTGATCACCGGCAAATTCTCCAGCGGCCCGATCTCGAGCCGGCCGCTTTCGGCGACCCGCGACACATGGGTGCGACAGGTCCAGCGCGGCCGTCCGTTGACCGTCATGGCGCAGGAGCCGCACATTCCGACCCGACACGCGAAACGATACGCGAGTGAGGAATCGAGATTGCGCTGCACCCAGGTCACCACGTCGAGCACGGTCTGGTTCTCGCGCTTCGGCACGGAATAGGTCTGGTAGCGGCCCTCAACGCCGCCGCGCCACAGCGACACGGTCAAGTCCGGTCCCATGTTGGACACGAGTTCCTCGCCCCGCTATCGATACCGCCGCGGGCAACCATTCGGAACTGTAGCAAGCGGATGTCTGCATCAAAAGCGATGATCCGGAGCGAGCGCGGGCGAGCGGCATGGTGACGCGGGCATGTAGTGCCGATCGTTTTGCGCCGCTCGCTCCCGGGGGGCGGGTCCATGGCTGATCCGCGGCCCTCCTTCTCCGGCGTCGACCCGCGTCTCGTGCCAACCGTCGAGGTGGTCGAGCGGCCGCCCGGCGAGCGCCCGGCCCACGACAGCCTCGACGCGATCGCCGAGTGGCTGGTAGGCCCGGCGCGCCGGATTGCGTCGGGGGCTGGCGCCTTCGACGAGTTTGCCTGGCGCATGCTGGCGGCCGGCCTGCCGCTGCTGCGCGTGACGCTGCACACCAGCACGCTGCATCCGCAATACTTGGGCGCGACCTTCACCTGGTTTCGCACCACCGGCCAGACCGTGTTGACGCTGGTCGCGCATGAGCTGGCCGACATGATCCGCTACGAGGACAACCCGGTCCGGCGGGTGGTCCTGGGCGGCGAAACGCTGCGGCGCCGGATCGACGTCGCCGAAGCGGTGCTCGATTTCCCGATCCTGCACGATCTCAAGGCGCACGGCGCCACCGACTATCTGGCGCTGCCGCTTGCCAGCGCGCACGTCGCCCGCAACTACATGGTCACCTATGTGACCGACCGCCCGGGCGGATTCGCCGAACCGGAGATCGCCGAGCTGACGCGCGTATCGCAGCGCTTGCCCGTCCTGATCGATATGCACAACCAGAGAGCGATCTCCCGCAACGTCCTCAATGCCTATCTGGGCGCCAAGACCGGTCCGAAGGTGCTGGCAGGCCAGATCCGCCGCGGTACCGGCGAGGAGATCAGCGCCGTGTTGTGGTCCTCGGATCTGCGCGCCTTCACGGCGCGCTCGGACCGTCTGCCGGGCGAGAGCATGATCGCCCTCCTCAATGCGCTGTTCGACGCGCAGGCCAAGGCCATTCACGACCACGGCGGCGAGATCCTGAAATTCATCGGCGACGGCCTGCTGGCGATCTTCCCGATCGAGATGCCGACCGTGGCCGCCGAGGCGGCGCGTCACGCGCTCGATGCAGCCGTGGAGGCGCTCGCCGCAGTGCGCGGGCTCGGCGAGCAGCTTGCTGCGGCGGGCGAGCCGCCGCTCGAAATCGTCGTGGCGCTGCATGCCGGCACCGCGATCTACGGCAATATCGGCGCCGCCGACCGGCTCGATTTCACCGTCATCGGTCCGGCGGTCAACCTGGTCAGCCGGATCGAGGCGGTTGCCAAGGCATTGAACTTGCCGATCGTCGTCAGCGACGAATTCGCGCGCGTCTACGGCCGGCCGCTGCGCTCGCTCGGCACCCACCAGCTCCGCGGCCTCGCCGCGCCACACGAGTTGTTCGCCCCTCTCGTCAGCGCTGCATCCCCCACAGCGTGACCGTGCGCGCCTCGATTGCCCGGAAGATCACCGCCTCGATCACGAGCCCGATGATGATCACGGCGAACAGGCCCGCGAACACCCGCGCGGTCTCGAGCTCGGCGCGCGCCTCGAAGATGTACCAGCCGAGCCCGCCCGAGCGCGAGGAGACGCCGAACACCAGCTCGGCGGCGACCAGCGTGCGCCAGGCGAAGGCCCAGCCGATCTTGAGACCCGCAAGGATCGAGGGGAACGCCGCGGGAATCAGGATCAGACCCACGTAGCGGGCACCTTTCAGTCCGAGATTGCGGCCGCTCATGCGCAGCGTCTCCGGCACGCTGCGGAAGCCGCTCAGCGTGTTGAGCGCCACCGCCCACAGCACCGAATGCACGATGACGAACACCAGCGAGGGGACGCCCAGCCCGAACCAGATCAGGGCGAGCGGCAAGAGCGCGATCGCCGGCAGCGGGTTGAACATCGCGGTCAACGTCGAGAGCAGGCGGGTGCCGATCGCGCTCGCCACCGCGAGCGTGGTGAACACCCCGGCGAGCGCCACGCCCGCGGCGTAGCCGACGGCGAGGGATTTGAGCGAGGTAAGAATGCGGTCCGGCAGCACGCCGCTGACGGTGTCATGCGCCAACACCCGCATGGTCTCGGTGAAGGTCGGGAACAGCAGCGTGTTGTCGAGCCAGCGCGCGTAAAGCTCCCAGCACAGCACGAGCATCAGCAGGACGCCGACGCGCTGTACGGCATCGTTGTGCACGATGCGCTCGAGGAGCGGCAACGGCCGTTCGATTTCGCCGATTCCGTGGGCATCGAGCGGCTCGCGTTCGAACTCCGGCCGGCGCCCGGCGTCCGGCGTCTGCGGCACGACGACGCTCATGGCCGCAACGTTTCCATTGCGGCGGGCGGCGCGACCGCATCCGCCACCGGTTCGAACAGCAGGCGATGGATGCGCTTCGACATGGCGCCGAACTCGGTTCGATCCATGGTCTCGAATCCGAATCCATCGGCGTCGAGCTCGGCGCGAACCCGGCCGGGATGCGGCGTGAGCACCAGGATGCGCGAGCCGACCAGCATCGCCTCTTCGATCGAATGGGTGACGAACAGGACGGTGAACCGCAGCTGCTGCCACAATGACAGCAGCTCCTGCTGCATAGCGCGGCGGGTGAGCGCGTCGAGGGCGGCGAACGGCTCGTCCATCAGCAGGATGTCGGGCTCGAGCACCATGGCGCGCGCGATCGCGACCCGCATCTTCATGCCGCCGGACAGCATGTGCGGATAGGCATCGCGGAACTTGGTGAGCCGGACTTTCTCGATTGCCGCCTCGGCGCGATCGAGCGCTTCGGAACGCGTGAATTTCCCGGTCGCCCGCATCGGGAACAGCACGTTGCCGAACACAGTTTTCCACGGCATCAGCTGTTCGAATTCCTGGAACACCATCATCCGATCCGGGCCGGGCTCGGTCACTTCCGTGCCGCGGATGCGGATCGTGCCCTCGACCGGCCGCATGAATCCGCCTACCGCCTTGAGCAGCGTGGACTTGCCGCAGCCCGACGGCCCGAGAATGACGTAGCGGTCCGACTGATCGACGGCGAAATCGACCTTATAGGCTGCGGTGACCAGATGCCGCGGCGTCTTGTACTGCAGCGTGACGCCCTCGACCGCGAGCAGGCTCATGTCTCGGCTTCTTGTCAGCTGCCCGGAAGCTTGTGCGCTTCCTCGAAGAACAGGTCCTGCCACGAAGCGGGTTTCACCGGGATCATGCCGGCGCGGCTCATGTAATCCGCGTAGGCCATGGCCTTCTTGGGAACCAGCGTCCATTCGTTCTCGGGAAGCCGGATCATCTTCTCGATCTCCGCGGCCGAAAGCTTGGAATTCTCCGCCTTGACCCATAGCGCCGCAGCCGCGGCCGGATCGGCCGCGATCTGCTTCATCGCCTGATCGAGCGCGGCTACCAATGCCTGGATCACCTTGCGGTTCTGGTCGTGAAATCGGGTCGTGGTCCACACCACGTTGAACGTGTGGGGACCGCCGACCACTTGATAGCTGTCGAGCACCTTGTGGACGCGCTTGTCCTCGAGCTCCTGATACATGAACGGCGCCGAGCCGAAATGCGCGCTGATCTCGGATTTGCCGCCCATCATCTGGGCCATGGCGTCGGGGTGGCCGAGCGATACCGTGAGCGGATCCAATTTGCCGCCCTGGCCCGGGCCGAATACCTGCTCGGCCGCCATTTGCAAGGTGATGGCCTGGATCGACACCCGCACCGCCGGCAATCCGATGCGGTCCTTGTCGGTGAAATCCTTGATGCTCTTCACCGCCGGATTGATGCTGTTGAGATAGAGCGGCATCGAGTTGAGCGCGGCGACCGCCTTCACGCCGAGATTGTCGCGGGTCTTGCCCCAGATGCTGAGCAGCGGACCGACCCCGCCGGAGGCGAAATCGAGATTCCCGGAGATGAGCGCCTCGTTCATCGGCGTTCCGCTGGTGAACTGCACCCATTCGGTCTTGATGTCGAGACCGAGCGCCTTGCCTTGCGCCTCGAGTAGATGCTGCTGTTCGATAATCGTCAGCGGCATGTAGGAAATGCCGAACTGTCGGGCGAGCCGCACCGTGACGCTCTGGGCATCGGCCGCGGATCCGCCCGAAAGGCAGACCAGCGCAGCCAGCAGGATCGCGCGCCACTGGACGTGTACGAGATGGAATCCGTGCAAAGCTCCCTCCCGACCGGCTCGTTTCGAGTGGCCCCGGCGGTCCGGTTCCGGCCGGGGATGCTTCACCGCATCATGTTCGATCCGCACCGCCTAGCACAAGCGGCAACCGGAGGGGATCGAGGCGGTGCGGCATTGCGACACTCGGGTTGGAGCGCATCGCACGGAGAGGCGCCCGGACGATCCACATTGAATTTGCTCGGTTCTCATCTGATGGTTGGCCCATGAATGCTCCTTTGCTTCCCGATCGGGGGCACCTCACCATCTGTTTTGCTCACGTCGCATACCGGCTCGGCGATTGCTTCGTGCTGCGCAACACCGGGATCCGCTTCTTCGAGCTGCGGACGTTCGACGAGCTCATGGCGCGGATCGGCCAGGCCGACGTGCTGGTCGTATCCGGCTTGTGGCGCAACGAGCTGCTGGGTCGCGCCGAGAAGTTGCGCTTCATCCAGTCGATCAGCGCCGGCACCGATCAATATGCCCGCGAAGCCTTGCGGGCGCGCGGCATTCGGCTCGCAAGCGCGCAGGGCGCCAACGAACGCGCCGTGGCGGAGCACGCGATCGCGCTGATGCTGGCGCTGGCGCGGCAATTGCCGCAGGCACGCGACAACCAGGCGCGTCGCCATTGGCGTGGCATGATTTCCGATCCGGCGCTGCGCGAGGACGAAATTTCCGGCAAGACGTTGCTCATCGTCGGCCTGGGCCGCATCGGCTCGAGGCTGGCGGCGCTCGCGAGCGGTTTCGGCATGCGGGTCATCGCGACCAAGCGCAATCCCGCCGTAGAGGCCGGCGCCGTCGAGCTGGTCGCGGCGCAGGATCGTTTGCTCGAGCTGCTGCCGCAGGCCGACTTCGTGGCGCTCACCTGTCCGCTCACGCGTGAGACCGAGCTTCTGTTCGGGGCCGGCGCCTTCGACGCCATGAAGCCCTCGGCGTTCGTGATCAACGTCGCGCGCGGCCGGGTGGTCGACGAGCCGGCGCTGATTCGGACGCTGCGGCAGGGGCGCATCGCAGGCGCGGCACTCGATTGCTTCTGGGAGGAGCCGCTGCCGCCGCACTCGCCGTTGTGGACGCTCCCCAACGTGCTGATCACGCCGCATGCCGCCGGCGAGACCCGGCGCTACGAGGACAATGTCATCGATCTGCTGCTGGAGAATCTCGGGCGGCTCTGGCGCGGCGAGCGCGAGTTGAAGAATCAGATCGTCTAAGACGCGCTCTGGCGCGGGCGCCAGATCGCCGTATGCTCGACGCGCGCAACCAATGTACGCGCCCCAGCCAGGATGAGCGCATCGAGATCGACCATGCGATGGCCCTTGCGCTCGTAGTTCGCCGTGACCCGGGCGCGTAGTGTGAACTCGTCGCCGATGTGCGCGGCGGCGAAATTCTGCACCTTGCTGCCGGCGTGGATCCAGGGTCCCAGCACCACGTTCTGCGTCAGCGCCCAGTTGCAGAGGCGAAGCAGAATTCCCGGATGACAAAGTCCCTCGGCGGCGTAGAGCGGATGCGTCTCGCCGACGTCGGCGAGGTAGCGCGCCGTAAATTCTGCGGTGGCTCGGAACGGAGCAATGCCGAACGATGTCCCCGGCGCCAAGGTGTGCTCGTCCGCAGTCGGCCGGATCGCGGGCGGAGACGTCTGCTCGAAGCCATCGATGCCGGGCCGCACCGCCGATCCGGCCGCCAAGCTGGCGCGACCCGCGGCGCATAGCCCCGCCTCGCTCTCGACCGCGATGTCGAGCGCGCCGTCCGCAGCCCTTCCGGTCACGATCGCACGCTCGCCGTCATAGACCGGCTTGATTAACCGGCACTCGGCGCTGCCGTGCTCGAGCCAGGCGCGTCCCCAGCGCTCGACCGCTACGTGCGTCATATAGGCGTACACCTCGACCCCGGGCACTAGCCCGCCGGCGAAGCCGAATCGGCGCGCTACGGCATCGTCGTGGATCTTGTTTTCCGAGGCGATCGCGGTATTGCGAGCCGTCACTCGATAAGGCGCCAACGCGGTTTCGCTCATGAGATCGGTCCGTCCTACAGCGCGGCCACGGTCTGCACTTCGAGCAGAAACGCCTCTTTCACCAGACGGTCGATCATGAGCAGCGTATTGGGCGGATAGACGCCGTTCTTGAACATGGCGGGAAATTCGCGACGGCGAAAATCCATGAACTTGACGATGTCCTGCGAGTGCACCAGGTAGGTCGTGAACTGCACGACGTGCTCCCAGCCGGCATTCGCCGATCGCAACGCCGCCTCGATGTTTGCGAAGGTCTGCTTGCATTGCGCAGAGAAGTCGCCCTCGCCGATGAGCTTGCCGCTCGCGTCGGTCGCCACCATGCCGGCGATGAACAGAAACTCGTTGGCCTTCACGCGGGCGACTTGCGAGTATGGCCCGAGCGGCGTCCCCAGCTCGCGAAGATTGTAGATCTTCATTTCGGGATTCATGGCGGCCCTGCCTTTCCGAGCGATGCCGGTGTCGATTCCCATCGGATCCAACGGCAAATCGCCGGCGCCGACAAGCCCGCAGGTTCGGCGCCGCACCCTTGCGATCGTTGCGAGAGCGCGCGCACGGGAGAGGGGCGCGTAGCTCGTGCGCTTGTGAGCGCGCTCGCATTGTGCGAACGTTGTTTGTTGAAACCAGGGAATTCGCTCGCAGGGACGACACGCTCATGAACATCACCGCAGCGGGATCCGTGCCCACGCGCCGGGGAGCCGCCGACTCGTTCACCGGAACCGTTTTGCAGGACCCCATCATCGACGCGCCGGCGCCGGCGCGCATCCGGGCGACGCGCGTGAGCTTCGAGCCGCGCGCGCGGACCGCATGGCACACGCATCCGCTGGGCCAGACGCTGCATGTCGTGTCCGGGGTCGGCCGGGTTCAGGCGTGGGGCGGTCCCGTCCGCGAGATTCGTTCCGGCGACACGGTGTGGATCCCTCCCGGCGAGAAGCACTGGCACGGGGCCGCGCCATCGACGGGTATGGTCCACATTGCTTTCCAGGAGGCCCTCGACGGCGTGCACGTCGCTTGGCTCGAGCAAGTGTCCGAGGAGCAATATTCCGCTGCGGTTTCCGGCTGAGCTATCGGCTGACGCGCTTCTTTACCCGGGGGCCGTCACTTCCGCGTATCTTGATTTTTGTCGGATGCGGCGTCCCGGGCTTGCTCGCCGGGTCTGACGCCGGCGCGCGCGAGTGCCAGCGCCTCGCATAGCGCCGCCAAGCTGCCGATGTGATTTGCGAGCAGCAGGACGAGGCGGGCGTTGAGCGCGGCGCTTTCCTTATCGGTGAGCCCGTCGTGGGCGGCGAGCAGCGCCTCGTAAAAGTCGTCCGCCTTGCCGGCAAACCCGTCGTGGCGCCGCATGTTTTCCGACGAGCTCATGCGGCTGTTCCGCAAGCGCGGAGCAACGCGCGATCGATAGCGGCCGCATCGAAGCCGCGAAAGCGCGCCGCCACGTGCTGATCGGGACGAATGAGATAGACCGCGCCGGGGCCGCCGTAGCGAGCGTGCACGAGCCCCTCGCGGTCACGCAGCATCCCGTTGTAGCCATGCAGGCCGTTGCGGCTAACTGCGCACAATCTCGGGGCTCGCTCGAGCCGCGCGAGCGCGGACGGGTCGGGAATGTCGGCAGGCGCGTCGGCCAGCACCAGCAACACGAAATCCCCGCCGAGATGCTCCAGCAGCCATCCTGGCCGGCCGGCCGCGTCGAGGATCGGCGCGTCCGCGCAGGGAGCGCCCGGCATCATGGCTCCGCCCAGCGCCGGGTCGTCCTCGCTCTGCAGGCGGAGACCATCGAGGCTGCACGGCTTCGACAGGCGGCCTGCGTTGACCAGGTTCCGTGCGAACGGGAACTCGCGGGCCAGCGCCAGGATATTGTCCCGGAACAACCGCTCGGTCGCGGTCTTCGGCGTCATGAAATTGGTGGTGCGCTTGGAATTGAGAATGTTCTCGTCCGCGCCGCGGCCGCGTTCCTCGTCGTAGGAATCGAGCACGCTGGCAGGGGCTCGTCCCTTCACGACCGAGGCCAGCTTCCAGCCAAGATTATCCGCGTCCTGAATGCCGCCGTTGCCGCCGCGTGCGCCGAACGGGCTGACGAGGTGCGCGCTGTCGCCGGCGAAGATCACCCGGCCGTGCACGAAGCGGTCCATGCGCGCGCACCGGAACGCGTAGACGGAGCTCCACTCGAGCTCGAACGGGGTCTCGCCGACCACGGCGCGGATTCGCGGCAACACCCGTTCCGGACGCCGTTCCAGCTCCGGGTCCGCGCTCGGCCCGAGCTGGAAATCCAGGCGAAAGATATTGTCGGGCTGGCGATGCAGCAGGGCGCTTTCGCCGCGGTGAAAGGGGGGCTCGAACCAGAACCAGCGCTCGTTGGGAAAGCTTGCCTGCATGTGGACGTCGGCGATCAGGAACCGCTCCTCGAACGTCTCGCCTTCGAACGGCAGGCCCAGCAGGCCGCGGATCGAGCTGCGCCCGCCGTCCGCCGCGATCACCCAGTCGGCCTCCAGTCGATAGGACCCGCCGGGCGTTTGGATCTCGAGCTCCACGCCGTCCGCGCGGGCCAAAATCCCGGTGACCTTGTTCTTCCAGCGCAGCTCGATCCGGTTGGCGAGTTCGCTCGCCCGAGCAACGAGAAACTCTTCGACGTAATACTGCTGCAGATTGATGAAGGCCGGCATCTTGTGGCCGCCCTCCGGAGCCAGATTGAAGCTGTAGAGCTCCTGGTCGCGGTGATAGACGCGGCCGAGATTCCAGGTCACGCCCTTGGCGAGCATTCGCTCGGCGACGCCGAGCCGGTCCCAGATTTCCAGCGTGCGCTTGGCCCAGCAGATCGCGCGGCTGCCGACCGAAACCACGTCGCTTTCGTCGAGCACCAGCACGGGGATGTCGTGCAATGCCAAATCGATCGCGGCGGTGAGACCGACCGGCCCCGCTCCGACGATGATCACCGCGGGACGCTTCGTAGCCGCGCCGCTGAGCTCCGGCGGTTCGACGTAGGGAAAATGCCTGTATTCGTAGCTGGCCATCATTGATCGAATCCGCCTGGGTCCCGCGCGGGGTCATCGTACGCGGGCCGTGCCCGGGTGAGATGGCCCCTACCGAATGGCCGGGGTATGATAACACCCTAAGTCAACTGAGGGCTCTTTTCAGGAGAACGGGCCAAGCCGCGAGGCTTGGTGCTATCGACCCACGGGATTAGGTTTTCCGCAAGTTCGCAGGCAGGCATTGGGCGCCGATGTTCGCGCACGGCGGCCTGCAAGCATCGCCTTGCCCAGGGCTGCGCGCGCGAATCCTGCACAGCCCGATGATCACGAGGAGGCCATATGACGCCGCAATACATGTCCGGCTTCGGCAACAGCTTCGAGACGGAGGCGCTGCCGGATGCCCTGCCGATCGGCCGCAACTCGCCCCAGAAGGTCAACTACGGGCTCTACGCCGAGCAGCTCAGCGGCTCGCCCTTCACGGCGCCCCGCGAGCAGAACCAGCGCTCGTGGCTCTATCGGATCTGGCCGACCGTCAAGCACTCGGGCCGCTACGCCAGGATCGACAAACGGCTGATCCGGACCGCGCCGGCGCGCGAGGAGAGCACGCTGGCAATCGGACAGCAGCGCTGGAATCCGCTTCCGATCCCGAAGGCTGAGCTCACGTTCGTCACGGGACTCCACACCATGACCACCGCGGGCGATTGCGACACCCAGGTCGGCATGGCGAGTCATGTGCTGCTGGTAACGCATCCGATGACGAACGAATTCTTCTTCGATGCCGACGGCGAGCTGTTGATCGTTGCTCAGCACAACAAGCTGCGCTTCCGGACCGAGTTCGGCGTGATCGACATCGAGCCCGGAGAGATCTGCGTCATCCCCCGCGGCGTGATCTTCAAGGTCGAGCTGATCAACGGCCCTGCCCGGGCCTATGTGTGCGAGAACTACGGCGGCGCCTTCACCTTGCCCAACCGCGGCCCGATCGGAGCCAACTGCCTAGCCAACCCGCGGGATTTTCTCATCCCCGTCGCTGCCTACGAGGACAAGGAGCAAACCTCCTCGCTGTTCGTGAAATGGGGCGGCGAGCTCTACCGCTCCGAGATCGCGCGTTCCCCGCTCGATGTCGTGGCCTGGCACGGCAATTACGCGCCGTACAAGTACGATCTGCGGCGGTTCTCGCCGGTCGGGGCCATCCTGTTCGACCATCCCGATCCGTCGATCTTCACGGTGATGACCTCGCCGTCCGAGACGCCCGGCACCGCCAACGTCGATTTCGTGATCTTTCCCGAGCGCTGGTCGGTTGCCGAGGACACGTTTCGGCCGCCCTGGTATCACCGCAACATCATGTCGGAGTTCATGGGCCTCGTTTACGGCGTCTACGACGCAAGGCCGGAGGGATTCCTGCCGGGCGGCATCAGCCTGCACAATTGCATGCTGCCGCACGGTCCGGACGCAAGCGCGTTCCAGCACGCGAGCAACACCGAGCTCAAGCCCGTGAAGCTCGAGGGCACCATGGCGTTCATGTTCGAGACGCGGTTTCCGCAGCGGATCACCAGGTTCGCGGCGGAAAACTCGTCCCGCCAGGACGATTACGTCGAGGTTTGGCGCGGACTCAAGAAGCACTTCAACCCGCAACGTCGCGGCGCCAAGCAGCTGGTCGGCTAGACGGCCGATCCTTTACTGCGGGTGGCCCGCGAGTGACTCCCTCCCCGCTTGCGGGAGAGGGATGGGAGGAGAAAATGCACCTGAGTGATCCTCACATCCTGCACACGAGGTAACCAACATGCGCAATGCAATCCCGATCGCGATTCTCCTCGCGCTGTTCATTCCGGCTCGGGCGTGGGCCGACAAGGAATCGGATTGCCAGAAGGGGATTACAACGCTCAAATCCGAGCTGAAGAAGAAACACCCGAAGCCGATGCGGGATCAGCTGCAGAAAGCGCTCAAGGATGCCCAGAAAGAGGACGGCGAGGGCGATTGGGACGAATGCGTCGACGCCGTGAAGGCCGGGACGCGCGCGCTGGGTAGATAGGATCGTCGAGCGGCCGGCCGCGGCCTCCCGCCGGCACGTGCAGTTACTCCCGCAGTCGGATTCGATACCGAAGTCGAGCGAGAGACGGAAGGCGATTTTACGACGGGCCCAGGCTGCACAGCCGCGCATCGTGCGAACGTCGGTCCCAGGACTATTGCGGCGGCTCGTCGTCGTAGTGGAGATTGCGCGCGTCGCCCGCTTGTTGGTCTATCCCGCTGCGGGCGCTGTAGAACGTTGCGGCCATCAGCGCCACGCCGAGCCCGATCACGCCGATGAGGCCGAGGATCGCGGCGATTCCGATCGGATCGGTGTAGCTGAGCACGTCGAGGCCGAGCCAGTGCCGCGACACCACGACGATCAGGATGATCAGCGCGACGCTGAGGCTCGCGTATTGGACCACCCAGGTCAGCTTGCCGTGCTTGACGGCCCAGGGCAGCTTCCGCTCGATGGATTTCAACAATGCCATCGGATCCTCATCGCGATTGGCTCGCCGCAAAGCTCTTGCGCCGTATCACAGACAATCGACCCTCCGGGTCCCCGGTTCCGCACCGAAGCGCGCGCCGGATTTCCCAAACCGGCGCGCGTGCTCATGCTTCGACCGCGACTGGGTCCGGCAGATTTTCGCCGTCGAGCAGCGCGCCCTGCGCGGCGAGAGCCTGGCGGACTTCTTCCGCCGCGACACCGCCCGCTGCGGCGAAATGCGCTGCCGCAATGCCGGCTGCCTGCCCGGTGGCGAACGCGGTGCCCATGACCCGCAGCGAGGCTCCCGCGATCCGATCGCCGTCGGCGGTCCGGCCGGCGGCGAACAGGTTGCAGACATCGCGGCTCATCAGCGCGCGCAGCGGAATGTCGTAAGTCTCTCGTCCGGGCTTTTCGAAGCTGCTGTCGAGCGTCGCCGAATCGTGAAATTCGCTCGCCCAGGCGCCGAGCGCGACGGCGTCGGGAAACCGCGCGCCGGTGCGCAGATCCTCGGCCGTGACCTGGTAGACCGCATCGATGTGCCGCGACTCGCGAGTGCCGAATTCGGGACCGGTCGAGACGAGATAGGCGTCCTCGTGGCCGGGAACGCCGCGGATCGCGTCGAGGTAGGCCCAGGCCTGGCGGCGCCCGCGCATCTCCGCGGCACCGATGCTGGCCGCGTCCCTTGCGTCGTATTCCTCGCCGATGAGATACGCGACGACGTCGCCTGAGATCGGCAGCCGCACCACGAGGCCGGTTTCCTTGGAGAGGTGCGGAACACCGCCCGCCTTCGCCGCCCGGATCGCCTCGCTCCAGCGCGCCGCGGAGACCGGCACCTCGCGCGGGATGCCGCCGAACCTGGCGCCGAGCGTGCCCATGTTGACGAAACCTTGATTGCCGTAGCGCGTCGAAGCGCCGGCGAAATACGCAAGGTCGCAGTCGCCGCTCGCATCGACGAAGGCGCGCGCCTCGATCACGCGCGGCCCGCTGCGATCCTGTATTTTGACGCGGCGGATGGAGTTGCCGTCGCGCTCCGCGTCGATCACGAGCGCGTGCAACCATACGTCGACGCCCGCTTCGAGCGCGATGTCATCGAGCACGCGCTTGACGGCCTCCGGATCGAACACGACGAAGACGCCGCGAAACCGCTTGGGCCCGGTGAGCGCGCCCAGGGCGCGCAAGCGCGTGAGCACTTCCTGGGCGATGCCGCCGACCGCGGGCCGGGGCGCCCGGCCGAGCGTATAGAGCCCGCAATAGGTGAGCACGTTGCGCAGCGTCGAGGCCCCGCCGAGAAACCCCGCGGCTTCGACCAGCAGCGTGCGCGCGCCGATCCGCGCCGCGGCGACGGCCGCGGCCACGCCCGCGCTGCCTCCGCCCACCACGACCACGTCGTAGGTTTGCGCGCGGGTCGGATGCATCCTGGCTCCTGTGTTGATTGGTCTGGAGTCTGTGTTGCGGATGCGGTGAAATGCAAGGCAGTGGAGCGGCAGGACAACGGTTCCGAAGGAGGAACGATGAGGTTTCCGACGCGCCGCGAACTGCTCGCCGGTCTTGCCGTCGCCGCCTTGGCCGCAGCGGCGAAATCCGCACGCGCGCAGGAGAAGCTGCGCGTCGGCGTACTGCGGCTCGCCTCCTCGGGCCCGGTCTTCATCGCCGAGGATCGCGGCTACTTCCGCGACCAGGGGCTCGACGTCGAGCTCAAATTCTTCGACGCCGCCCAGCCGATCGCGGTGGCGACCGCCTCGGGCGACGTCGAGTTCGGGGTTACCGCATTCACCGGCGGCCTGTTCAATCTCGCCGGCAAGGGCGCATTGCGGATCGTTGCCGGGCAGAGCCGCGAAGCGCCGGGTTATCCGCTCGTGGCGTATCTCGCCGGCAAGTCGGCGTTCCAAGCCGGATTGAAATCGCCGAAGGATCTGGTCGGCCACAGCATTGGGATCACGCAAGTGGGTTCGAGCTTCCACTATTGCGTCGGCCTGCTCGCGCGCAAATACGGCCTCGAGCTCGCCAAGATGAAGCTCGTCCCGCTGCAGTCGCTCACCAATGTCGCGTCCGCCTTGAAGGGCGGACGCACCGAGGCGGCGCTGCTGCCGGCGACCAGCGCGCAGCCGCTGCTCGATGCGGGCGATGCCGAGCTCCTCGGTTGGGTCGGCGACCAGACGCCGTGGCAGCTCGGCGCGGTATTCGTGGGCACCGCGACGAACGCCAGGCATGACCGGGTGGCGCGCTTCCTCGCCGGTTATCGCGGCGGGACGCGCGATTTTCACGATCGTCTGCTCGCGGTGCGCCGCGACGGCAGGGTGGTGCTCGACGATCGCACCCGGCCGTTTTTGGACATCATCGCCAAATACACCAATTTGCCGCCGGAGAAGCTCGCAATCGGGTTGCCCTACGTCGAACCCGCCGCGACGCTCGAGCTCGCCAGCGTCGCCGACCAGCTCGCCTGGATGCAGCAGGAAAAATTCGTCGATCCCGGGTTCGGCGTCACCGACGTCGTCGACGCGAGCTACGGATACGCGAAGTGACGCCGCTATGCCGAAGCTGTCATCGCGCGCGCATGCGGGCCATCCAGTATCCGCCGTTTGCAATGTGAGTCATGGCGGAGTGTCATGGACATTCGCAGGATGCTGGGTCGCCCGGCCGGGCGATGCCACGCTCCGTTTGAGGCCCTGTCGCATGGAATTGATCGTCGAGCGCGTGAGCCACGCCTTCGGGGCCTTGCAGGTGCTCGACGATATTTCGTTTGCGGTCGCGTCCGGCGAAGTGCTCGCCATTGTCGGCCCGTCCGGCTGCGGCAAGAGCACGCTGCTCTCGGTCGTGGGCGGGCTGCTCGAGCCCGTGAGCGGCAGGGTCGCGCTGCGCGGCGATCTTCCGCCGCACAGCCTCAACCCGATCACGTTCATTTTCCAGGATTTTGCCCTGCTGCCCTGGCGCAGCGCGGCAGACAACGTCGCGCTGCCGCTCGAGCATCGCAAGCTGACCGTATCCGAGCGCCGCGCGCTCATCGCCGACGCCTTGCAGCGTACCGGGCTCACGGAATTCTCCGATGCGTTTCCCAAGCAGCTCTCCGGCGGCATGCGCCAGCGCGTCGGGATTGCCCGCGCGCTCGCGGTGCGTCCGGGCCTGCTGCTCATGGACGAGCCGCTGTCGGCGCTCGATTCGCAGACGCGCGAGCTCCTGATCGAGGACCTGATGAAGCTTCTCGACGGCACCGATCTCGCCGTCGTCTATGTCACCCATAATCTGGATGAAGCCTTGCGGCTCGCGGACCGCATCATCGTGCTCTCGCCGCGTCCGGGACGGATCCAAGACGTCGTCGCGGTTCCCATTCCTCGTCGCGCGCGCAACGAGCCCACATTCGAGCTGCAGTTCCGTGCCGTCCATGCCCGGCTGTGGTCGCTGGTGCGCGAAGGGGCGCGCGCCGCCGAACGGGAAGTTGCGGATGCGTGAATCCGTCTCGGTCGAACCGCCGGTCCATCCCGCGCAGCGCCCGGCCGCCCCGCAGGTGGTCCGCTTCCGCGCCACGGGGTTTGCGCCGGCGCCGCGGGGCGCGACCTCGTGGCTCGTGTTCGCGATCGTGCTTGCCGCCTGGCAGGCCGCCGGATCGCTCGGCCTCGTGAACGCCCTGTTCCTCCCCAGTCCTTTGGCGATCGTGCGCGCGCTCTGGCGACTCGCGGCATCCGGCGAATTATGGGCGCATGTCTCGATATCGCTGCTGCGCATCGGCGCCGGCTGGATCATCGGCACCGCCGTCGGCGTCGCGGTCGGGCTCGCGGTCGGCCTGTTCTCGCTCGCGCGCGCCGCCGGCTTACCCATCGTGTCCGCGCTGTTCCCGATCCCGAAGATCGCGCTCCTGCCGCTGCTCATCCTCTGGCTCGGCATCGGCGAGACCTCGAAGATCGCCACCATCGCGCTCGGCGTGTTCTTCCCCACCGTGATCGCCGTCTACAGCGGCGTCGATCAGGTCCCGCGAAACCTCATCCGCATGGCGCAGAGCTTCGAACTGCCGTTTCTCGGCATCGTGCGCAAGGTGGTCCTGCCGGGCGCGCTTCCCAACATCGTCGCCGGGTTCCGCATCTCCGCTTCGATCGCGCTCCTCCTCGTGGTCGCCGCCGAGATGATCGGTGCGGAAGCCGGCATCGGCGCCTTCGTGCTCCAGGCCGGAAATCTGATGCAGACCGATCAATTGATGGCTGGCGTCGTCGTGCTCTCGATCCTGGGACTTGCCGTCGCGCGGGGCATCGGGGCGCTCGAGGCCAGGGTGACGCGGTGGCGGTGAGGCGTGGACGGACAGCCTGCCCGGAGCGAACCGGGACGGTCGCCCGTGCGTTCTACTCAGGTGTTCGCAACAGCAAGGCGCACGCCCATGCAAGTCCCCGTCGAGATCGCCTTCCACAACATGGCAAGCTCCCCCTGGGCGGAGCAGGAGATCCGCAACCGGATCCAGAAGTTGGAGAAGATCTACGATCGGCTCACCAGCTGCCGCGTCCGGGTCGATCAGCGCACCAAGACCGGCGGCGGCACGATCCCGCCGGTGGTGCGCATCGAGATGGGAATCCCGGGCCGCAAGGACCTCGTGGTGGCCCATGAGCCCGATCATCTGCAGCGCAAATTTCAGACACCCGACCTTCACAACGCCATCCACGAAGCGTTCCGGATCGCCGAGGATCAGCTGGTCGAGCTGAAGAACCAGCGCCAGCGCCGCACCCGCGAGCCCCAGCACGACGCCGAGAACCAATTTCTGGGGCAGGTCGCGGAGCTCGATCCCGAGCAGGATTTCGGCTTCCTGCTGACCAAGGAGGGCGGGCTCCTGTATTTCCACCGCAACAGTGTGCTGTCCGGCGATTTCGAGAAACTGCGCCCGGGCGACGAGGTCTATTATGTCGAGGACGTCGGCGACACCGGGCCGACCGCGATCAAGGTGCGGGTGAAGGAACGGGTTTAGCGCCGAAAGCCGCCGGCACTGCGACTGATCCGGGGCGATTCAGCTCCGGCGCGCAGATAGGGCGGCGCCTAATATTTTACGCTACCTTCCCTTGAAGGCTGCCTTGCGTTTCTCGACGAAGGCTTTTGCCGCCTCGTGGTGGTCTTCGGTCTGCGTGCAGCGCACGTGATTCATGGCTTCGGTATCGAGCACGGCCTCGATCGTGGAACGCTCCGCCGCGTTGATGTTCTGCTTGATGTAGCCGAGCGCGACGCTTGGCCCCTGCGCGAGCGACACCGCGAGCTCGCGCGCGGCCGCCTCGAGCTCCGCGTCGGGCACCACCCGGGTGACGAGCCCCAGCGCCAAGGCCTCGTCCGCCATCAGGATCGGCGAAGTCAGATAGAGCTCGCGCGCCTTGGCGCTGCCGACGAGCCGCGTCAAGAAATAGGTGCCGCCGTAGTCGCCCGAGAGGCCGACCTTGGCGAACGCGGTGGTCAGCTTGGCGGACTTTCCTGCGATGCGCAGGTCGCAGGCGAGCGCCATCGACAGGCCGGCGCCGGCCGCCGAGCCGCTGATCATGGCAACGGTGGGCTTGCGCATGTCGTGAAGCAGGCGGGAGACCTCCATCCGATGCCGCAGCAATTCGAAGCGGCGGTCGAGCGTCTCGTCGCGCCCGGCGCCCGCCACCATCGCCTTGACGTCGCCGCCGACGCAGAACGTGCCGCCGGCCCCCTTGAGCAGCACGGCGCGAACCTCGGGATCGGTCGCGGCGCGCGTTGCCGCCTCGACCAGCCGCAGCCCGAGCTCCGGATTGAGCGCATTGCGCCGCTCCGGCCGGTTGAGCGTGAGCGTCACAAGCCCGCGCTCGAGCGATTCCAGCAAGACCTGCTCCGGTTTGGCGTCCATGTTCGCGCTCCTTCCGCTCGGCGTTCAGGCGACGCGCTCATGGCGCACGCCGCGGCAATCCATTTCGTATTCCAGCTCGATCACCGGCGGGCGGGCGAAATGCCAAGTCAGGCCGGCCCGGGCGGCGCCGCGTCGAACGATCTCCTCGGCGAGAACAGGGTGAAGGTCGTGAACGGTATAGACCTGGGTTGCCGTGGTGTCATGCCAGGCAAAACCCAGCGCCGAAAGCCGCCGCTCCATCTCGGCGAGCACGAAGCGCGCTTTCTCGCGCAGGCCGTTCGGGCCGACGTCGCCGCGCGCGATGATGTGGTCGAAATAATCCTTGTGGCCTTCGGGCACCTCGCCGCTCCCGGCGATCACGAACGAGGGTGGCGCATCGGCTGCCGGTACCGTGTACGCGAAGGCGTGAAGCGAAGGCTCCGGCGGCGGATCGATTTGCGGACAGACATTGCTGCGCGCCACCGGATTGGTCTCGTTCTCGAACAGGCCCCATTCGGCGAGCGTGCCGACGTAGACCTTGTTGAAGGCGCGGAATCCCGCTTCGGTGAACGGCGCGGGCGAGCGCAGCTCGCAGGCGCACAGCGCGGTGAGCGGCTGTCCCCTCGCGGCCAGAATCTTGCGGATTTTCGCGAAGCCCTCGGCGAGCGGCACCGGCGCGTGGAACCGCACCCGTTCGATTGCGTGGCCGGGCAGCGCCGCCACTCCGCCCGAATAGGGAAACACGCCCGGAATGAACCGATAGCCGCCCGGCGCGAACTCATGGGTTGCGGTCATGCGGACCTCTCCGGAGTTGTAGCGCGGACAAAGGCCTCAATCGACCGTCGTCCCGGCCAAGCGAGCGCAGCGGCTCACGCGTTCCCCGGACCGCGCGGCGCGACGCGCCGTCGCGTGATCCGGGGTCCGGCAATAATTCGCGAAGCGGCCTCAAGTATCGTCAGCTGCAAGAAAATGGACGCTTCGCGAACTCACTCCTAGGTCCCGGATCTTCGCTCGCCGCGAGCCGCTCGCTCGTCGGGACACGAGGCGTCGCAGTTTCGGGTTCCGGCTCTCGCTGCGCTCGGCCGGAATGACGGCGCAATGCCTACGATTTACCTCCGGGCGCTTTCCCGGTCTAATGCGCGCAAAGAAGCCGTAGGGAGGAACCCATGCGCGGATTGATGATGGACCGGCCGCTGCTGATCTCGTCGCTGATCCGGTACGCCGCTCAATATCATGCCGCAGCCGAGATCGTCTCGCGCTCGCCCGAAGATGGGTTGCATCGCTACACCTACCGCGATCTCGAAGCCCGCTCGAAACGGCTCGGCAAGGCGCTGGAGCGCCTGGGCGTGCGCATCGGCGACCGCATCGCCACGCTCGCCTGGAACGGCTTTCGGCATCTCGAGCTCTACTACGGCGTCTCGGGAATCGGCGCGGTCTGTCACACCGTCAATCCGCGGCTGTTCCAGGACCAGATCCGCTACATCGTTAATCACGCCGCCGACCGCGTGCTGTTTCTCGATCCGGGGTTCGTGCCGCTGGCCGAAGAGCTCGCGCCGCATTGCCCCGAGGTGGAGCATTACGTGATCATGACCGAGGCCGCGAAGATGCCGCGGACCAAGCTCCAGAACGCGCTCTGCTACGAGGATCTGCTCGCGCCCGAGCGCGCGGACTACGAATGGCCGGAGTTCGACGAGAATACCGCGTCATCGCTGTGCTACACCTCCGGCACGACCGGCCGGCCCAAGGGCGTGCTCTACAGCCATCGCTCCACCGTGCTGCACAGCATGGCGGTGAGCATGCGCGACACGCTCGACTATTCGATGCACGACTCGATCTGTCTGATCGCGCCGATGTTTCACGCCAACGGCTGGGCCTGTCCCTACGCGGCGACGCTGGTCGGGGCGAAGCTGGTGCTGCCGGGGCAGCAGCTCGACGGCGCGAGCCTGCACGCGCTGTTCGAGGACGAGAAGGTGACCTTCAGCCTCGCCGTGCCGACGGTCTGGCTCGGAATGCTCGATTACCTGCGCAAGAGCGGCAAGCGCTTCACGACGCTCAAACGCACCGCGATCGGCGGCACCGCGGTCCCGCTGGCGATGATGAAGGCATTCGACGAGTACGGCGTGAACGTCATTCACGCCTGGGGCATGACCGAGACGAGCCCGCTCGGCACCGTCTGCTCGCTGCCGCCCGGCATCGCCGCCCTTTCGCCGGAGCAGCGCGACAAATATCGCGTCAAGCAGGGCCATGGAATCTGGGGCGTCGATCTCAAGCTCGCCGGCCCGGACGGGAGCGAGCTGCCGCGCGACGGCAAGGCGAGCGGCGAGCTGCTCGTTCGCGGCCCCTGGGTCGCGGCCGGCTATTTCAACGACGAGGAGGCGACCGCCGCGGTGCTCGCCGACGGCTGGTTCCGCACCGGGGACGTGTCCACCCTCGATCCGGACGGCTTCATGACCATCGTCGATCGCAGCAAGGACGTCATCAAGTCCGGGGGCGAGTGGATCAGCTCGATCGATCTCGAGAATGCGATCATGGGACACCCGGACGTGCAGGAGGCGGCCGTGATCGGGGTGCGCCACGCCAAATGGGACGAGCGGCCGCTGCTCATCGTGGTGCCCAAGGAGGGTCGCCGCCCGGACAAACAGCAGCTGCTGGATCTGCTGGCGCAGAAATTCGCCAAATGGCAGCTGCCGGACGACGTGCTTCTGATCGCCGAGCTGCCACATACGGCGACCGGCAAGGTGAACAAGCTCGCCCTGCGCGACCGTTACCGCGACCATCTCTTGCGCAGCGCGTGAGCGGCGTTGCAGTGGGGCAGGCAAATATGACCAACCAAGCCGCGGCGACGGAATCGCGCGCGACGAGCGGCCCGCTCGTCGGCTTGCGCATCGTGGAGTTTGCCGGAATCGGCCCGGGGCCGTTCGCGGCCATGCTGCTCGCCGACATGGGTGCCGACGTGGTGCGCATCGACCGGCCCGGTGCCGCGGAGCGCGACAAGCGCGACGTGATCGGCCGCGGCCGGCGCAATCTTGTGCTCGACCTCAAGCAGCGGGATGGCTTGGAGGTGGCATTACAGCTGCTCGACGCCGCCGACGCATTGATCGAGGGGTTTCGGCCGGGCGTGATGGAGCGCCTGGGCCTTGGCCCGGAGGCGGTGCTGGCGCGCAACCCGCGGCTCGTTTACGGCCGGGTGACGGGCTGGGGCCAATCCGGCCCGCTCGCCCAGGCGGCGGGGCACGACATCAATTACATCGCGCTCGCCGGCGCGCTGGGCGCGATCGGACCCGAGGAAAAACCCGTCCCGCCGCTCAATCTCGTCGGCGACTACGGCGGCGGGGCGCTCTATCTCCTGGTCGGGATGCTCGCCGGCATCATCGAGGCGAAGCGTTCCGGCCGCGGCCAAGTGGTCGATTGCGCGATGTGCGACGGCGCGGCGAGCCTGCTCTCGATCTTCTTCACGCTGCTCGCCCGCGGGCAATGGGAGGAGCGCCGCGGCTCGAACCTGCTCGACGGCGGCGCGCCGTTCTACGGGACCTACGAATGCGCCGATGGCGGATTCATCGCGCTGGGAGCGCTCGAGCCGCAGTTCTACGAGACGCTGTGCCGCCTCGCGGGGCTCGAGGCTCCGGAGTTCCGCGAGCGTAGCGATCGCAAGCGCTGGCCGCACCTGCGGCAAAAAATGCAAGCCGTGTTCAAGACGCGCACGCGCACGGAATGGTGCGCGATCCTCGAGGGCAGCGATGCGTGCTTCGCGCCGGTGCTGGGCTTGCGCGAGGCGAGCACGCATCCGCACATGGCGCATCGCAACAGCTTCGTCGAATGCGACGGCGTGCTGCAGCCCGCGCCGGCTCCACGGTTCTCGCGCACGCCCTCGGCCATTCAACCGTCGAGCATGAGCTCGCCGGCCGAGATCCTGGCGCTCTGGCGGGCACGCCGACCGCGCGATTGATCGAGCGACACGGGGGGAGAACGATCCATGGGATGTCTCGAAGGCAAGGTCATGCTGGTGACGGGCGCCGGGCGCGGCATCGGCCGCGACATCGCGCGGCTCGCCGCGAAGGAAGGCGCCGCGGTCGTGGTCAATGATCTGGGCGGCTCGACCGAAGGCGAGGGCGCCGATGCCGGGCCGGCCGAAGCGGCGGTCGGCGAGATCCGCGCGGCGGGCGGGCGCGCGGTCGCCAATACCGACAGCGTCGTCGATCCGGCCGGCGCCGAGCGCATGGTCAAAGCCGCAATCGAGCAGTTCGGCCGCATCGATTGCGTCGTCAACAATGCCGGCATCCTGCGCGACCGCATCTTCCATCGCATGTCGCATGTCGACTGGAAGATGGTGATCGACGTGCACCTGATGGGGAGCTTCAACGTGGCGCGCGCCGCGGCCGAGCACTTCCGCCAGCAGCAGAGCGGCAGCTACGTGCATTTCACCTCGACGTCGGGGCTCGTCGGCAATTTCGGCCAGGCCAATTACGCCGCCGCCAAGCTGGGCATCGTCGGCCTGTCGAAATCGATCGCGCTTGACATGGCGCGTTTCAACGTTCGCTCCAATTGCATCTCGCCGTTCGCCTGGAGCCGAATGATCGGCACGATTCCGACCGAGACGGCGGAAGAGAAAGCCCGGGTCGAGCGCGTCAAGACCATGAGCACCGAGAAGATCGCGCCGATGGCGGTATTTCTCGCCAGCGACCTCTCGGCCGGGGTGTCCGGGCAGATTTTCGCCGTGCGCCGCAACGAGATCTTGCTCATGAGCCAGCCGCGGCCGCTGCGGAGCGTTCATCGCGGCGAGGGTTGGACCCCGCAGACGATCGCCGAGCACGCGATCCCGGCGCTCAAGGGCTCGTTCTACCCGCTGGAGCGCTCCGGCGACGTGTTCTCCTGGGACCCGATCTGAGTTTGTCGCGAGGCTAGGCAGCTCTCCACGCATAACCATCTGCTTTGCGCGGCGGCAACCTTGCGACCCTTTGGGTATTGATATTTATAATATTTATGGGGCAAGGCTGCCGGGCCGAAAGGGGATCGAGCATGCTGAAATGGTTTCAAGCATTGCTGCCGAGGGAGGAGCGCTTCTTCGACTTGTTCGCGCAGCATTCCAAGATCCTGGTCGCCGGCGCCGATGCCCTGCGTTCGATGCTCGACGGCGGAAACGCGGTTGCCAACTATTACCAGACCGTCATGGACCGCGAGCAGGACGCCGACAACATCACCCGCGACGTGCTCATCGCGGTCCGCAGCACCTTCATCACCCCGTTCGATCGCGGCAACATCAGGGACCTCATCACCTCGATGGACAATGCCATCGACCAGATGCAGAAGACCGCGAAATCCGTCATGATCTTCGATCTGCGGTCGTTCACGCCGCAGATGCAGGCCATGGGCGACGCCATCAAGAAATGCGCGGTGCTCGTGGACGAGGCGATGCCGTGCATGCGCTCGATCTCCGCGAGGGCCGCGCATCTGAGCAAGATCACCGAGGAAATCGGCCGGATCGAGGGGCAGGCCGATGAGCTCCACGATCGCGGGCTCAAGGAGCTCTACCAGCAGCACGCCAGCTCCAATCCGATGGCTTTCTTCGCCGGCAACGAGGTGTACGACCACCTCGAGAAGGTCGTCGACCGCTTCGACGACGTCGGCAACGTGATCCACGGCACCGTCATCGAGCACGTCTAGAGCTCCGAAAGCCGACCATGGACGCCGCTGTAGTCAGCCTTCCGGTGCTGATTGGGCTCGTCGTCATCGCGCTGGCGTTCGATTTCCTCAACGGGTTCCACGACGCGGCGAATTCGGTTGCCACCATCGTGTCGACGCGCGTGCTGAGGCCGCAGCATGCCGTCGCCTGGGCGGCGTTCTTCAACTTCATCGCCTTCCTGGTGTTCGGCCTGCACGTGGCGCAGACACTCGGCACCGGCATCGTGGAAGCGCAGATCGTCGACGCGCGCGTCGTGTTCGGCGCGCTGACCGGCTCGATCATCTGGAACCTGGTCACCTGGTTCTTCGGCATTCCCTCGAGCAGCTCCCACGCGCTGATCGGCGGCCTGCTCGGCGCCGGCCTCGCCAAGGGCGGGCTCGGCATCGTGGTCTGGAGCGGCCTGTCGAAGACCGCGGCCGCGATCGTGCTCTCGCCGCTGCTCGGCTTCCTTCTGGCGCTGGCGCTGGTGCTTGCGGTCTCCTGGCTGTTCGTCCGGCGCACGCCGTTCGCGGTCGACCTGTGGTTCCGGATCTTTCAGTTCGTCTCCGCCTCGCTCTATTCCCTCGGACACGGCGGCAACGACGCCCAGAAGACCATGGGGATCATCGCCGTGCTGCTCTATTCCCAGGGGCTGCTCGGCGGCGAGTTCCACGTGCCCTTGTGGGTGGTGCTGACTTGTCAGGCCGCGATGGGGCTCGGAACCTTCGCGGGCGGCTGGCGCATCGTGAAAACCATGGGGATGAGCATCACCCGGCTCACCCCGGTCCAGGGCTTTTGCGCCGAGACCGGCGGCGCCGCGACGCTGTTCCTGGCGACCTACCTGGGCGTTCCGGTCTCGACCACCCACACCATCACCGGGGCGATCGTCGGGGTCGGCGCGTCCCGCGGCGCCGCCGCGGTGCGCTGGAAGGTCGCCAACCGCATCGTGGTCGCCTGGATCCTCACGATCCCGGCCGCGGCCCTGATGGGAGCTGCGGCCTTTGCGGTGGTCGGCCTGTTCACCTGAGAAACAGCTCTGGGCGGCGCAGGCGGAGCGCCTGCAGCAGCACCAGCGTCTTGATGTCGACGAGCTTGCCGGTGTCGGCGAGCCGCGCGAGCTCGCTCAAGCCCAATTCGACGGCGGTGATGTCCTCGTCCTCGTCGACCCCGCCGCGGCCCTCGCGCACGCGGCCGCGATAAATGGCGAGGTACAGGTGCATGCGCTCGGTGGAGACGCCCGGCATGGTCCAGCCCTGCGCGACCGCCTCGAGCGCGTCGAGCCCGAGCCCGGCCTCCTCGTGCGCCTCGCGCCGGGCGGTCTCGGCCGGATCGGCTTCATCGACGATGCCGGCGATCGCCTCGAGCGTGTGCGGCTCGCGCGCCGCGTAATAGACCGGAACGCGGAACTGGCGCACCAGCACCGCCGTCCGCCGCTCGGGGTCGTAGGGCAGCACGCAGGCCGCGGCGCCGTGATCCTCGATCTCGCGGCGGAAGGTGCGGCCGTCCGCGAGGCGGACCGTCGCGATCAGATACTTGGCCCAGCCGGAATGCACGGTTTCGATGTGGGTGATTTCCATGGCGCCAGAAGCCGTTCGAGTGCCAAAGCCGTGCGACCACAAAGGTTCCTGCGCTCTAGCCTCTCGGGCGGCGGCTCGCACCAGCAGCGGCGGCTCGTGGAGATACAGGGTCGCCTTGCGCTTTGGCGGCGATATCGCGCCACACGAGCTCGTCGACGTTAACGTTCCTCAAGCGAACCTGTCGCCGATCAGCCGCGTCCATGCCTCGCCGGCGAGGCCGGTCAAGAGCGCATCGCCCGAATGAATGGCGTGGAGCAGCTCGGCATCGGCACTGTGCACGATGGTCGAAGAGCGGTGGAAGCACATGGAGCCGCGGCGCAGCAGGGCGTTCATGAGGCGCGGGTGAGACCGGCCGCGCACCGCGACGCTGCCGTTGCGGAACGCATTTGCCAGCAAGCTGTCGAGCACCGCGTCGATGCACTCCGGCAGCGCCAGGATCTGCAGCACCCAGGCGATGCCGCGTGGTCTGCCGTAATAGACATAACAGCCGATGGGCTCCTGGTTTTTTCCGTACACCATCCGGCGGCATACCGGCCCCCGTCGCGCCTTGGTTTGCGTGTGGCCGAGCACCCACTGCAGGCTCGGATGATCCCAGTCGGGACGGATCGGATAGCTCGCCGCAAGTCGGGGAATTTCGTCGAGCAGCTGCTCATCGCTCGCGTCGGTATCGTATTCGTAGCCGACCGGGCCGGCCGGGAATGCGAAGGGATTGCCGCTGGTTCGTCGCGCCACCCGATCGATCATCGACGCGATGGGTTGCAGCAGCAGGGCGGGCGCGAACCATTCGCGGGCGAACGCCAAGGCTACGCCCGCCGGACGCAGCACGCGCAGCCATTCCAGGCTCTCGAACGGCACGGTGCGACCGCCGAGCTTCTGCCACATGTTCTCCGATACGCGATTGGCGTTTTCGCTGATGGACAGCTCCTGCGGGCCGTTCGCAAAGGCTCGCAGCAATCTCGCGCCTGCGAGCGGATTTTTCTCGGGCCTGTCGACCATCAGCGATCCGGCGATCGCGCCGCGGATCTTCCTGCCGCGAAAGCACATGCGCAGCGGCAGCACGCCGATGAAGCCGCGTACCGCTCCGTCGGGCGAGACATAGACGCGGGATGCGAGCTCGGGATCGTGCCAGGGATGATGCAGGAACAGCTCGGCGAGGTAGCTCTTGAGCGAGTCGGGCGCGGGCTTGCGCCGGTCGAGGAAGGTTCTTTGGAACAGCCCGGCAACCGCCGGCACGTCTTCCGGACTGCAGGCGCGAATGAGGCTCATCGCATGGATCGTGAATGGTTCGCCGGCGCCCCGCCGATTCAACCTAGAAAATAGCCGCCATTGTTTCACAAGTGATTTACGGTGTGCGCACGTCCGTGACGTTCGTCGGGCTCGGGCCAGGTCGGGCATTCATGCTTCGTAGTCATAGTTCTTGACCGAACATTCATCATAAAACAACCGCTCGAGATTGTTTCAGAAAGAATTCAACGCTGCGGAGCGAGGTTGAGCAACGATAAGCAAATAACTGGCGTTTCGAGAGTAGGGCCGTGCGTACCAGTACCATTGTCATGGTCGCCTTCGCGGTCGTGTTCGGCCTCCTGGCGGTGTTCGTCGCGCAGTCTTGGCTCAATCGGCAAGCCGAGCTTCGGCTCAAGCACATGGAGGCCGCGCAGAAACCCCTGCCGGGGCGCACCGTCGTGGTCGCGGCGGCGCCGCTGCGGTTCGGGATGGCGCTCTCGCCGCAGAATTTGCGCGAGGTGTCCTGGCCGCAGGAAGCCATTCCGGCGGCCACCTTCGGCTCGATTCCGCAGTTGATGGTCGGCGGCAAGCGGATCGTGCTGGCCTCGATCGAGGCGAACGAGCCGGTTCTCGCCTCCAAGGTCACCGGTCCCGGACAGCGCGCCACCCTGTCGGCGGTGATCGGGGCGGGCATGCGCGCCATCACCATTCGCGTCAACGACGTGGAAGGCGTGGCGGGTTTCGTCCTGCCCGGCGATCACGTCGACGTGCTGCTCACTCGGCAGCCCGACAAGCACAGCGGCAATACCGACGTCGTGCTGCAAAATGCCAAGGTTCTGGCGATCGACCAACTGGCCGACGACAGCTCGGAGAAGCCCGCCGTCGTCAAGGCGGTGACTCTCGAGGTCGAGACCGTGTCCGCCCAGAAACTGTCGCTTGCCGCCTCGCTCGGCACGCTTTCGCTGGTGCTGCGCAAGGCCGGCGAGGCGAGCGTGGAAGGCACCCGGCGCGTTTCGGTCGGGGATCTCGTCAATGACGCTCCGGCGCGCGCCGGAGACGCGAGCCGTTACGCCAAGGTGGTGATCACCCGCGCTTCCAAGCGCGAGGAATACAGCGTGCCGGCGGAGGACGCCGACTGGCGGGAGGCCAATCCGCGCTGACGATCATCGCTGAAATCGGGAATGCATGGGGAGAATTCATTGAGACGCCTGCAAGCTCCGTTTGCCGGAAAACGCGCATGCCGCGGCGCCGGGATACTGGGCGCCTTCATCGCGGCGATTGCGATCGCCGCCGCAGCCATGCTCTGGCCGATCGCCTCTGCACACGCGGCGGATTCGCCGGTCGTGCTCGGTTCCGGCAAGCGCACCGAATCCATCGTGGTCACGACCGGCAAGTCGCAGAACATCCGTACCGACACCAATTTCGTCAACATCGTGGTCGGCGACCCGGAGATCGCCGACGTGGTGCCGCTGACCGATCATTCGCTCTCGGTCCTCGGCAAGAAAATCGGCACGACCCGGGTCTCGGTCTATGCCGAAGGCAAGAAGCTGGCCGGCGTGTTCGACATCGAAGTCTCCTACGACGTTCCCCGGCTCGCGGCGGAGCTCAGGCAACGCTTCCCCCAGGCGCATTTCCGCGTCTCCTCCGTCAACGGACGGATCATGCTCTCGGGCACCTGTGCGGACGGACCGACGCTCGACAAGGCGGTGACCATTGCGCGCCAGTTCGGCCCGGACGTCATCAATTCGGTGCAGGTGCTGCAGTCCCAGCAGGTCCTGCTCGAGGTTCGCTTCGTCGAGATTCAGCGCCGTGCCGCGCGCGAGATCGGCATCCAGTGGGACCTGGTGACCAAGAACGTGGTCGCCGCGGTCGGCCAGGCGGGGCTGATCTCGAGCAATCCGCCGTTCGGGAGCGTGGCCGTGATCGGCGGCTTGCTCGCGCGCGGCGTCCACGTCGACGCCGTCATCAACGCGCTCGAGGAGCGCGACGTGGCGCGACGGCTCGCCGAGCCGAATCTCGTGGCGCTCTCAGGCGACACGGCCAGCTTTCTGGCCGGCGGCGAATTCCCGTTCCCGGTGTCGAGCTCGCTCGGCCAGATCACGATCGAGTTCAAGCGGTTCGGCGTCGGCCTCGCGTTCACGCCGACCGTGCTGAGCAACGGCGTCATCAATCTGAAGATCGAGCCGGAGGTCAGCCAGCTCGATCCTACCAATATCATCCAGGTCAACGGCACCACCATCCCGAGCCTCATCGTGCGGCGCGCCAACACCACGGTCGAATTGCGCGACGGCCAGAGCTTCGCGATCGGCGGCCTGCTGCAGAACAATCTCGACGTGCAGCAGAAGCAGCTGCCGTGGCTCGGAAGCGTGCCGGTGCTGGGCGCGTTGTTCCGCAGCGCGCTCTATCAGAAGAAGGAGACGGACCTCGTCATCATCGTGACGCCGCGCATCGTGCAGCCGATGCGGCCGGGCGAGATCGCCCGGGTGCCGACCGACGACGCGCAGCCCGCGAACGACGCCGATCTGTTCCTGCTGGGAGAGGCCGAGATCACGCCAACGATCAAGCGCCGGCTCGCGGACGTCCAGCCGCCGCCTGTGGGCCACATCCTCGACCTCGGCGGGAGGCCGGTTCATGCCGCGCCATGATCGATCGTTTCGCCGGCCGATGCTCGCGCCGGCGCTGCTGGCGGCGGCCCTGCTGGGGGCCTGCTCGGATATCTATTACGACCGCCGCGAGGGCGTGAGCTTTCAAGCCGGCAATTCCGTCGCTTCGAACGTGGCGATCGAGACCATCGATCCGTGGCCGGCGGTCGCCGCGAACCGTGAGATCGCCGCCAACGGGCAGCGCGTCCAGAGCGCGATCGAACGCTACAGACACAACAAAGTGATTCCGCCGCAGGGCACCGGGACGAGCTCGGTCCAATACACGCCGATCGTGACCGCGCCGGCGGCGCCGAGCGGCGCGCCGAGTCCCTGAGCCCGGCCGGCGTCCTGCCGAATCGCAACGAGTGGGAAGATCATGGCTGATGGTCCGCAGACACCGGCTTCGCGAGGCGTGCGGATCGTTGCGATCACCGCCGACGCCGAATTCGAGCAATTGTTGCGCGCCACGTTCGGCCGCAGTCCGCAGATCGACCTGGCCGTTGTCGCCGGCGCTGTGGGCGGAACCGAAGAGAAGCTCCCCGTCGGCGATGCCGCCGTGCTCCTGGTCGATGTCGACGCCACCCGTTCCGACGAAATAGCCGCCCTGCAAAACCTGGCGAGGCGGCTTGCCGGATCGGTGCCGATCCTGGTGATCGCCGCAGGCTTCAGCGAGACCGTGGCGCGGCAGCTCATCCAACTGCGCATCGCCGATTTCCTGGTCAAGCCGGTCGATCCGGTCGAGCTGGTACGCGCCTGCGGGCGGGTCGCCAAAGGTTCCGGCGCGGACAGCGCCACGGAGGCGGAGATCTACACGTTTCTGCCGGCGGCGGGCGGCGTCGGGGTGACTACGCTGGCGGTCGAGACCGCGATGCTGCTCATGCGCCACGCACCCCGCGGCGCCGCCTCGACTTGTTTGGTCGATCTCGATTTCCAGCACGGCGCCTGCGCCGATTATCTCGATATCGAGCCGCGCCTCGACATCGGCGAGATCGAGCCGCGGCCGGAGCGGCTCGACGGCCAATTGCTGGAAGTGATGCTCTCCCAGCACGGTTCGGGTCTGTCGCTGATTGCCGCACCGAACCGTCCGGCGGAGATGCGCTCGTTCGATGCCGACGTGGTCACGCGACTGCTCGATATGGTGTCTTCGCGGTTCGATCACGTCGTGATCGACATGCCGCGGACCTGGTTCGCCTGGACCGACAGCGTGCTGATCGGCTCCAATCGGCTGTTCGTGGTCACCGAGATGACGGTTCCGGGCCTGCGGCACGCCAAGCAGCTGGTCGCGGCGATCGGCGAGCGTCTCAAGGGCGGGCCGCAGCCGCAGGTGATCGTCAACCGGTTCGAGCAGCAGCTGTTCGGTTCCGGCCTGCGCCGTGGCGACATCGAGCAGACGCTGGGCGCCGCGCTCGGCAGCACCATTCCCAACAATTACCGCCTGGTGCGCGAAGCGATCGATCGTGGCGTTCCACTCGAGGAAGTGCGGCCGGGGAACAACATCTCGGCGGCGCTCAAGAAATTCCTGTTCCCGCCGACCGAGCCCAAGGCCGCTTCTCAAGCGGCCGCCGGCGGCCTGCGGCGGGGCCGGGGAGTGCTGTGGGCGCGCTGAGGCGCTCTCGCCATCATGACCGCTGCGAGCCGTCGAGAACCTGACGAGGAACCGCAAGATGCTCGGACGTTTCACCTCCCGCCGGATGGTTGCGCCGGAGCTGGTGCCCGCCGTGGAGTCGACGCCGGCGCCGGCGGCCACGTCCGTCCCGGCAGCCGTCGAGCCCGAGCCGGCTGCGGAACCGCCCGAGCGCGCCGGCACGCTGCTCAGCGCGAAGCTGCTCGACGCAAAAGTCCGCCTGCATCGCCGGCTGATCGAGGAGATCAACCTGTCCGCGCTCGAGAAGATGCCGGAGGACGAAGTCCGCCGGCAGATTCATGCGCTGGTCTCGCAATATACCGTGGCGGAGCGGCTGGCGCTCAACGCCCAGGAGCTCGAAGATTTCGTCACCGAGATTCTCGACGAG
This sequence comes from Xanthobacteraceae bacterium, assembly GCA_036395835.1. Lineage (GTDB taxonomy): Bacteria > Pseudomonadota > Alphaproteobacteria > Rhizobiales > Xanthobacteraceae > AP-16. Next base: position 60,434 of record DASWCW010000042.1, read on the forward strand.
ATGATGGGCCTCGGGCCGATCGAGCCGTTGCTCAAGGATCCGACCATCAACGACATTCTGATCAACAGCCACGAGAAGGTCTACGTCGAGCGCGCCGGCATGCTCGAGCCCACTCTCGTGCGCTTCAAGGACGAGGCGCATCTGATCCGGATCGTCAACAAGATCGTATCGGCGGTCGGCAGGCGGGTGGACGAGTCGCAGCCGTTGTGCGACGCGCGGCTGCTCGACGGCTCGCGCATCAACATCGCGGTGCGGCCGATCGCGGTCGACGGACCGCTGGTGTCGATCCGCAAGTTCTCCAAGAAGCCGTTCAGTCTCAAGAAGCTCGTGGACATCGGTGCGATTCGCCAGCCGATGGCCGATCTGCTCGCCGCGGCCGTGAAGGCGCGCGTCACGCTGATCATCTCCGGGGGCACCGGTTCCGGAAAGACCACGATGCTCAACGCGCTCTCCGCTTTCATTTCCGAGAGGGAGCGCCTGATCACCATCGAGGACGCGGCGGAGTTGCAGCTGCAGCAGCCCCATGTCGGGCGTCTTGAGACGCGCCCGCCGAACATCGAGGGCAAGGGCGAGATCCGCCAGCGCGAGCTCGTCAAGAATGCGCTGCGCATGCGACCCGACCGCATCATCCTCGGCGAGTGCCGCGGCGAGGAGGCCTTCGACATGCTCCAGGCGATGAACACCGGCCACGAAGGCTCGATGGCCACCGTCCACGCCAATACCCCGCGCGACGCGATCTCGCGGCTCGAGCAGATGATCGGCATGGCCGGGATGCCGATGACGGTGGCGAGCATCCGCGGCCAGATCGCTGCGGCCATCCGGGTGATCGTGCAGCTGCAGCGGCTCTCGGACGGCAAGCGTTGCATCACCAGCATCGCGGAGCTGACCGGGCTCGAAGGCGACATCATCCAGATGCAGGAGATCTATCGCTTCGTGCGCGAGAGCACCGGCGAGGACGGCACCGTGCACGGGCATTTCCAGGCCACCGGCATCCGGCCGCGGTTCCTCCAGGACCTCGTCGCCAAGGGAATCGTGATTCCGGGCAGCTATTTCGATCCCAGCAAGCCGCTGTGATGCCGATGCCGTTCGATCTGGATTCCGCGTATTTGATCTATTTTTTGGCGGCCGCGTCCGCGGTCTTGTTCGTGGAAGCGGTGTATCTGCTGTGCTTTTCGACCGCCTCCTACCGCAGCCGCATCAACCGCCGGCTGCGGCTGTTGAAGGACCGCCCGACCGGGAAAGCGTGCTGGTTCAGCTGCGCCGCGAACGCGGGCTCACGGCCGGCGGCCTCTATGGGCTGCCGATCCTGTCGCTCAACCGGCTCATCCTGCAGTCGGGGCTGACCATCGGGTTCGGGCGGCTTGCGGCCATCATCGGTCTTGGGATGCTGTTGGCGTTCGGCGCCGTAACGTGGATACGCAACGACATCTTCCAGGCTGCGGCGGCGGCGTTGATCGCCGCCGTGGTCCTGCCCTATCTCGGGCTGCATTTCCTGCGCCGGCGCCGGCACCGCAAGTTCGGCGAGCAGTTTCCGGACGCCATCGACATCATCGTCCGCAGCCTGCGCGCCGGCCATCCGATTCCGGTCGCCGTGTCGATGGTGGCGCGCGAGATCAAGGACCCGGTCGGCACCGAGTTCGGCATGGCCGCCGACGAGATCACGTATGGGGCGGATCTGGAGACCGCGATGCGCAATCTGGCGTTCCGCGTCGGTCAGGAGGATCTGCCGCTGTTCGTCACCGCGGTGGCGATCCAGGGCTCGACCGGCGGCAACTTGAGCGAGATCCTGGAGAACCTGTCCGCGACCATCCGCCAGCGCTTCAAGATGCGGCGAAAAATCAAGGCGCTCGCCGCCGAAGGCAAATTCTCCGCCTTTTTCCTGTCCGGGTTGCCGGTTGCCATCTTCTTCCTGCTCGGCCTGGTCGCGCCGGATTTCTACGGCAGCATCTGGGACCATCGCGTCACCAAGATCGGGCTCGGCCTTGCCTGTCTGTGGATGGCGGTCGGCGATCTCGTGATGTACCGCATGGTGAATTTCCGGATCTGAACATGGACACGGTTTTCGATCTCCTCGACGAATTGTTCGGGGACAATCTGATCCTGAGCCTGCTGGTTTTTCTGGCGACCTCGACGGTCGCCTTCGGGATCATGGCGACGATCCGGGTGCGGCGCGGGGTGCGCCGGCGCGCCGCCGGCGTGCTGTCGGGGGAGGATCGGGCCGGAAGCGACTCCATGCGCTACGCCAGCCAAAAGGCCGCCGCGCGCCTGATGGATTACGCCACGCGGCATTTCTCCGGCTCGGAAACGGACAATCAGCGCGAGCTCAAGCGGCGCCTCGTCCAAGCCGGTTTTCTCGATCCGCGGGCTCCGACGTTCTTTTTTCTCGCCCGCATCCTGACCGGATTGGGACTCGCGGTCGCGGCTCTTCTGCTGGTGCCGGCGGTGGTCGACAATCCAGGCGGCGACATCTGGTTCTTCGTCTGGGGGGCCGGGTTTGCCGGCTATTTCGTGCCGAGCTTCTATTTGAAGCGCCGCATCCGCGCCCGCGAGAACGAGCATCGGGCAGGTTTCCCGGACTTCATGGATCTCCTGGTGGTATGCGCGGATGCCGGGCTGAGGATGGAGGCGGCGCTCGACCGCGTCGGCCGCGAGCTCAGCGACTCCTATCCTTCGCTGAGCGCCAACGTCTACATGGCGACGCTCGAGATCCGCGCCGGCCGCTCCCTGAGCGAGGCGCTCGAGCATTTCGGCGACCGGCTCGGGCTCGACGAGGCGCGCTCGTTCGCGACCCTGCTGCAGCAATCCGAAGAGCTCGGCTCGAGCCTCACCGACGCGTTGCGGGTCTACAGCGACGACATGCGCCACCAGCGCCTCTCGCGCGCCGAGGAGAAGGCGTACAGCCTGCCGGCCAAGCTGTCGGTCCCGCTGACGGTATGCGTGTTCCCGGTGGTCATCATCGTCATCATGCTGCCGGTCTACGTCCGCTTCCAAATCGGCGGCTGATGCCGGGAAAATCGGGTAATCGGCGGCAGAATCCGCCGATTCCGGGCCCGCCGTTCATAAAAAATCTGAATAAAACCAATCCGTTGGACCCGTTCAATTCGCCAGAAAACATCTTTGGATTGCTTCAATAAGTATTTGAAGCTTATATTAGCACTACTGCCGCCGGCAGGACGAGGGAAGGGCGAGCGGCACCGGTACAGGGCTCCGGTCTCGATGGCTGAACCTGGTGTTAACCATCGTCCGCTAGCCTCCGGGTCTCCGGTTTCGGGTTGCCGCGCCGTCAGCCAGTGCGCCTCGCGCGGGATTCGCGTTCGACGCAGCGGAGAGCGTACGGATGAGACTAGGCCGTGTTGACGGTTTTTTCATAGATGAATGATTCAAGGCTGCCTTTCTGGAGGGAGGGCAGCCGTGAGTCGGGGCGATCTGACGGATACGGAATGGCGCATTCTCAACCCTTTGCTACCGGATCGGGGCGAGCGT